>CAYFZZ010000331.1:0-10652 GCA_964347545.1 uncultured Planctomycetaceae bacterium | reverse complement strand
TAACCGTTCGGCCTCGTCGTGCACATCCTCCGGCGCCAGGTTGGCCTCCTCGGACAGGTAAGATTCCCACAAACGATGAGCTCGGACCATTTCGACCGCCCGCGCCCAACCGGCGGGGGTCAGGGCCAGCTGACCTGGGGCCGTCTGGACGAGTCCTTCGCGGAGCATCTGTCGGGCCACTCGGGCCACCCGCGCGGGCGTCATCCGGGCCGCTTCGGCCACTTCTTCCACGGGGCACCACTGGCCGCTGTCGGTGGCGGAATGGTAGAGCCCTTTGAGGAGGTCTTCGCTTTCCACGTGCCGCCGGATCCGCCAGCGATGGAGGCTGGAGGTGAGCACCCCCTGGGTGGGGCTCAGCAGGAGAGCGGCCACGAAGATGGCGGTGGCGAACAGGACCATGGTGGCCCCGCTGGGCCAGTTGGTCACGAACGAGAGGGTCATCCCGGCCAGGGCCGCCAAGGCCCCGAAGGTGCCGGCCAGCAACATCATCCCCCCCAACCGGTTGCTGAACAAATACGCCGCCGAGGCCGGGGTGATGATCAGGGCCACCACCAACACGACCCCCGTGGTCTTCAGGCCTGCCACGACGGTGGCGGACAGCATGCCCATCAGCAGGTAATGCAGCCCCATCACGGGCACACCCATGGCCGCCGCGACCACCGGATCAAAGCTGGCCAGCTTCAGAGGGTGGTACAGCACCGCCACGATCAAGAGGACCGTGGGACAGACGATCGCCATCAAGGTCAAGTCGGCGGTGCCCACCGCCAGCGGATCGCCAAACAGAAAGCACTTCAAGTCGAAATGGACCGCCCGCGGCATGGCGCTAATCAAGATGATGCCCAGGGCGAACAGGGCGGTGAACACAATCCCGATGGAGGAGTCCTCCTTGGTGCGACTGAACCGGCTGACCAGGTTGACCAACACGGCCGTCACCAGGCCGGCCAGCAGGGCCCCCAGCAAGAGGCCGACGATCCCCGCGCTGCGGGTGACCAGCAACGCGATCACAACGCCGGGCAGGACGGCGTGGCTGAGCGCATCGCCGATCAGGGCCATCCGCCGCAAGACGACGTAGCAGCCCACCACCCCGCAGGCCACGCCGACCAGCATGCTGCAGACCGTCTCCATCCACCACCGCTCGCTGAACGGCCGCAGCCACCAGCCTTGCCAGTCGATTTGGGCTACCAGGTCAAGCATCGCGAAAAGCGCCGTCCGGCGTGCGTGGTGGGGGCGGGAATGGTTATTTCGGGTTGGGGGGGACTTTCTACCGCATCTCCTGCAAGCTGTCGTCGGCTCGTTCCAGCAACGCCAGGCGGCCGCCATAGGTTCGCCGCAGGTTTTCTTCGCTGGCCGTCTCGGCGGTCGGACCAAAGGCGATCACCCGCTGGTTCAAGAGCAGCACGGCATCAAAGCGATCGAGGATGGAGAGGTCGTGATTGACGACCAAGAGGGTCTTGCCGCTGCCGGTCAGTTGGTCGATCAACTTAAAGATCGCCGCTTCCGTGCTCGCGTCGACACCGCCGAAGGGTTCGTCCAGCAACAAGACATCGGCCTCCTGGCAGAGGGCTCGAGCCAGGAACACCCGCTGCTGCTGGCCTCCCGACAATTGGCGAATATGCCGCCGCCGGAAGGGGTACATCCCCACCTGCTGGAGGGCGGCCTGGGCCTGCTGGCGGTCGCCGGAGGCGGGGCGCCGCCACAACCCCAGGTGTCCGTAGCGGCCCATCAACACCACGTCCTCGACGGTCACGGGAAAGTCCCAGTCGACCGACTGCTTCTGCGGGACATAGGCCAGGCGATTCCGCGACAAGTGGACCGGCTGGCCAAAGACCTCGATCTGGCCGCTGTCCAGCGGCAACAGGCCCAAGATCGCTCGCAACAACGTGCTCTTCCCCGCTCCGTTAGGCCCGATGATCCCCGTCAGGCTGCGGGGCGGGAGGGTGAAGGAAACGGATCGCAAAACGGGCCGGCCCTCGTAGGCCACCGTCACGTTCCGCGCTCGGACCGGCGGGGGGCCGTCAGGCGACCCGACCAACGGGGGATCGTCCAGCATGGGTTCGGCCGACTTCATCGCTCACCTCAACGCCTCAACAATCGTGCTCACGTTGTGCCGCATCATCCCCACGTACGTCCCCTCAGGCGTGCCGGCGGGGCCCAACGAGTCGCTGTACAGTTTGCCCCCAATCTCTGCCCCCGTGGCCGCGGCACTTTTGCGGACCAGGCGGTTCAAGGTCTCGCTGACCGACGTCTCGACAAACAGCGCCCGCACGCCGCGGTGGCGAATCAAGGACTCCAGTTTTTCAATGTCCTGCGGCCGCGGCGCCTGCTCGGTGCTAATCCCGATCATCCCGTGGACCTCGATCTGGTACGCGTCCCCCAGATAGGCAAAAGCATCGTGGCTGGTGATCATCACTCGACGCGAGGGGGGAACCCTGGCCACCTCCTGCCGGATCCAGGCCTCCAATTCGTCCAGCGCCAGCTGATACTGGTCCGTGTTGCGGCGGTAGATGGCTTCCTGTGCGGGATCGGCTTGGATGAGGGCATCTCGAGCGTGATCGGCATAGCGGCGGAAGTAGGCGACGTTCATCCAGCAGTGAGGATCGGGGGCCCCCAGGCCGTCCCCCCCGGCCAACGGTTGGGCCACCGCCCGTTCAGCCAGGGGCACCACCTCACCTTCGGCGTTATTGTCGATGACGTGGCCCAGCGTTGCCTCGAGGTGATAACCGTTCAACAAGACCAGATCGGCCCCCGCGATCAGTTCGGCGTCGCGCGGACGGACATCGTACACGTGCGGATCCTCGCCTTCCTTCATGATCCCGTGGACCTCCGCCACCTCGCCCGCCAGGTTCCGCACCAAATCGGCGATCATCGTGGTGGTGCAGACCACGGTCAGGCGGTCCTCCCCGACAGGGCTGGGGCCAGGCGGACCCTGGCTGGCGGTCTGCGTGCAACCGAGCATCAGCGGCCAGGCCAGGCAGGCGGCCGCCCATTTCACAGATCGACGGGTCGGGGAGGCGGGCATGGGCAAACAACTCCTGAGCCACCTATTTTACGGGGGCTCCCAAATTTTTTCAATTTTGAAAAAATAATTTTCGATTGCTCAAAACCCTCGGCCTGAACCCCTTGGCCCCCCCCGGCCTGCGGCCCGCGGTGCCGGGAGCGGCTGGCGAGCCGATCGGCCTCTCCGGCGGCCTTCGCCGCCAGCGGCTGCCCGGTCGGCCGGTGTTGGCGATTCTGCGGGACGCACCAGAAAAACCGACTTCAGGCCCCGCGACCGCGGACGATCGACCCGGCCCCAAGCCCGCTTTGCGTTGACCACGGCCGGGCGGAGGGCTAAATTGAAATAACCGCCGCGGGTCGCGCGGCAGGTTGTCTTGGGGCGCGGAAGTCGATGCCATGCCTGTGACTTACTTCAAGCGGTATCGCATGGAGATCGAGCTGGCCGGCAGCCTTTTTTCGCTCCCCTCGTTGCCCACCGGCTACCGGATGCACACCTGGCATCCGGGTCTACTGAGCCACCATGCGGACGTGAAGTATCGCAGTTTTTGCGGCCAAATTGATGCTCAGATCTTTCCCTGCCTGGGCGAAATGGAGGGTTGCCACCGGCTGATGGAAGAGATCAGCCGCAAGCGGGGTTTTTTGCCAGAGGCAACCTGGTTATTGAGCTGGCGGGGGGACCGCGACGAGGCACGAGAATACTGCGGAACGATCCAGGGAATCCGCGATCGGGGTGGTTACGGCGCGATCCAGAATCTGGGCATTGTTCCCGAACACCGAGGCCAGGGGCTGGCCGCATCGCTGTTGGCCCGCGCGCTGGAAGGGTTTCAGCAAGCGGGTCTGCGGCGGTGCTACCTGGAAGTCACCGCCGACAACGGCACGGCGATTGGCCTTTACGAGCGGTTTGGTTTTTTCCGCATGCGAACGGTGTACAAGGCGGTCCAGCGACCGCGTCACGCAACCGTCGGTTCGGCCTAGACCTAGGACCGCTCAACAGTGGCCGGCAGGGGTGAGGAGTGAGTGGTGAGTGGTGAGTGGTGAGGGGTGAGTTGATCCCGCAATTCGCATCCCGCAACCCGCATCCCGCATCCCGCTGCCAGGGAGTCAGGCACCTTTTTCGGGAGAGGATTTGCGCGAGGGATCAAACGTAGGCGGCCGAAAAAGGAGCCAGACTCCGGCCCTCTGCCGCTGACGGTTTGCCACAAGCGAGCTCTGCGCTGAATGCGCATCCCGCAACCCGCATCCCGCATCCCGCATCCCGCATCCCGCATCCCGCAACCCGCAACCCGCAACCCGCATCCCGCAGGACCACAGCCACCGCCGGTCTTCGCCTATCCCCTGCGGGGGGAGAACGCGTACAATACGACATCCGCCAGCCGGGGCAGGCCGCCCTCGCCAGCCCCAGTTGATCCTCAGCCCTCGGGGTCGCACGTGGAGATTATCAAGTATCCCCATCCGACGTTGCGTCATCGCAGCAAGCCGATTCGACGCGTGGACGCTACCCTGCGTGACGTCGTCCGCGACATGTTTCGCGTGATGTACGAAGCCCAGGGGGTGGGCCTGGCGGCCAACCAGGTGGATTTGCCGTATCGCCTGTTTGTGGCCAACCTGGGGGGGGGCGAGCGGGGGCCGGACGAGGAACTCGTCTTTATCAATCCCGTGCTCAGCCACCCCAAAGGCTCGGCCGAAGACGAAGAGGGCTGTCTGAGCATCCCGGGGGTGTACGCCCCGGTCCGCCGCCCGGCCCAGATCCACGTCACCGCCTACAATCTGCAGGGGGATTTGATCGAGGAGACCCTGGAGGGCCTGATGGGTCGCGTCGTCCAGCACGAAACGGACCACCTGGACGGTGTGTTGTTTATTGACCGGCTGAGCGAGACGGTGGCTGCGGATATCCGCGATGCGTTGGCCGAATTCGAAGCCCAATTCACCGAACGCCGCTCGGCAAACCAGATCCCCCCCGACCAACAAATCGCCGCTCGCCTGGCCGGCATGGAAGCGGAGTACTGTTCCTAGTTCCGCCGCCTGGCGGCGGAGTGGCTTTGCTGCCTGCCCCCGGACGCAGGCAGCCGGCTCGGCAGGCGGGCCAAACTGCCAGAAGCTGTGCGGGCGAGAAGCGTATGAAGATCATCATGATGGGGACCGGCCAATACGCTCTGCCAACCCTGCAGGCGCTCTACACCACCCCGCATGAAATCGTGGCCCTCTTCACGCGTCCCGAGCGCAGTCCCCGGCACCGGCGGCCGCCCGCCGGCCCCGCCCTGCCGCAGCTGGCCCAGGCCCACGGCACCCCCGTCTACGATCCCCCAGACGTCAACGCCCCGAAGGTTCAGCAAATCCTCCGCAACCTGGCGCCTGATCTGCTGGTCGTCTGCGACTATGGCCAGCGGCTGGCGGGGGAGACGTTAAGCCTGGCGCGGTGGGGAGGCTTCAACCTGCACGCTTCGCTGCTGCCCAAATACCGCGGAGCGGCGCCGGTCAACTGGGCCCTCTATCACGGAGAGACCCACACCGGGAACACGGTGATCCACATGACACCCCAGATCGACGGCGGTCCCTGCGTGGCTCAGCAACCGGTGGCCATCGACCCGGAGGAGACGGCCGTCCAGCTGGAGGCTCGACTGGCCACCGCGGGGGCTAGCCTGGTCCTGACCGCCATCGACCAATTGCAGGCCGACGCGCTGGAGGAGGTCCCCCAGGACCCGCACGAGGTGACGCGTGCCCCCAAGCTGAAGAAAACGGACGGGAGGGTCCACTGGGACCGCTCGGCCCAGCAGATCCACAACCAGGTGCGGGCCTTTCAGCCCTGGCCCAAGACGTTCACCTCCTGGCTGCGTCCCGGTCGCCCTCCCCTGCGGTTGATCCTGGACCGAGTGCGGGTGGGGGTGGCGCCCAGCCAGCAGCCACCGGGAACGGTGATCGCGGCCGGGCCCAGCGAGCTGGCGGTGGCCACGGGGGAGGGTGTCCTGGAGATCCTTCACCTGCAACCGGCCGGGAAACGCAGCATGCCTGCCGACCAGTTCTTGCGCGGCTATCCGGTACAGGTCGGAGACCGGTTCGGCGATTCGGCTGCTTGTTGAACCGGTGCTCGCCACCGGGCCACGCCGCGGAACTCCCCTCGCCCCCCCGTGACGCGCCGTGATACGATAGGGGCCGCAGGTTTGGTCTGGTCCGCCTGCGCTTTGCCGCGACGCTGAGCGCCATGACCCACAAGCTGTACATCGAAACTGTCGGTTGCCAGATGAACGTGCTGGACAGCGAGCTGGTCGTGGCCAGCTTGCGGCAGCAGGGGTACGAGCTGACCGACCGGCGGCGGAAAGCGGATGTGCTGCTGTTTAACACCTGCAGCGTGCGGGAACATGCCGAGGAAAAGGTCTACAGCGCCCTGGGGCGGCTGAAATACCTCAAGCGGCAGAATCCGGACAAGATCATCGGCGTCATCGGCTGCATGGCCCAAAACCACCAGCAGCGGGTGCTGCACCGCGCCCCGTACGTCGACCTGGTCGTGGGACCTGGCCAGTTGCACCAGATTCCCGAGCTGATTGAGCGGATCCGGGGGGGCGCGGGGCCACAGCTGGAAGTCAGCCTGCCGCGGAAAGGATACGACCGGGAGTCGATCCAGCGCAGCTTTGAAAGCTACGACCCGCTGCGCGATCCCGACATGCGGCCTTCCCCCTACCAGGCTTACCTGCGGATCCAGATCGGCTGTGACAAGTTCTGCACCTACTGCATCGTTCCCAAGGTGCGGGGACCCGAGCAGGGTCGGCCGCCCCGGCAGATCGTGGCCGAAGCCCGTCAGCTGGCCAGCGAAGGCTGTCGGGAAGTCACCCTCCTGGGCCAGACGGTCAACAGCTACCGCTACCAGGAGGGGGGCCACACCACGCGGCTGTCGGACTTGCTGTATCGCTTGCAGGAGATCGACGGGCTGGACCGGCTGAAGTTCGTCACCAACTTCCCCCGCGATATGACCGACGATTTGCTGCAAGCCGTCCGCGATCTTCCCAAATGCTCGTCCTACCTGCACGTGCCTGCTCAGAGCGGTTCGGATCGCGTCCTGCAACGCATGAAACGCGGGTACTCGGTCGGGGAATATCGGGACATGATGAGCCGCATTGGGGAGACGATCCCGGAGGCGACGGTCACCAGCGATTTCATCGTGGGATTTTGCGGCGAAACGGAGGAAGATTTCGACCTGACCCAAGCGCTGGTTGCCGAGTGTCGTTTTAAGAACAGTTTTATCTTCAAGTACAGCCCGCGGCCGGGGACCAAGGGAGCGGAAATGTTTGCGGACGATGTGCCGGAAGAGGTGAAGAAACGACGCAACCACGAATTACTGGAACTGCAGAACTCGATTAGCACGGAAGACAATCAGCGGTGGATTGGGCAGACTTGTGAGGTCTTGGTGGAAGGTCCCAGCAAATCGTGGTTGAAAAACCAGCAGGAGGGCCGGCCCCTCCAGCTGACCGGACGCACCTCGGGGGACCACATTGTCGTGTTTGACGGCAACCCGCGCCAGATCGGTCAGATCTTGCCCATCACGATCTACGATGCCAACGCGTTTACCCTGTTCGGCGAGGTCGTCACCGGGCACGTGCCGCCGGAAGTCTACCTCCTCGAGGCCCCCTAGCCGTGGCCCACCCCCACGCGACCGGCTCCCCTGCACCCACCCCCCGCGGTTGTGCCCTCGGCCGGTGGCCAGGAACCCACTTCCCGCGGGGCGTCGGCCCCCTGCCCAGTCGCGGCCTGGCCGATCGACCATCGCCCCAGGTGAGCCGCGCCCTGTCGGGGTGTTCGCCGGGGATGCCCAGGAAAATCGGCAAGCGTACCACTTTCGTCGCTTGCAGCGGCCGCGTGTTACCGCGAGTTGAGATTAATAAGTCCCCTCTCCCCCATCCCCCGGCACGCCGGGGGACAGGGGAGAGGGTACCGGAGGCGTGTCTGGCAAGAATTGGGAACAGCGTCATCTTTTCTTCTGCTGCAATCCGGTAAAGGGTTACCGGCAAGCAAGTTTTTCCGGCCAGCAGCGGAGGGTCCGCTGGTCCGCCACGGCGACGATTCTTGAGAGGGCTGCGGCCACAGCGTAGGATGCCCCTTATGGATCCTGCGCTGCTACAGCAATATCTGGAAGACGCCTCCCAGGCCCGCCCGTGGCTGACCGGTCTGGGACTGGAAGATACCACCCGCGGCCATGCGAGTCTGGTCGAAATCGCTCGGGCAGGCCTGACCCTGGACCTGCTGTCGACGTTGAGCGACCAGCTGGAGGTCTGTCTGCCGGGGACCAGCCATCCCGACATGGCCCTCAACAACCTGGCTCGCTTTATCCTCGCTTCCCGCAACCCGCTCGGCTTGGGCGCCCTTTTCGAGCGGGATCCCCAGTCACTGCAAATCTTGCTGCGGATTTTTTCCAACAGCCAGCATCTCTCCGACCTGCTGATTCGCGACCCGGAAAGTTACGACTTGCTGAGGATCACCGAAGGCCAACCGGTGGCACGCGATACGTTGTGCGAGGAAATCTGGAGCGAGGTTAGCGCGGTGGACGACGACCGTGCCTGCGCGGCCGCTTTGCGCCGTTTTAAACAACGGGAAACCCTGCGGATCGCTTATGGCGACTTGATTCGCGAACAGCGGCTGGAAACGGTCACCCGGCAGATCTCGTTTTTGGCCGAGGCCGTCACCGATGCGGCCCTCCGTTTTTCGCTGCGCAAACAGAGCGCCGACCGCGGCGTACCCCGCGGTCCCGATGGCCAGCCCGCGCGACTCGTCGCCCTGGGAATGGGCAAGCTGGGAGGGGTGGAACTGAATTACTCCAGCGATATCGACCTGATCTTCATCTACGATGTCGAAGGGGAAACCGATGGCCGGCGGCGGCAAGCCAATGGCGATTTTTTCGCGCTGGTGGTTCGGGACGTGGTGAAGCTGTTGAGCGAAAATACGCCGCTGGGGATCGCTTACCGCGTCGACCTCCGCCTGCGACCCAACGGGGCTCAAGGCCCGCTGGCGCTGGGCATGGAACAGGCCCTGCACTACTACGACGTCCTGGGCCGCACCTGGGAACGCCAGGCATTTGTCAAGGCTCGAGCGGTGGCCGGGGACCTCGATTTCGGCAACCTTTTTTTGCAGAAGCTCCAGCCTTGGCTGTATCGCGTGTATTTGAGCCTGGCGGATATTACGGGCATCAAAGCGCTGAAACGCCGCATCGAACAACGCTCGCGGACCGCCGGCGAAGAAGACACCGACGTCAAGACAGGTCGAGGGGGCATTCGGGACATCGAATTCGCCATTCAGTTCCTCCAGCTCCTCAACGGCGGCGACCTGCAAAACGTCCGCCACGTCAATACCCTCGAGGCCATCGACCGCCTGGCGGCGGCGGGTTGCCTCTCCGATCAGGAACGTTCGCTGCTGTCGGAAAATTACCGCTTCCTGCGGAAACTGGAACATCGCCTGCAGATCATGTTCGATCTGCAAACGCATCAACTGCCGGCCGACCCCCCGGAGCTGCGCCGACTGGCGATCCGCATGGGCTATGCGGCCGACGGCCAGCCCCCGCCCCGCGAGGCCTTTGCGGACGATTACCGGCGGATCACGGAGGTGAACCGAAAGGTGCTGGACCACCTCCTGCATGACGCTTTCACCGACGACGCCCCGGCCGCGCCGGAAGTCGACCTGGTGCTGGCCCCCGAACCTTCCCCGGCCCAAATCGAAAAAGTGCTGGGGGGATATGGGTTTGTCGACGTCCAGCAGGCTTATCGCAACCTGATGGAGCTGGCCCAGGAAAAAATTCGCTTCCTCTCCACCCGCCGCTGCCGGCATTTCCTGGCGGCCATCGCTCCGGCCCTGTTGAAAGCCATCGCCAGCCGGCCCGACCCGGACTCGACCCTGACCCAGCTGTGCAAAGTCAGCGACTCCCTGGGCGGCAAGGGCGTCCTGTGGGAATTGTTCAGTTTCAATCCTCCCACCCTGGAGCTGTACGTCGAGCTGTGTGCGACCAGCCCCTACCTCTCCGGGATCCTCATCAGCAACCCGGGGATGATCGACGAACTGATGGACAGCCTGGTGCTGGGCAAGCTGCCGACTCTCGAAGAACTGGAAGCTTCGCTGCGCGACCTTTGTCGAGCGGCCGAAGACACGGAACCCATCTTGCACAGTTTCCGCAACGCGCAAAACTTGCGCGTTGGCGTGCGGGATATTTTGGGAAAAGAGACGATCGAAGCCACGACCGCCGCGCTGTCCGACATCGCCGAAACCTGCCTCTGTCAAATCACTCGGCAACAGTACAGCCAGCTGGTCGATCGGCTGGGGGAACCGGTGATCGACAGTGGTCCCCGCGCCGGGCAGGTCTGCGAACTGATCATCCTGGGGATGGGCAAGTTTGGGGGACGCGAGCTGAACTACCAGAGCGACCTGGACCTGGTGTTTTTGTACGAAGACGAGGGTTCCACGCAACAACGCCGCCCCACCCGCCGCTCGGCCGAAACCACCTCCAACCGGCACTTTTTCGGCGAATTGGGTCGGCGGATTATTCACGTCGCCAGCCACATGGGTCCCTACGGACGCCTGTACAAAGTCGATCCCCGCCTGCGGCCGACCGGCCGCAGTGGTCCCCTGGCCACCTCGCTGAAGGAACTGCCGCGGTACTTTGCCGAGGGAGAAGGCCAGCT
>CAYFZZ010000330.1:0-15281 GCA_964347545.1 uncultured Planctomycetaceae bacterium | reverse complement strand
CAGTTCAGGATCTGCCCCACGGCGGCCGCCTTGCGAACCAGCAGCCGAGCTCCGCAGGTCATGCACTGGATGGCGTAAGGGTCGAGCAACGTCTGGGTTTCCCACCAGAGGAGACAGGTCGGCGGTTACCTTCGATTATAGCTGCCACGGTGGGGATCGCAGAAACCGCCCCTGGCGCTGGCCCCACCGCTGGAAAAAAATAGCTTATTTTGCGGCTTACGGCTGGAACTGGGGCGGCACGGCATCCCCCCGCCCCGCCGCGGCGGCCCGCGTGGTGATCCAAATCAATTCGCCACCCCCCTGCGGCTGCCGCTTGAGGACGTAGATCAGCTTCAGCGCCGGGTCGGCCGGGTCGCTGACCTTCGTCGGATTGGCTCGCAGCATGATGTCGGTCAAAATCTTTTCCGCAGGCTGATCGCGGGTCTCGATCCCAAACGACTGGTTTTTGGTGATCCCTTCCAACTTGAGGTCATCCCCCTGGATTTCGATCGGGACTCCCACGGCGTCGCTCAACATCTGCATGGCGTTGATCAGGTTGTCATTGTCGAAGGCCAGGCTGGCGGGCTGTTTCAAGCGATCCTCCAGGGTGCGAGGCGCCGGCGCGGGAGAAGGCCCGCCGGCGTGGGTGCCGCTGGTCTCGAGCAACGCCAAATCGGTCGCGACGACGAAATGCCGCGCCGCCCCCGGCGGAAGGTAGCAGTTCAACACGGCTTGTTGGCCCCGCGGATGGTCCCGATCATGGCGGGTGTACTGGTGAAGGGCATGCAGCATCCCCGGCATGGCGGCCAGGACCGGCTGGCTGTAGGGGCTGACCGACAGCGACAACAGATGCCCAGACAATTTTCCCGCAGCCTGGCCCAGGCGGTCGTACAACTCCTGTGCGATCAGCTGGGGTTTTTGATCCCGAGCGCAAAACAGGCGTAGCTCGACAAAGAGTTGCCGCCCCACATGGACGCTCAACAAGCCCCCCGAAACCCCCTCCCCCGCTCCCAACAGCCAGCTGATCACCTCGTGCAGAGGCGCCAGCTGGCCCGGGTAGAGCGTGGTGCGGTTGCTGCGCACATAATCGGACAGGAACAACACCTGGACCTGACTCTGAGCGACCGTTTGGGAGCGGAGTTTTTCCAGCGCCTTGGGCAACCAGGCGGCTTCTTCCAGCGTGTCGATCACTGCCTGCATCTGCGGGACCGATCCGCAGGCAAACACATCCTTGCGGCCTTGCGGAATATAGAACGCCCTCGGACCGGCACTGTAATAGCTGGCCTCCTCATAACGCTCGACCGTCGGGTTTTTCCAGCGGGCCAGGAGCTTTTCCCTGCTGAGCTCCTGATCAAGATAGACCACCAGCGTGTACTCGATGTGGCCATCCTCCGACGGATAAAAAGCCAGGTCCAACCGTTCGATTTCGCTCGGCTCAAATCCGGTCTCTTCGCGGATCCAATCGGCCAGCCAGACACCGGCCGGTCCCAGGGCGTCCTCCAACCCCGCATCGCTGTTGGTGCCGAACAGGTCACGGGTCCGCAACGAGCAGACCATTTGGGCGGTGACGGGGATGTATCGCAGGTCGAGCGGCTCGCCCCGCAGCGGTGCGGCCCACAAGCTGTGCCCGTCATCCTCCCCAAACCGCTCGACCACCCGCGGGTCGTCGTCGTCTTCGGCCTCCGCCACAGGGGGACTACCCGCTACCGGCTCTCCCAGGTCCAAGCCACCGGGCTCGGTCTCCTGGTCCTGGCTAGGGGCGGTGGAACCGGCCTGCCCCCCCTGGCCAGACGGTGCCGGGGGCGGGGGACGGCGGGTGGTCACGACTAGGAGGATGACCAGGATCAGCAGGCTGGCACTGCCCGCGGCGAACAACTGGTGTCGGTGCTCGCGCCTCTGCCACCAAGGCCGTTCCCCTGCGACCGCGGTGCCCTCTGCAGTACGCCCCACCAGGGGGCTCACCTCGGCCGGTCCCGAAACCTGCGGCTGGCGGGCCCCCCCGCCCTTGGCGAACGGGCCCGGGACCGCTGCGACCTGGGGCATGGCGGCAGGCATCGCTGACGGCAGGGCAGGCGCGACGGCCGGCGTCGCCGGGGCGCCGGCAACCTCCTGGCCACTCGCCGCCGCGGCCGCCACGCTGGCGCGGCGACGATGAGCCATCCGCTGATAATTCGCCCGGGAAGGCGGGCCCACGGCCGGCTGGGGTCGAGCGGGATCGACCCAGGCCTGGAGGGCCGCCACCACCCGCCGGGCATCTGAGCACCGTCGGCGGACGTCCTTGGCCATCAGGGCCTCCAGCACCTGCTGGACGGCCGGCGGGATCGCCGCGCCCGGTGGCGGCGGGGAAATCGGCTGAGTGGCATGGCGAACCATCTTTTCGGCGACTTGCGCCGGGGGATCGGCAAAGGGCGGCCGGCCCGCCAGGAGATGGTAGAACGTGCAACCCAGAGCGTAGATGTCGGCCGCCGCGGTCGGCAGCGGTTGTCGGGGATTCAGCTCGGGGGCGGCGTAATCGGCCGCGGCGGAATCCAGCGGCAGACTGCCGGGTACCGCCGTGCCGGCCAAAGGGAAATCCAACAAGCAGGCGTGTCCCTCGGCGGCGATGAAGATGTTCTCGGGGCGGACCGCCCCATGCGCCTGTCCTGTGGCGTGAAGTTGAACCAGCGCCGTCGCCACGTCGCCGATCACGCCGCTGGCCTCGCTCAGCGACAACGGCCCTCGGGATTGGAGAATTTCTGCCAAACCACGCCCCCGCAGGTCGTCCAGGACGGCAAAGCGAAAGTGGCCCATGTCGACCAGTTCGTGACACGTCGCCAGTTGCGGCAGGTCGAGCGAAAAGGTGCGCATGCCGCGAGCGACCGCCGTTGCCCAGGCCGAGGCATCACCCGCTCGCTGGCCGCCGAAGAATACCAGCAACACCGGATAGCCGGTCGGCCGATGCACGGCCCGGAAATTCCCCGCCAGGCGGCCAGCGAAAACCCGATCCCAGACGACGAAGTCGCCGTAGAGAAACGGCCCAGGCTGGCCTTTTAACAACACATCGGCCTGGTACCGCGTGATGGTCCCTTGGGAAACCAGCCACTCGGCCAGCAGCGGCAGGTTGGCGCTGCCGGCACCCCTCAGCTGGGAGAACTGGTGCTGCAACGCGGCCAGCTGCGCTGGGCCGACCAGTGCACTGTCGGCCAGCAACTTCCAGAATTTTTCCAGAGCGATCATTTGGGGGAAGCCAATCCGGGCCAGCGGCAAAAGAGGGGGCACGCTTTCTATCCAATCTATCGCCGCCAGGCGGCTCTTGGCAAAGCCCTCGTTGGTTCGCCGCCAAGATGCAGGCCGCCGGCGGGGTGCGGCCGGAGGGCGGGTGGGGCCCCTAAAAGAGATCGCGGTCGATATTGTCCGCCAGGGCGTCCAATTTGTGCCGAATCTCTTCCAGCAGTTGGCGGGGCGGGGGATCCTCAGCGGGATCGACGAAATGAGGGCGGTGACCGAGTGGCTCAGCCGGTTCGACACGCCGGCTCGAATCCCGCAGCCGCGTCAGCTCCTGGTCCACGTCCAACAATCGCTGCTGCGACCCGCGCTGCTGGCGACCCAGTCCTTCCAGCAAAAACACCAGACCGACCACCATGACCGCCTGCCCAGCCACCGCAATCGGCAAACCGACTCGCCACAGTTCACTGCGCCCCGCCACCAGGGACCACACCAATAAGACCCCCCCGCAGGTCAAGCCCATCAGGCCCAGCGCCAACACCAGCCAGGGCACGATCGATCCCGGCTGGCCCTCCGCCGGGTCGCTGCTGGCTGGCGCGATGCCCTGCGAAGGGTCCTTCGGTCTCGTGGTCGGCCCGGCCGTAACCCTGGTCTCCAACACGTCGTCAATTTCATGGTACAGAGCCGCGCGATGTTCGACCGATCGCTCCCGCCGCTCGCCATGCGCCTCCAGGAGATGGTGGATGTCGTGCAGTTCCTGATCCAGTTCCCATTCCCAGGCCTCGAACTTCGCCCGAGCGGCCGCATCCGCTCTTGCGGCTTGATGAAATCCCTGGTCGATTCGCGTGTCGTGTTCATCCAGGCTGTCGGGCGAATCGGATCCGATCGCCTCTCCGCAGCGAGCGCACACGAAACGGGCCGCCGTGTCGGGGCCGGGCGGATGGTCCGCGTGGCTGGCCGCTTCGGCCCCCCGCGGTCGTTGGTCACCATACCCCGGCGGGCGGTCCGTCGGGCTGGCCGGCTGGGCCACACCCCGCTGGGCAGCCGGTCGCGTGGTCTGCCCGTTTAGGGCACGTGGATCGTGCGCGGTCTGCCCGGCGTCCGGAGGAGGGGTCTCCTCCACCGCGATGCCTGGCACATCTTGTTGGCAATGCTTGCACCACATGAGTCGAACGCTTGGCCTGCCCTTTCCGCCCGGTGTGGCAAACGTGCAGCCCGTCCAGGGTGTACCACACCTCATTCCTTCGGTCGCCCGAAATGTGAAACTGTACCGATTTCACCGAGATTGCGGGTGGCAGGGGCTCGCTACCTTCGGGCAGCCGCTAGCAACGGCAGGAGGGCAGCCAGCCTACGCTCCGCCTCGCAGGGCAGGCCCCCAATTTGGGACCGCTGGTGTCGGTGCATTAAACTAGAAATGTGACCTGCTTCCCGCCACCTGGGCTTTTACCGCCAGACCGCCATGCCGTCCGAGATCCTGATGTGTCGGCCCGATTTCTACGGGATCCATTACGAGATCAATCCCTGGATGGACCAACGGAAACCGGCCGATCATGCCCGGGCCGTCCACCAGTGGAACGGGCTGTGCCAGCTGCTGGAAGAGTGCGGAGCGAGGATTTGCTTGCTGCCCCCCGTGGCAGGGCTGCCCGACATGGTCTTCACGGCTAACGCCGCCTTGATCTATCGGGACCAGGCAGTGATGTCGCGGTTTCGCCACGAGGAACGGCAGGGGGAACAGCCGCATGCAGAACGCTGGCTGGTCCAACGTGGCTTCCACATCCAGCGGCCCCCCGAGGGGATCTCTTTCGAGGGCGCTGGTGATGCCCTTTTCTGCGGCGATACCTTGTTTGCGGGGTATCGCATCCGCAGCGATGCTCGTGGTCACCAAGAAATTGGAGCGTTGTTGGGCGTGCATGTCATCCCCGTGGAACTGGTCGATGACAACTATTATCACCTCGATACGTGCTTCTGCCCGCTGGACGCCGAAACCGCTATCTACTATCCACCCGCGTTTGACGCGTATGGTTTGCGAGCCATGCGACAGCAGGTGGCCCAGCTGATTCCCGTCACCGCGGCCGAGGCGGTCCGCTTTGCCTGCAACGCCGTGGTGATCGGCAAGACCGTGGTCACCAATACCGGCTGTCCCCAATTGCACGCCGAACTCGAACGGCGGGGGTACACCCCCCGCGAAACGCCGCTGGACGAATTCGTCAAGGCGGGCGGCAGCGCCAAGTGCCTCACCCTGCGGCTGGACGGCGAGGAGGCCGCCGGATGGCGGATGGCCTCGCCTGCGTAGACGATCCGGGAGCTGGCCGATCCGCTGGACGAGCCCGCGGCCAGGTCGCCGGCCGTGGGGGCGGTGGCCTATTTGCGGTTCACGAAGAAGCGGGCGTTGTCGGCTACCCCCAGCAAGGGCCGCAGGGGATTGCCCGCAGCGTGTTGCACACCCCGGTGGGGGTACCAGACGAGGCTGAGCCCGATTCCGAAGGCTTCTTCCTGCTGTCCGCGAAAGCCGCTCTTTTCGGCCAGCAAGAACGTAAAGTCGCCGTCCAGGGCGAGGCAGTGGCCCAAGGGCAGCCAGAAATCGCCCCCCAGCATGAAATTGCTATGTTCGGTGATCGCCACCAAGGCCCGCCACTCGCCGCAGGCCGCCGTGGATCGCCGCCAGAAAAGGCCGTAATAATCGGTCGGCTCGGCACCCAAATCGAATTCAAAATCACTGAAATCCAACAGCTCCTGCCCGCGAAAATTCTCTTCCCCGGTGCCCACCGCGGCCAGAAAACCCCACTCGTGCCCGCAAGCCGTGAGGCGACTGATTTCCACACGCAGCTGCGAGAAGTCCGCGTCGACCCAGTATTCGTCGTGCAGCCAGTCAAAGACCACGCCCCACTGCCAGGGACAACAGCCGTCGGCCCGGCGAAACAAACCCGTGGTCAAAAACACCTGATCGCGCCCCTCATCCCGATAAAAGTCGGTGACCTGATCCCCTTCGAAATTGTTCTGCGTAAACCGCATCCCCAGCTGGAGGTTGACCGGTATGATCGGCGAGGGGATCGCCAGCTCGAAGCCCTCGTGAAAGCCAAAGTTTCCGTTCCTCCCCAGGTCGAGAGGACCCTTGAATCCCTGCACTCCGAAGAAGATCGAGCCAAACCAGGGATCGTAACAGGGACCCGCGCACTGGCAGGGGCCATGGCAACTGCAGGACCCCGCCGGGCCCCAGGAAAGATGGTCCCCAGTGGGAAAGTGGACTTCCCCCTCCAGCGAAACTGCGGGAGCCGGCTCCGGATCCAAGGCATCTTCCGCCAGGGGAATCGTCTGGCCCGGCCCAATCACCTCGGTGGTGTCCGGTACGCTGGCGACAAAGCGGGCCGGCGGACGAGGACCCGTGGCGTAGGCCGCATACGACGGATGAGGATGCCAGGGCGCCATGGGGTACGGGCGGGCGTGATAGGCCACGGGCCGATGGGCCCGCGGCGGCGGCGGGGCACTGACCACCGCCCGACGCACGGCAGAATCTGCCGGCCGGTTCTGCTGCACCACCGCCGCATCTCCGCTGGCCGCTTCGTCACCGCCCGGCTCACGCCAGAAACTGGCCGGAATCACACGCTGCGGGGACGCGGACACCAGCGGCCTGGCACTCCGCGCGGCGCCACCGTCGATCCGCTGAGGTTCTTCCGCCGAATCGGTTGGGGCCGTCGCGGGCGTGGCCGTCGCCTGCGGTGTGGCGTCCGCCGCAAGCGCCACGCTGGCCTGACGCGCCTGCCGATCCCGAGTGCCGGCGGGCTGCCACTGCAAGTCGTCCGCGGCGTGGGCGAGCGGAACGAGGGTTAACAACCAGAAAAACGCGCCTGCCGGCAAGAGTCCGCGCAGGACCAGTGGGGACCGACTGTTCATGTTTTGAATGCCTCTACGTGGCGCGCAGGACCGCGCGCCCCCCAAAATTCCACATAGGCAAATGCTCACACCCGCAGGCGTGACAACCTGGATATCGGAATCCTCACAACGAGAACTTCCGCTAAAATCGTTAAAATACGGAAAGATTGCCTAGTTTGCCTCGTTTGACGAGCGACGATTGCCGGTTCGAGCCGGGTGACGGCCGCGGTCACCGGGGACGGTCGCCGGCCGACGATCCAAAGCACCTGAACCAGCCCGCTGGCAATCAGGCCTCGATGGCCTGCCGCAGGTCCTGGCGAAGATCCTCCACGGCCTCGAGGCCGACGGAGATCCGGATCAGGCTGTCGGAAATCCCGTGAGCCTTGCGGTCGGCCGCATCGTAGCTGGCATGGGACATCGCCGCCGGCTGTTCAATCAGGGACTCGACCGCCCCCAGGCTGACGGCCAGCTGGAACAACCTCGTCCGCTCGACGACCCGGCGAGCGGTCTCCAGGTCGCCGACGATTTCGAAAGAGAGCATGGCGCCGAAGGCATGGTCCATCTGGGTGGCGGCCAGTTGGTGTCCGGGGTGATCGTCCAGTCCGGGATAATACACCTGCCGCACCTGGGGATGATCCTGCAGGGTGGCGGCCAGCTGAGCTGCGGAACGGGATTGTTCGCGGACGCGGAGGTCGAGCGTCTTGAGGCCGCGGGAGCAGAGAAAGGATTCCAGCGGTCCCAGGACCGCCCCGGTCGCGTTCTGGATGTAGTACAGCCGCTCGTACAGCTGCGGATCCCGCACGACAAGCGCCCCGCCCAGCACGTCGCTGTGCCCGCCCAGGTATTTGGTCGCCGAATGCATGCTGATGTCGGCACCCAGGTCCAGGGGTCGTGTCAGGACCGGCGTGGCGAACGTGTTGTCCACCCCCAGCAGGGCGTTGTGTTGCCGAGCCAGCTGGGCGCAGCCGCGGATGTCGGTGATCGACATTTGCGGGTTGCCGGGCGTCTCGATCCACAGCAAGGCCGTGCGGTCGCGGATGGCCGCTTCAAAAGCCGCCAGATCGGTACTGTCGGCCAGGGTCACGTCGATATTCAGCGGGCGGACGATCTTCTGCAGGAGGCGGTAGGTTCCGCCGTAGATGTCTGTCCCGGCCACGATGTGATCGCCGGGTTTGAGCAACATGGTGACGGCATGGATGGCGGCCATTCCGGAGGTGAAGGCGAGCGCGCCGGAGCCGTTTTCCAGCGAGGCGAGCGTGGTTTCGAGGGCCTTCCGCGTGGGATTGCCGCTCCGCGTGTAGTCGTACGCCCCCCATTTTCCCGCCCCGGGCTGCACGTAGGTGGCCGCCAGATGGATGGGCGGCACCACCGCCCCGGTCTGGGGGTCGGGAGGGTTGCCCACATGAATCGCGCGAGTGCGAAAGCCAAGCTGGTGCTGGGCCTCGGCGGGATCGGGAATGGCGGGATCAGGACGGGCCATGGCGAAAGGAGGATCGGGGGTGAGGGGTGGGGCGCGGTCCTTCCGGGGTGGAGGGCGGGGCTGCGGGGCAAAACAGGCAAGGGGCGGAAACGGCGAGCACGCCGACGGCACCCTCGGCCATCTGCCACGGCAAATCGCGCATCAGTTCTCCAGGGCCTGGGCCAGGTCGGCAATCAAGTCTGCGGCGTTCTCAATCCCGCAGGCCAGGCGGATCATGTTGTCGGGGATCCCAAATTGCTCACGGTCCGCCGCCGAACACTCGTAATAGCTCATCACCAGGGGCTGCTCGATCAAAGACTCCACGCCCCCCAGGCTGGGACCGATGCGGGGAATTTTCACGGCGTCCACGATAGCCGCCGTCTGGCGCCAGTCGGCATCCTTGACCAGAAAAGTCACCAGTCCGCCGAAGCCCTTCATCGTGCGGCGGGCGACGTCGTGGTAGGGATGGCTGGGCAGCCCCGGATAGTAAACCCGCTCGACCCGCGGATGTCCCTCCAGGAATTCGGCCACCGCCAACCCATTTTCGTTGTGCCGCTGCATCCGCAATTCCAGGGTTTTCAGGCCGCGGGCCAGGAGATACTCATTATGCGGCGAGTTGACGGCACCCATGATCCCGCGCAACTGCCGTACCGGCTCGAGCGCCTCGCCACGCCCCACGATCACGCCCGCCAGCAAGTCGTTATGTCCTCCCAGGTACTTGGTGGCTGAGTGCAGGACGTAGTCGACGCCTGCCTCCAGCGGTCGCAGGTTCACCGGGGTCGCCAGTGTCGCGTCGATCAGGGTCTCCACGCGGTGCTGCCGCCCGATTTCGACAAAGCGTTCCAGGTCCACGATGCTGAGGTGTGGATTCGTGGGCGACTCGCTGACCAACAGCCGCGTGTTGGGCGTAATGGCCGCGGCCATTGCCTCGTAATCACAGGCGGGCACCTGATGGGTGACCACGCCAAACCGCGATAGGTGTTTACTGCAAAACTCCCGGCTGCGGTGATAGCATTCGTCAAAGAACACGACTTCATCACCGGCGTTCAGCTTGGCCATCAGCAGCCCGACGATGGCCGCCATCCCGCTGGCGAACAGCAGCGCCGCCTCCCCGCCCTCCAGAGCGGCCAACTTGGCCTCCACAAACTTTTCCCCGGGGTTCCCATACCGCCCGTATTCCTCGCGAGGCAGTTTGTGTTCGATAAAATCGATCACCGCCTGCGTATTGGGAAAGGTGAAGGTCGACGAGCAAAAGATGGCGTCGGTGATGGCGTCGCCGTGTTTCTGCCTGGCTTCCCCAGCATGGACGCTTTGCGTCGACAAACCGGGTGCCGCGGAAGGGCCAGGGCCCGCAGATTTTTCTGTTTCTTCGGTCACGTGAAAACTCATAGGCGCCTCGTGGGGCTCGGCATGCTGCGGGCTCTCCCGCCGGATCCTCTTTCCTTGGGTCTCGAATTTCCTTTTGCGTGCCGCCCTGGACCGTGCCAAAAAAAAACCGCCATGGGGGAGAGACTCCACTCATCGCGGCTTGACCGGTCAAGTTATTCGTTCGGCTCGGTAGGCGTTTCGCGGCGGGCCGAACGATGGCTCTTTAGCAGGCAAATGGCTGCAAGCGGCCGCAAATCCCATGTGCCGTGTATTGTAACCGGCGGCCGGCGACCCAGCAACCGGCCTGCCGTAGCCTTCCAGCGGGGTCGTTACCACCGGTGCCACCGGATTCCCCGTCCCAGGCAGAGCGGAAAAGGGGACCGCCCGCCGGCCGGTTGCTGGACGAATCCGACCCGGTTCCGGTAAAATGACTGGCGTGGGGACCGGCCCCTCTCCCTCTGGGGGCTGGGGCCCCCTTTCCTTATGTCCCGCAGCGATCTTTCGGGTATGGCTCGTTTTTCGCCGGTCTGCCGCGTTTTCCGCTCCTTCTTGCCGGTCGGCTGGTGGGTCCTGGGGACCGTGGGGCTGCTGGCCGCAGCGGGTCGACCGGCGGTCGCCGCGGAGCCCGCTTCCCGGGCGGCCGGCGCCGACCGGGCGGCCGCGGTGGTCGATCTGGAGTCTGTCCCTCGGCTGATCGAAGATCTGGCCGACCGCTCGTTTGCCGTCCGCCAAAAGACCGCTCGACGCCTCACCGCCCTGGGACCGGCCGTCAAGCCGGCCCTGGTGGCCGCCCTCGGGCATCCGGACGCCGAGGTCCGCTACCGCGTCCAGCAGATCCTGGCCCAGGTGCTGGAAGTCGAGTTCGAAAACCGCCTGGCCGCGTTTTCCGTCGACACCCAAGGCACGGCCGCCGACCCGGCCGCCTGGAAGTTGTTCCAGTCGATGGCTGGCGAGGGGACAGCGGCGCGGCAGCTGTATCTGGAGGCCTTGCGGGCCGAGCCGCTGTTGTTGGAGGCCGTTGAACAAGGAGGCTCCCCCGCGGCGGAGGCGGTTCGCTTGAGGGCCGAGCAGCTGGTGCAGCGACTGCGCGATCAACCCGACTATCGCCGCAACCTGCCCGCCGATGCTCAATTCGTGGCCGGCGCGGTCGCCCTCTTAATTGCCAGCGGGGACAGGGCGCTCGAGCTGGACGAGGGTACCACGACGGCGATCTTCCAGGTGACACAGTACGCGGGCCTGGTCCAGCGGCTCAGCGACCGCACCTCCCAGGCTCCCCTGCGGCAACTGGTGGGCCAGCTGATCACGCGGACCGCCGACACGCAGCTGGCCTATCAGGCCCTGTGGATTTCGATGCAATACCATCTCGAGCAGGGTCTGATTCCGGCCACCGCCATCATCCGTCGCCGCCAGCGGCAGCCGTACGTGTTGCAGGATGCGATCCTGGCCGTCGGCAAACTGGGCTCGGCAGCCCACATCGAACTGCTGACGCCGCTGTTAAGCGACGCCCATCTGGTGGGGAACCCGTTTGCGAACCGGCCAGGGGAACAACGGTCTGGGCCCCAGGTCCGCGATGTGGCCCTGGCGGTCATCATCCACTTGTCGGGCGAGCATCCGCAAGATTATGGCTTTGCGTCCATCCAACCGGACCCCGTCCGGTTGTTTCAGATCCACACGATGGGATTCGCCAGCGACCAGCAGCGATTGGCCGCTCACCAAAAGTGGCAGCAACGGGCGTCCCTTCCCGCGCCCCAGGGTCCCGGTGAGCACGCCGCCGGCCGCGAGCCCCTATCTTCCATGGAGGGGATCAAGGATTGACCATGCCTGCCAAAACCGTACCGATGACGCTGCTGGCCGAAATGGCGCCGGGAGATGTCGGCGACATGTTCTTGCTGATGACCGTCAAGGAAGCGGCGACCACCCGAGACGGTCGGCCTTACTTCAAGGTCGCTTTTCGCGATGCGGGCCGCGAGGTCAGTTTTCCCATCTGGGAAGACGCCGCGTTCAGCTCGGCCTGCCGCGACGAGTGGGAGGTGGGGGCGTTTTACAAGGTCCGCGCGCGTTACGTGGAAACCAACTTTGGCCCCCAGCTGGAGATCGAAAAGATTCGTCCCGTCCAGCCCGCCGACGAACGGGACGGCTTCGATCCGCTGATGTGCACGCCCCAGTCGCGATTCGACCCCGAGGAAATGGTCGCGGAACTGGTCGGCCTGGTGCGTCGTCACGTCACCGACGCGGCCTTGTGTCGCCTGGTCCTCGAGCTGTTGGAGGACCATCGGGAAGCGTTTTTGAAATTTCCGGCCGCCTCGCACAACCACCACGCTTACGCAGCCGGCCTCCTGGAACACACGCTCAGCGTCACCCGCTCGTGCGTGTTCCTGGCCCAGAAGTACGATGATTACTACGACGACCTGCAACCACCCCTCCGCAAAGACCTGGTGGTGGCCGGGGCGGTGCTGCACGATATCGGCAAACTGCAGGAGTACGACTTAAAGCCGCAGGGGGCCGAGTATTCCGTGGCGGGCAACCTGATCGGTCACGTGTTGTTGGGTCGAGACATGGTTCGCCAGTCCCCGGCTGCCGCCGACGTCGACCCCGACACGCTGTTGCGGCTGGAACACATCATTGTCTCGCACCAGCGACTGCCGGAATGGGGAGCCCCCAAGCCGCCGCTGACGCCTGAGGCCATGATCATCCATTTCGCCGACGACCTGGACGCCAAGTACCACATGCTGGTCACCGCGATCCGGGATGACGTCACCGAAGGCCCCCTGACCTCCAACCGCAACACGCTCCGCCAACGGTTCTACCGGGGCCACCGTTGAGCCCCTTCCGCGCTGGGGCGAACGACAACCAGCGCCCCCCCCAGATAGCCACCTGCGACGTGAAGGCGTAGACTGGGTCTGGAAAAGAACCGCCCCGCAGGGGGGTGGGGGGCCAGAAAGCGGAGCCGTCTGCCTGATGGAAACCGTGTTCGTCTCCGGTTGTTATGACATCCTGCATGGGGGTCATATCGAATTTTTCCGGCAGGCCCGAGCGCTGGGCGACCAGCTGGTGGTCAGCGTCGCGACCGATCGAATCATTCGGGAACTGAAGCACCGCGAACCGGCCTTGCCGCTGTCCCACCGCCTGGCGATTCTGGACGCCCTGGCGATGATTGACGAGGTCCTGGTGGGGGACGACGATCCGGCGGGCCTGAATTTCCAGTCCGATTTTCTGCGGCGGAAACCGCAAAAGCTGGTCGTCACCGAGGACGACCGTTTCCAGCAGGAAAAACGGGATCTGTGCCAGCGGGTCGGCGCTCAGTACATCCAACTGCCAAAGACCTCGCACCTGGAACCGGTCTCCAGCACCGGGATCTTTCAGCAGCTGCGGGCCCCTGAGGCAACGCCGATGCGGGTCGATTTTGCCGGGGGCTGGCTGGACGTCCCCCAACTGGCTCGCCCCGGGGGACGGATCGTCAACTGCACCATCTCCCCCCTGGTCACCCGCCACGGATCCCCCTATGCCCCGCGGTCCGGCTTGGGAGGTTCGGCCGCCCACAGCGTGTTAAGCGGCTGCGACGGCCTCGCCACCGAACTGGCCATGGGCTGCGGCTGGCAGGATATCGCCGTGATCCTGGAAACCGGACTCTGCATCTGGAGATCCGGCCCCCGGCCCGTTTTGGAGGCGAAGGTGCGGCCCGATTTCCTCGACGGGAAGATGGCCCTCTGGTGGACAGGCCAGCACCATGACACCGCCCAGCTGGTCTCGCGGCAGCGCGACTACTCGCTGATCGAGGAAGCGGGCCGGCTGGCGGCCGAGGGGGCCTTGCAGGGGTCGGTCGAGCAACTGGGTGCGGGAATCGACCTTTCGTATCGTGCCCAGCGCCAGGAAGGAATGGAAACGCTTGACCCCGAGCAAGCCCTGGCTCGCAAGTACTGCGGCAGCGGCTGGGGTGGCTATGCCCTCTACGTCTTCGCCGAGTCGGCGGACCGCGACGCCTTCGTCGCTCGTCAGCAGGCCTCGCTGGCCATCGAACCTTATCTGCGGTTCGCGTGAACGCCCGGGGGAAAGGTAGCAGAACGAGCGAAGAGCCGGCGCCTCGTTTATCCCCGCAGCTCGCCACGGACCGCGACCAAGGCCTGATCACCGGCAGGGCGGCGGCGGGCCAGGGCCCCGCGAAAGACACCCCAGGCATAGGCACAGCGGCCAGCCAGGATTTGGGGCAAGGCGACCGTCGCCGCCAGCGGCCTGGCGGGCAGCCACGATTTCCAGACCAGGCAGGTGTAGCCCCCAATGATCAGCGGCAGCGTGAACAGTTGCAGACCCAGCCGGCGAGGGAAGAGGAAGCCGTACCGAAGACCGGCCAGTTGCCCGCGGACAAAGGGGGCGTGGTAGCCCCAGCGGTAGACATGCCGGAAATGGTCCCTGCAGGTCGTGCGATCCGCATGCTGGACCACCGCCTCCGGTACAAAACACAGCTGCAGATCGTGCTGGCGCAAAGTGTGACAGTAGATGACGTCCTCGCCGGTGTACCCCAGCCCGGCTTCCCAGGAAATTCCCCGTTCCTCCCACACCACCTGACGGTCGATACAGAAATTGAGACTGGGCAGGTATTCCGGCGGTTGGCGATAGACAGCCCGAGGATGAGCGTTAAACCAGCTGGAGAGATGGTCCACCAGGCTCCAGGACCCCAAAGGCAGCTTTTCGTGCGGCACCACACTGCCGCCCGTGGCGGCGATTTCGGGATGCGCTTGATGGTAGGCCAGGTGGGTGGCCAGAAGATGAGGAGGTGCCTCGACGTCGGAATCCAGATACAGCACGTAGGCGCCCCGGGCTTTTCGGGTGCCCAGGTTTCTGGCCGCCCCAGGACCGCTGCGCGGCTGTTGCAGCAGCGTCACGTCGGAAAATTGGCCGATCTGCTGAGCGGTATCGTCGGTCGAACCGTCATCGACGGCCAGGATTTCATAGCTCTGGCGGGGGAGGGTTTGGCAGGAGAGTTGTTCCAGCAAGCGGCTGATGCGTGCTCCCGCATTGAAGCAGGGAATGACCACCGACATGAATATTCGGTCCATGGGTTGATTCCCGACGATCACCACCCTGGGGGCGATGGCCCTTACCTCGCCTCGATCTTCTCGTGGAAAAGGTGAGGCAGACTGGCGGGGCGAAAGAGGATGCTGTCCAGCAGAGCGCAATTGTGGGTGCAGAAACACTCCTTCTGCGCGATGCTCTTTCGCTGCCTTCGCAAGGCATCGCTGGCCATGATCTGGGTCCAATCCTGCTGCCGCAGATTGCCCACCGGCTCGAGCATTTCGCAGGACGACACATCCCCGTTGCCCAGCACCACCATGTGCGCTTTGCCGGCCAGGCAGGGAATGACCTGCGTCTGTTGTTGCAGGGTTTGCAGCGAGAGGTTCCAAAG
>CAYFZZ010000329.1:0-31052 GCA_964347545.1 uncultured Planctomycetaceae bacterium | reverse complement strand
GGCGCGAACGTGAAGATGAAACCGTTCCCCCCGGTGGCGCCCAACGGCAAACGCAGTTTCCCCACGCAGGAGCGTTCCCGGGGGGTGGGCCAGTGGAACCACTACTACGTGCGGGCCATTAACGGGGAGGTCCGGTTGTGGGTCAACGGCGCGGAGGTTTCGGGGGGAACGGATTGCGAGCCGCGCAGTGGCTATCTTTGCCTGGAATCGGAAGGCGCCCCGATCGAGTTCCGCCACCTGCGTCTGCGCGAGCTGCCCTGATAACTCCTTGGGGGGGCCCGGGTACCGCCAGCAGGCCCCGGGCTGGGGTCGTGATGACGCCCCGCGGCCGGCAAAAATGGCCAAAAAATACTTGGATTGGCCCTTCCGGGACGATATGCTGAAGGCGCGTTGGTGGCCCTCAGGATGTCGGCGACACGTGTCGGTTGGCAAGTTGGCCGACGCGTGGGGCGTGTTCTGTGGGGGCTGGCGTCTCCCCTAGTCGTGCTGGCGAATTTTTGCGAACCGTCGAGTCTTGTGCTGTGCCTGACGCCGGGCAACCCATCCCTGGCTGGGCGCGGTCGTAAATGGTTCGGGTGCAGGCTAATCAGTGCAACTCATCGCTCTGCTACTGGCGTGTTTTCGGTGGCTGGTTGGCTGGCTGCGGACAACTCCTTCCGCAGCGGCCAAGCGACGCTCGCACCCCTTCCACGCCGTGCGGCGATTTGAACCGCTGGAAATCCGAGCGTTGCTGGCCACCACGCCGGTGAGCCTGGCGCCCCTCCAGCCTCTTGGCGGCCGAGCATCTTTCAATGAGGTTTTCGAATCGTTCGCGACCGTCGGGGAATCTGACAGCTTTACGGTCAACGCCGATCCAGGCCAGAGCCTGTCTGTCGTATTTTCCCCGGGTGACCCCTCAATCGTTGCTCAACTCGAATTAAGGGACGCCACCAGCACCGTCCTGGCCTCCGCGGTCGCCTCCGCCGCCGGCGACACGGTCGTCCTGTCACCCACGTTGTTGTCCGATACGGTTACGCAGACTTACAGCATTGGGGCCACCAGTCTTGTCGGAACCGGGTCGTACCAGGTCAGCGTTTTACTCAATGGCCAGTACGAGCTTGAAAACTACGGGGGCGCGGCCAACGACACGGTCGTGACGGCCGAGGATATCAACGCCTCGGCGATCAGCATTGCGCCCACCGCGAATCGCATGTTGGTGCGGGGGGAAGGAAACGGCGACCGCGACGTCTACGCTTTTCAGCTGGACACCGGCCAGACGGCGACGCTGATCCTCTCGCCAGACCAAGCAGACCCGTTCGCTCAGCAGACTCTCGACACGCTGGCCCGCGCCCGCTCTGTGCTGGTGGAAGACCTGAATGGTGACAACCACCTGGATCTGATCGTGGCGCAGCAGTTGTCCGAGCAAGAAGAAGGAGAGGGCGAGGGCGAGGAGTTTGTGGGGGACAGCTTGCAGGTGTATCCGGGCAACGGGGACGGCACCTTCGATCCGCCGTTAAGTTCGTTTGCCGGGTTTCAGCCGCGATCGCTGACGTTGGCCCTGATCAACGACGACTCCGCGCTGGATGTCGTGGCGATTGACGAAGGCCAGGGTTCCATCGTGGTGGCGCTGGGCAACGGCGACGGGACTTTTGCGGACCCGCTTTTTATCAGCCCCTCCACCAGTTCGGCGCATCACGTGACGGTCGGTCACGTGAATAACGACGCGTTTCTGGACCTGGTCGTCTCCAGCCAGGGCTCGAGGTCCGGCAGCGACGGACGGGTCACTCTGTTGACGGGCAACGGGGACGGGACGTTCGCCGCCCCGGTGTTGCTGGACGTCGGCCCCGGGCCCCGCCACGCCCAAATCGCCGACATCGACGAGGATGGCCAGCGGGACATCGTCGTCGCCCTGCGAGGAGACCAGTTCACGGGTGAAGGGGGTGGGGTGGCGGTGGTGCGAGGCAACGGGGATGGCACGTTTCAAACCGCTCAGCACCTGGACCCCGGTCACGGGCTTCCGATCGCCCTGGCGGTGACGGACCTCGACGGCAACGATCGGCTGGATCTGGTTGTCGTCAGCGAAGGCTTGTTGGAATGGCCGGATGTGGCGGGTGGTGTGACGGTGATGTTTGGAGATGGAAACGGTAGTTTCACGCCGCCGGAGGATATCGCTGGTGGCCTCAGCCAGCCGATCGCCATCGATCTGGCGGACATCAACGTGGACGGCAACCAGGACCTGCTGATCGGCAGTATCGGTGCCTCAAGCTTTCCCCGGGTGGGCACCGGCGTGAATGTGTTTTTCGGTGACGGCTTTGGAAACTTTCAGCGGGGCAATTCATTGATCGACGATCAGGTCGGCATCAGCATGGCGACCGGCGATATCGACCAGGATGGGATGACCGATATCGTGGCGCTGACTGCGCCCACCCTCTTTGACAATTCGGTCGCTCTGCAATACCTGCAGCAGTCCCCTACCACGCTCGAACTGCTCGACCCAGCCGGTAATCCGCTGGCCGTGGCGGACCCGGAACGGCTGCTGGACGAGGACGCCCTGACCATCCGGCAATTCACGGCGTCGACCACCGGCACCTACCACGCGCAAGTCAGCACGCGCGGCCCGTACGAACTGCTGGTCACGCGCGGGGCCGATTTTCGCGTGGTGGGCAACGACCATCCCGCAGCCGCTCAAGTCATTGCGGGAAACGGTCCCGTCATTGGTCACTACGACCCCTCGGCCAGCGATGCCGAAGCCATTGATATCTTCAAGTTGTTGTTGGACGGCGAAAGCTTTCGCTGGGACATTCAACGTGCCGGCTGGATC
Organism: uncultured Planctomycetaceae bacterium; assembly: GCA_964347545.1. Taxonomy (GTDB): domain Bacteria; phylum Planctomycetota; class Planctomycetia; order Pirellulales; family UBA7805; genus CS4-C045. Next base: position 28,252 of record CAYFZZ010000329.1, on the reverse strand, counting down.
GGCAGCGGCTCGAATCGGGCGTTTGACGGCGCGGCGCAGCTGGCCGGTTTTTCGCAGAACTCCAGCGACGGCTTTGTCGAAGACCAGGGCCGTGAAGTGATCATCGACCCGGCCAACGTCTCGCAGGGCGTCCGTGGCGGGTCCGGCTCGGTCCAGGTCGTGCGCAAGATCTTCGTTTCGCCCGACGAGGGATTTGCCCGGTATCTGGACATCATTACCAACCCCGCCGCCACCAACGTCGATTACACCTACTCGTTGGAAACCGAATTGGGCACTCGCGGTTCGGCGCAGAACACCAGCACCTCCAGCGGCGATGCGGAATTGGACACCGGCGATGCGTGGCTGGTCACCGACACCGGCGTTTTCGGCGAACCGCCGGTGACCCAGGTTATCGGCGGCGCTGGCGGCGCCCTGTCCCCTTCCGCTGCCCAGCTCGATTCATTCGGCGATACGCGTTGGTCGTACCAGTTGAGCCTCGGGCCGGGCGAAACCCAGATCGTCATGCACTTTCTCGCTCAAAGCGCATCCTTCGAAAAGGGCCTCCAGAAGGCGGTGGACCTGGCCGCGCCCGGGCCGACGGCGCTGGCGGGCATGAGCGGCCTGGAAAAGCAGCAGGTCGTGAACTTTGCTCTGCCTGGTGCGGACGAACAGCATTACCGCTTCCAGGCCACGGCGGGCGACGCGTTGATGATTTCCACGGCGACGCCAGGCGCCGGTGCGGGTTTGCCGGTTAACGGTTTTGATCCTTTGGTCGAGCTGTTCTACGACGACGGTGCGGCACCCCTCGTGGCCGTGGCCACCGACGACAACAGTCTGGACGGACGCAACGCTCAATTGCTGTACAACGTGCCGGCCGGCGAGGGGGGCGCCTATCGCGTCGTCTTGAGTCCCGCGGCTGGCAGTACCGCGGGTGACTTCACTTTGCACGTCGACGGTGCGACGGGCGCGTCGCCGACGTTCGTCGTGTCCCAGACCCAGCTGCCCGATCAGGCTTCGGTCGCGGGTTTCCCCGCCAGCTTTCGCGTCGAGTTTTCGGATGCAATGCTGCTGACGTCGCTCGATCCGGCCGATCTGAGGATCAACAGTGCGCCGGCCACCGCCGTGACCGTCATTGACGGCCGGACCGCGGTGTTCGACATCACATCGCTGGGTGCAGGGGCGGGCACGTACGACGTGGAAATCGCCGGGGGCGCGGTAACCAGCCTTGCCGGCCAACCGCTCACCCCCTTCAGCTCGACATTCACCCTGGACATCATCCCCCCGATCGTCCAGACGACGTCGATCACCGAGGGCCAAATTGTCGTGGCAGGTCCTTTGACCTACACCGCCGTCTTCAACGAGGACATGGACAGCTCGTTCCTCGAATCCTCGGACGTGGTGGCCACGAACCTGGCGACGCGAGCCGTGGTCGCCGCCGACGTGGTGGTGTACGACGAGGCGAGCCGGACGTTGACCGCGGATTTCGGTGCCCTGGCTGAAGGATCTTACGAGTTACGCCTGCACAGCGGTGCCGATGCGCTGCGCGACCGAGCGGGCAATTCGCTGGACGGGGACAACAATGGCATCGGCGGCGATGACTTTGTGGTTGCGTTTATTGTGGATGTCGACAAAGCTGATTTTCCCACGCCGCTGGACCTGGTCCCTCCCCAGGGATCGCTGGTCTTCGATCCGCCGGTCCCGGGTGTTTTTCACGTGGCAGGAGACAGTGACGATTATCGCATTGAATTCGATGGCGGGCAGATCGCAACCGTGACGTTTGTCCCTGAGGACCCGCTGAGGGGACGCCTGGAACTGTTCGGACCCGGCGATGTGCTCCTGGGCAGTGCCGAGGCGGCTGCGGACGGCGATCCCGTGGTGTTGTCCACGGTCCCTGTGGCGACCGACGGTGAGTATCGTGTGGTCTTGTCCAGCCTGGCGGGCAGTGGCGCGTATGAGGTCGAGCTGACGTTGAACGCGGCCCGCGAGCTGGAGCATTTTGGGGGGCCGGCCAACGATGACCTGGCCAGTGCGCAAAACATCGACGCCAGCGGCGTGGCGCTGAATGGCACGGATCGCCTGGCGGTCGTGGGACGGTCCAACCGTGATGCCGACTTCTACCAGTTCACCCTGACCGCCGGACAGGTTGCCACCCTGGCGCTGACAAGCCCCGACGGCCGAGTGACTTTGCCCGATCGACCGAGTTTCACTACCGACCTTTTGCTGGAAGGCGATTCCGGCTTTTCCCTGTATCCCCATTTGGCCGACCTGGATGGCGACGGCGGCGATGATTTGATTCTTACCGACCAGGATTCCGGCGGAATCTGGGTATCGCTGGCCGACGCCAGGGGGCAATTCGGCCCGTTCGATTTCTACAACACGCAAAGTTTCGCTTTTCGCCTGGCCATCGGCGATGTCACAGGTGACAGCGCACCGGACCTGCTTGCGCCGACCGGCGGTGCCGGCATCCACTTGTTGGTCAACCAGGGTGACGGCACATTCGCTCCCCTGCAAGTGATCGATGCGCCCAACGATGACGGCTTGATCGAACTGGCCGACGTCGACGGGAACAACTCGCTGGACATCGTTTATGCGGGCGGATCGGTATTCTGGCTGCGGAACCTGGGCGGCGGCGCGTTTGATCCTCAAGCCACGCTGGTCAGCGGCAATTTTGATTGGGTCCGCCTGGCCAACCTGAATCCCGCCGAGGACGCGGACCTGGATCTGATTGCGGGACGCACTTTTGGCACCAGCTTGACAACCGCCTTGAACGATGGGGCCGGTGCCTTTCCGGAACCGGTGGTTAACGACCTGGGCAGAGACTTCCGCATCGATTTTGGATACGCCCCCCCCGTCACGGAACTGACGGGCGACAGCCATCTCGACCTGGTCCTGGCAGACCGCTTTAACAGCACCATCCTGTTGCTGCCCGGCAGCGGGGACGGAACGTTCGCGGCGCCGCAGCCCATCGTGGTGCCCGGACGGGTGCAGGACGCCATTTCCGCTGACGTTGACTCGGACGGACAATCCGACCTGCTGGCCGTGCTGGACGTCTCCGACTGGCGATTGGTCTGGTTGCGAGGTCTGGGAGACGGGACCTTTGCGCCACCCCTGACGCTTCAAACCAACCTGAATGACTCCGGCGTCATGGCCGGCGACATCCAGGGCGATGGCCTGGTCGACATTGTGACTCCGGGTTTCGACCGCACGGGGGGCGTGTTCGTCAAACGACAGCGCCTGGATATGACGCTGCGGCTGTTGGACGAGTTGGGCACCGAGCTGGCGCGGGGCGTGGCGGCAGGCGACCATGTAGACCAGGCGATCATCGATTTTCGCACCGCTTCCGGCGGAACGTATCACGTTGAGGTGAGCGGTGATACGCGCGACTACAGCCTGCTGGTCACCCGCGACGCATCGTTCGACTTTGACGACGGCCCGCTGGACATCGTCGGACAGAACATCGGAAACACGGGAGTCGTCGTCGGCGGTTTTGCGACCGAAGTGGATGACGGTGTGACACGAGGTCTGAACGATGGGTTTTACATTGCCGAGCTGGTCGACGCCGGCGGATTCATCTGGGATATCCAGGGAAGCGGAGACGTATGGCGAGGTTCGAGCAATGCTTTCGACTTTGGTGGCATGACCAATTGGGACGCTTTTTTCTTTAACAGCGCCGGCAGCGAAGAAAACGGGCGGGAGTTTGTCTTCGGCACATCCGCTTTTGGGAACATCGAACTGGTGCGCAAGATTTATGTGCCCAGCGACGGTGCCTTTGCCAGGGCGCTTGATATTTATACGAATGTCGGCGTCGCCCCGATCGAACACACCTTCCGTGTCCAGTCCGACCAGAGGAACATCACCAGCCGCATCACCAGCAGTGGTGACGATGCGTTCACGACCGCGGACGAGTGGATTGTCACGACCCAAGCCGACAACCGTCCCGCGGTCGGCGTCGTCACCGCCGGCGTGGGAGCCCAGCATCCGTCTTTTGTTGCCAGTGGCAACGAAATCCGTCACGACTACACGCTGAATCTGGCCCCCGGCGAAACGCAAATTGTGATGCATTTCGCCGTACAGGATTTTGATGCGACCGCAGCCCAGCAGCGCGTGGTCGAACTGGCGGCGCTGCAAGGGGGTGCTCTGGCTGGTTTGTCACGGGATGAGCAGAGCCGTATCGTCAACTTCAACGTGCCGGGGGGCGATGCGTTTACTTTCGAGGTCACCGCTCCCACCACGTTGACCCTTGCTTCGCTCACACCGGGCGATGGTCCAGGCCAGCCGGAAAACCATCTCGATCCGGCAATCGCGTTGTATTACCTCGATGGGGCCGATCCGGGTACGCCGGTGGCCAGCGATGATAACGGCGCCGCGGATCTGCGGAATGTCCTGGTGAATCATGTCGTCGCTGAATCGGCCCTGGGCCGCTATCGAGTCGTCGTCGATCAGGTATCGGGCAGGGGTACGTACGTCCTGGACATAGGGTCCTCGACGGCGGGCGCTGTCAGCGGGTTTTCGCCCTTTGAAGTCACGGCCACCGATCCGTTTGACGGCGTGGCCCTGTCTGTCTTCCCGGACCGTTACACGATGGAGTTTTCCCAGCAGGTATTGCTCGACTCCCTGCAACCCCAAGATCTGCTGGTCAACGGTGTGGCGGCGGGCAGCGTGGAGGTGATCGACGGCGACACGTTGGCCTTCGATATCACGCCGGCGCTGGCCGGCGACGGGCGCTACGACGTGACCATCGCCGCTGGCGCGCTAAGCAGCGTATCGGGAGAGCCCATTCAGGCCTTTGCGGCGTTCTTCGATGCGGACGTCACCGCACCCTTTGTGGTGGCCAGTTCCATCATCGAGGCAGATCTCTTGCCCGCCGGACCACTGACGTACGAGGTACAGTTCAGCGAGTCGCTGAATCCCCTGGAACTGGGCAGCGAGGACGTGCAACTGGTCAACGATTTGACCGGGGCGATGCTTCCTGCCGCCAGCTTCGTCTATGACGACGGCACCCGGACGCTGACGGTTGGCTTCGACACGTTGCCCGACGGTGCGTATACGATGCGTTTGAAGAGCGGCCCTGATGGATTCCGGGACTTGCTGGACAAGCCGCTGGATGGTTCACCCTCTTTCCCCTTACCCTCGGGTGACGGTTCACCGGGCGATGACTTTGTGGTGCATTTTGATGTCGATATGGCGACCGAGTCGTATCCATCGCTGGTCGGCGTCGGCCCTCCCGGATCGCTGGTCTACGACCCCCCCGTGACGAGGCTGTTTCATGCAACGGGCGACACCGATTCGTTCACGGTGGCCCTGGATGCGGATCAACTGGCAAGCGTTCGGCTGACGCCACGGGAGGCAGGGATGACCGCCAACCTGGAGCTGAGCGGTGCGGGGGGCGTGCTGTCATCGGCGACCGCCTCCGCACCTGGTCGCAGTGTCCTGATCCAGACCGTGCCGATTGCCGCGGCCGGGACCTACACGGTGCAGTCCACGGCGCTGGCCGGCGCCGGTGGATATGAAATCGAAATTGTGCTCAACGCCCTGCTCGAAGATGAGGCCTTCGACGGCGCGAACAACGACACGATCGGGGCGGCCCAGGACCTGTCGTCTTCGTCCGTAGGGCTCATCGACGCCGCGGATCGCCTGGCAGTTCTGGGGGTGGCCGACGAGGGCGACGACCTGTATCGATTCACGCTCGCGGCCCAGGAGACGGCCGACATTGTGCTGGCTTCGTCCGCACAGCTCGATCTGGCCCTGCTGGATGCCGCGGGAAACCTGCTGGCCCTGGGGTTCGACGGGGCCACCAATTCCGTGGCGATCGTCGATCGCTTGGTCGCTTCTGCGGCGGGGGATTACTTCGTCAAAGTCACCGGCAATCCCAGCTCGGCCGGCGCAAACTATCAGCTGATCGTCACGCGAGGGGCCCAGTTCGATCGGGAGCTGAACGACCAGCTGGGCGGTGCCCAGGACCTGCGGCTGGTCGACAACGATGCCGGCATGTTTGTGGGCCAGGTCCTGGGCGCGGTGCACATCCCGCCAGCCCTGAACGACGAAGTCGAACCCAACGACGCGGGAAATAGCTTTTTTTCCTTGGACGATTTTCCGCTGGCCAACGATCTGTCGGGAGGATTTACGGTCGATACATTCCTGTCCGGGAGCGACGAAAACGAAGTCACCGTGTATCGGTTGTCCCAGGAGGTACTGGGGCAGACCGATCCAACCGATCAGGTAGATGTGTTCCGGTTCTTTGCCAGTCCGGGCGACGACTTACGGATCACCCTGGGACGACTCTCTGGCAGCCTCAATTCACTGCAGCTGCGGGACAACCGCGGCCGGTTCCTCGGCAGCGTATCGTCCAGCGGCAATGCCCGGTTCCTGAGAAACGATGATTTTGATTATGTGGGTGACTATTACGTCGCTGTGCGTGGCAGCGGAAACAATGCCTATCGGCTGAACATCGCGCGCCTCGACACCCAATCGCCCGTGGCCATTTTCGGGGACGACATTTATCGCTTGGAGGCGGCTGCGGGAGATCAAATCGAACTGCATACGATCACGCCGGGTGACGGCACGAACCATCCGCCCAACCTGCTGGATCCCATGCTGGAACTGTTCGACGCCTCGGGACAGGTCGTGGCCGACGATGAGGACAGCGGCGACGGCCGAAACCCGCAGCTCAGTTTTACCGTTCCCGCGGGGCAAGGGGGTGTTTTCTATGCGCGGGTGTCCGCCCAGCACGACACGACCGGCGACTATGTCCTGCGGGCAGCCCGCCAGGGCAGCCAGGCGTTTCCCGAGGCCCTGCCTGTCGTTGTCGACATCTCGCCGGATCCCGGTCAACCCCTGAACACGCCCCCCACATCGCTGTCGGTAACTTTCTCGGAGGCGATCCGGGCCGATTCCCTCGATACGACGGACCTCACTTTCGAGGACGCCAACGTCCGCGTCGACAGCGTTCAGCTGGTCGGACCGCGCACGGCACAGTTCGCCATTTCGGTCCCCAACACAGAATCGGTTTATTCCTATACCCTCTCCAGCGGCGCGATCCTCGATCTGCAAGGCGCGGGCAATGTCGCCTTTGACGGTTCATTCGAAATCGACTTGACGGGCCCGCAGATTATCGATGTCGTTCCCTCGATGCAGGCTGCCGCACCATTCGACCGCGTGCGCTTTGTTTTTGACGAACCCATCGACGAAGGGGACCTGCGGAACTTTTATTTCCGGGTCACCACGCCCAGCGGATCCAATCCGTCGATCCGCGACATCGATGTCGATGACGACCGTGAGGTCCGCATCAAGTTTGACGACCAGTCCGAGAACGGCACTTACACGGTCGAGGTGTTTCCCAACATCCGGGATGTTGCCGGTAACCTGATGAACCAGGACGGGGACAACGTCAACGGCGAGCCGGACGAGGACGGCTTTGTCGTGATGTTGACGCTGGCCGCTCCCAACCTGACCGCCTCCAATGTTCTGGCGCCGCTGGTCGCGACCTTGGGTCAAACGATCGGGATCACGTACACCGTCGAGAACATCGGCAGCGATCCGGCCGTGGAAGGGTGGCAAGATCGGGTCTACCTTTCGGACGACGACAATCTGAGCGGCGGGGACATCCGGCTGCTGACAACGCCGGAAGGCGCGACGCTGGGTCCGCTGGATGCCGCCGGAGGCACCAACAGCTCGTACACGCGTACGGTCTTCGTCGACCTGCCCGCCGACGCCGGGCTGGCCGCAGGCAGTTTCTTCATCATTGTCGAGACCGATGCCGAAGAGACCCAGCCGGAAACCGACGACGATGACAACGAAGCGGTCAGTGCCGCGATCGACATCATGCTGCCGCAGTCCCCCGATCTGACGGTCGCGGACGTGACGGCGCCACCGCAGGCACTACCGGGAGAGACCGTCACAGTCCAGTGGACCGTGACCAATCAGGGCTTTGGCAACGCCGTCGGCCCGTGGGTGGACCGCGTGTACCTGTCCGTTGACGCGGCGTTTGGCGAGGACATCGTCCTGGGCGAGTTAAGCTTTGCAGGGACGTTGGGGGTCGGCGAGTCGGTCCCCCGTCAGCAGGACTTCACCCTGCCTGTCCCCTTGTCCGGCTTGCATTACATCTTCGTGGAAACCGACGCCGCCAGCGACGTCGCGGAGTTGAATGCCGAAGCCAACAACGTCTCGCTGGGTGTTCCCATCAACGCCGTGCCCGCGTTTGCCGATCTTGTCGTGGAAGCGGTCAGCGTCGACCCAGGGTCACAAGTCAGCGGCGGCCCCGTCGATGTCCGCTGGCGGGTCCGCAATGTGGGCATTGCCACGACCGACGTTTCCCGCTGGTCCGATCGCCTCTTCCTCTCCAGCGATGGCGTGCTAGATGCTGCGGACATTTCGCTTGGCACCGTCGAACACCGCGGCGCCTTGGAGGTGGACGAAAGCTATACGGGCTCGGCCACGGTGAATTTACCGCCCGGCATATCAGGATCCTTCGATATCTTTGTCGTTACCGACGTGCTGGGGCAGGTTTTCGAACAAGCATTGGACGACAACAACGATGGCAAAACGCTGGTGCCGCTGGACGTGACGCGGCCGCCGGAACCGGATTTGCAGGTGACCGATATCACGGCACCCCGCGCGGCCCGGCCCGACGAGGTCGTCACGATCCAGTGGACCGTGACCAACGTCGCCGACGGATCGTCCGATGGCCTGGCCGCCGCACCCTGGGTGGATCGCGTCTATCTGTCCTCGGACGGTAATTTAACCGGCGCCACGTTGCTGGCGGAAATCTCGCAGACCGACGATCTGGGTGCGGCAGCCACAGTCGACAACTCGGTCGACGTTACCCTGCCCACCCTCCCCGACGGGGACTATTCCCTGATCGTGCTCACCGATGCCGATGACCAGGTGTTTGAAGGCGGCCCGGAGGGCAACGACGGCAACAATCAGGCAGCCGCGGGGGAGGCAATCACGGTGGGCCATCCCGACCTGGAAGTGGTGGTCGCGGGCGGGCCGGCATCGGCGACCAGCGGCGACACCATCAATGTCTCCTGGACCGTTACCAACAGCGGCTCGGCAGATGCCCCCGGACCGGGCAGTTGGACCGATCGTGTCTACCTGTCGGACGATCCGAATTTTGATCCGCAGACAGATCTTCTGTTGGGCGAGCGTCTCGAGCCGGGGCCCCTGGCGGTCGGCCAAAGCTACTCGGCCGCCGTGGACGTGACGCTTCCCATCGACACGACCGGATCGCTGTTTTTGCTGCTGGTCACCGATGCCGATAACGATGTGAACGAAGTGGGCGACGAGGCCAACAACACGACGGCCGCCGCGATCGATGTCGTGCTGGCCCCCTTCGCCGATCTGGAAGTCACCAATGTGCAGGGCCCGTCCCTTGTCATCGGCGATCCGGCCCCGGTGACCGTCGAATGGATGCTGAACAATATCGGTACGGGTGCGGGTACTGTCGATACGTGGGTCGAACGGATTGTCGCCTCCACCGACCCGGTGTTGGGGAATGCCGACGACCGGGTGTTGGCCGAGATCACGCAGACCGGCCGCTTGGAACCCGGCACAGGGGTCCAGCGGTCGTATACGTTCACGACGCCGCCCCAGCTGACCGGCCGCTTCGTGCTGTTCGTCCAGACCGATGCCACGCAGGTGGTGTTCGAGAACGGGTCGGAGGCCAACAACACCGCTCGCCAGGAGGAGGTGTTCGATGTGATGCCGATCCCCTTTGCCGACTTGACCGTGACCAGCCTTGCGGCCCCGGCGGCGGGTGCCAGCGGCCAGCCTTTGCCCTTGACGTGGGAGGTCGCCAACCAGGGAATCGGACCGACCAATGTCAGCACCTGGGACGATCGCGTCTTGTTGGCCAGCGATCCGGCCGGGACGAATGTCGTGGCCACGCTGGGCGCCCTGCAGCACACGGGCGTGCTGAACGTGGGGGGCAGCTACCTGCGGACCGCCAACGTGCTGGTGCCCCAGGGTGTCAGCGGCACGTTCTACGTGGTTGTCCAGACGGGTGCGTCGGCGAACCTCTTCGAGTTCCTGGCCAGCGACAACAACCGCCGTGTCTCCCCGGCGGTCGAAATTGCGCTTTCCGATCCCCCGGACCTGACGGTGACCGACGTGGTCGGTCCTGCCACCGCCCTGGCCGGCAACCGGATCGACGTGCAGTGGACGGTCCGGAACGAGGGCCTGGCCGATGCCACCGGTTCTGGTTGGGTCGACCGCGTCTTCCTCCGCGAGGCGGGGGGTGACCCGGACGGTCCCACGATTGAGCTGGGCCGCTTTTTTTACACGCTGCCCCTGGCCGCGGGCAAATCGTACAGTCGGGCCGAGCAGTTCCGTCTGCCGTCCACGCTGACCGGTGTCTTCCAGATCCTGGTGACCACCAACCGCAGCAACACGCTGTTCGAACCCAACCGGGCCAACAACACGGCGGCGGCCGGCGAGGTGCTGACCGTGGCGCTGCCCCCGCGGCCCGATCTGCAGGTCCTGGACATCACCGCTCCCCAGACCGTCGTCGCCGGGGGCGCGGCCTCCCTGGAGTTTGTGGTGATCAACCAGGGGGCCGGGCCGACGACTACCCCCAACTGGACGGATCGCGTTTACCTGTCGCTGGACAACCGGGTCAGCAGCGACGACGCCATCCTGGGCTCGCTGACCAACGGCGCCGCCCTGGGGCCCGGCGAGCAGTACCGCACTCAGACAGGCCTGTTCGAGATCCCCAAACGCTTTGGCGGAGCGGCGTTTTTGATCGTCCAGGCCGACGCCGGCAATCAGGTGGAGGAGTTCCCCAACGAAAACAACAACACTCAGGTGTTTCCGGTCGACGTGACCCCCCTGCCCCCCTCCGACCTGGTCACCTCCCAGGTGATTGCGCCGGACCTGGCCTTCGACGGATCGACGATCGAGGTGCGTTACACGGTGACCAACCTGGGCAGCGGCGAGACCGACCGCGACCGTTGGACCGACACCATCTGGCTGGCTCGCGATCGCCGGCGGCCGAGTCCCCAGCGGTTTACGGCCGACGGCATCCCCTTCGGCAAAGGGGACGTGCTGCTGCAGACCGTCACCCACACCGGGTCCCTGGCTGTGGGGGACAGCTACGACGTTGTGACCCAGGTCGTCCTGCCCCAGCGAGACACGGGCGAATTTTTCATCACGCCCTGGTCGGACGCCTACGACGTGGTGACAGAGAACACGTTTGCCACCAACGTGAATCCCGATGACCCCAACGAGATTGACAACAACAACTACAAGGCGCGGCCCATCACCGTGTTGCTGACGCCACCCCCCGACCTGGTCGTGACGTCGGTCGCGCCGGATGCCGCGGCCGTCGGCGGTCAGCCGTTCACGGTCAGCTGGACCGTGACGAACCAGGGGCGGAGCCGGACCGAGGAGGACCGCTGGACCGACACGATCTACCTTTCCGACGCGCCCCTGCTGGGGGCAGAGTCGGTCTCGTGGCAGCTGGGCAAGCTGACGCACGAGGGGGCGCTGGGGAGCGGGGAGAGCTATACGGCCACCGCCACGTTCGAGCTGTCACCGGCGGCCTCCGGGCAGTTCGTGATCGTGGATACCAATGCGGGGCGGACCGCCTTTGAAGGCCCGCTGACCGACAACAACCGCCGCGCCGCGCCGACCAACGTGGTAACCCCGCCCGCGGCCGATCTCCGGGTCTCGACCCTCGTCACGCCCGACCTGAACTTTTCCGGCGAGGCGGTGACGCTGACGTGGACGGTGCAAAACGTCGGTGCCACGGTCTGGGAAGGGACGCGCTTCTGGACCGATCGCGTGCAGCTGACGCCCGATCCCGTGTTCAACAGTTCGCGGGTCCTGGCCAGTCGCGACTACACGATCGCTCTGGATCAGCCGCTGGCCGCAGGTGACAGTTATACGGTCAGCGAATCGTTCACCCTCCCGCCCGGGATCGACGGGACCTATTACCTTTACCTGCAGACCAGCGTGGGGGGGACCACCAACCGCGTCGGTTTTCCCCGCAATGACCTCAGCCGCCCCTACTTTGAAACGCACATCTACGAGACCCCCAACCAGGATCGGCTCAGCGAACCGATCCCGGTCACGTATCGCGAGCCCGACCTGACGGTGACCGAGCTGGAACTGCCGGCCACCCCCCCGGGCTCGGGAGAGACTTTCGCCGTGACCTACACCGTCGCCAACCAGGGCGGCCGCGAGACCCGCCGCTCAGTCTGGTACGACCGTTTTTACCTCTCCCTCGATCCGTCCCTGGACGAAACCGACCAGCTGATCGGCAGTCACCGGCACGTCGGTTTCTTGCCGGCCGGGGAATCGTACACGCAGAACGCCAACCTGTTCCTGCCGGAGGGGATTGCGGGGGATTTCTACGTCTTGCTGTTCACCGACGCCAACGTATCCGGCCCCCTCCCTCCCCGCGGGCCGGGGGTGAACCTCGAGCGTAGTATCTTCGCGCCGGACCCGCCGGTCAGCAGCGTCCAGGCCCGCATCCAGGAGTTTCGCGACGAGGGGAACAACATCACGGTCGAACCGCTCAGCGTCACCTTAACGCCCGCAGCGGACCTCCAGGTGACCCAGCTGACGGTCCCCGAGCGGGCTTTGGTGGGGCAGTCGATCGAGCTGAGCTACACCGTTGCCAATGTCGGCCTGGGTGACACCCCTTTGCGCCAACCCGCGTGGGACGATCTGTTCTATCTTTCGCGGGACGAATTTCTGGATTTGTCGGCCGATCGGTTCCTGGGATTCCAGCGGCACGAGGGGGGCCTGGCCGCCGGGGACAGCTACCAGGTGATGCGGACCTTGAACCTGCCGCCAGACCTGACGGGGCCTTTCACCGTCTTCGTGGTTACCGATCCGGTCCGCGGCCGGGACGGAACGCGGGGGGAAGTGTTTGAGGGCCAGCACGAAAACAACAATGCCACCGGCAGCAGCGTCCCGCTGATCATCGAGCTGCCGCCGCCGTCCGACCTGCAGATCGAGGACATGGTGGTTCCCGGTTCTGCCCAGTCGGGCGATCCGATCAACATCACGTGGACCGTCCGCAACCAGGGCGAGTTTCCGGCCAGTGGCAGCTGGTCCGATGCCGTTTATCTCTCTGCGGACGCCTTGTGGGACATCGGCGACATCCCCCTGGGACGCGTCGGGTTCAGCGGCACGCTGCAGCCCGGGGACGACGGTCCGGGAGAGGCCTACACCTCGACCTTGACGACGACCCTCCCCCCGGCTCGACCCGGCGCCTACCGGATCATCGTCCGCACGGACATCTTCAATCAGGTCTTTGAAGAGGAGGGGGAAGCGAACAATCGAGCGCCTTCGGCTGGCACGCTGGACGTGACCGTCGACCCGCTGCAGCTGGGCGTGCCCTTGCCCCTCTCGCTCAGCAGCGGCGAAGACCGGTTGTTTCAAGTCCGGGTGGGCCTGGGCCAAACCCTGCGGATCCGTCTGCAGACCGACGCGTCCAGCGCGGCCAATGAACTGTTCCTGCGGTTCGGTGACGTCCCGGACGGGATTCTGTTCGATGCCAGGTCGGAAGGGGCCTTGCTGGCCGAACCGGTGGCCGTGGTCCCCGCGACCCAACCGGGAGATTACTTCCTGTTGGTCCGCAGCCAGAACCAGCCCGCCGCCAACACGCCGGCAACGCTGCTGGCCGAACTGGTGCCTTTCCAAATCACGAATGTCTCCCCCGACGCCGGCGGGGACAGCCGCTATGTGACCACCACCATTCGCGGCGCCCAGTTCCACGAGAACGCGCTGGTCAAGCTGGTGCGGCCGGGGATTGCCGAATTCGAACCGGTGCGGTTCCAGGTGATCGACGCCACCAAGATTGTGGCGATTTTCGATTTCCGCGACGCGCCCCACGGCCTGTACGACCTGAAGGTGATCAATCCCGACGGCGCCGAAGCGATCGTCCCCTATCGGTACCTGATTGAACGAGCGATCGAGCCGGATGTGACGATTGGCCTGGGAGGACCGCGGGTGCTGGCGCCGGGAGACGTGGGCACCTACAACGTGGCTTTGCAAAGCCTGACCAATGTGGACACGCCTTACACCTTCTTCAGCTTCGGGATCCCCGAACTGGGGACCAATCCTCTGGTGATGAACCTGAAATACGTGGCGTTCGCCTCGAACCTCCGCGGGGGTCCGGCGAACGGGTCGCTGGAGGACGTCCCCTTCGCCAGCCTTGATTCGGCGGTCAACACGGATCGCTTGCCGGGTGAGATCCTCGCCCCGGGCTACCTGCTGGACTTCGCCGCTCGGGACTTCACCAGCCTGACCTTCAACGCACACACCTATCCCGGCCTGCGGGAGATTTTGGATGGCGCCTTTGAGTCCCTGGTGACCAGGATCGAGTCGCTGTATCCCGAGTTCCGCGGCCTGGTGCAGACGCCCGAAGATCTGGATCAGATTCAGCCCGGTTTGTTCCAGATTTTCGAGACGCGGGCCAATCCGCTGGCGGATGTGGAGGACGGAGATGTGGCGTTCAAGTTCCACATCGCGGCCGCCAGCACGGCCCTCACCCGCGACGAGTTCGTTGCTCGCCAGACCGACGAGGCGCTGGACTTGCGGACGGCCATCTTGTCCGACCCGTCCGCTTCGCAAGCGCTGGTGGTGCTGGCGGCGGACGCCGACCAGTGGGTGGCGCTTTACCTGGCCGCCCTGGAGGAGGCGGGGCTGCTGCGTGCGGCCGACGAAGCGCCGCCGGTGCGGGAAGATCCGCATGTCGCCAGCCTGCTGGCCACCCTGGCCTCCGGATTACTCGCCGGACCGGCGGGCCAGCAGATCGTGACCGAGGGCGACCTGATCGGTTTCTTCGAGCAGGTTCGCACCTGGTACGGACACGACGCTCAGCGGATCGGTGGGGCGTCCCCTCCCGGCCGCAGCCAGTTCGACCTGGGCCTGACCAGCCCCACCCATTTTGAGGCCTTCGAGATCTTTGTGCCGTACGGCGATGCCCGCCTGGACGAACCGGGATTTGTCGAGGTGCCCGCCCCCGACTTCTCTGGTTTTCTGGCGGGCGACGCGACGGCCGATTCCCTGGCCACGATGATCGGCCCCCTGACGGCCGGTGCCGACCAGTTCGTCCCGGTCGGCCAGCCGTTGCCCTTCACCATCAACTTCCAGAACGCAGCCGATGCCCCCTCGGCCGTGGGAGAGGTCCGCGTGGTGGCCCCCCTGGATCCCAACTTGGATGCGCGCACCTTCCGGCTGGGCGACCTCCGCGTGGGCGACATCAACGTCCACATTCCCTCCGACCGGGCTTTTTTCCAGGGCGATTTTGACTTCATCGACGCCAAGGGATTTGTCCTGCGGGTGACCGCCGGGATCGACCCGGGTTCGGCCACAGCCACCTGGCTGTTGCAGGCCATCGATCCCGAGACGGGCCAGCTGTTGGAGGACAGCCAGGTGGGCCTGCTGGTACCCAACAATGCCCAGGGGGCAGGCAGCGGGCTGGTCAGCTTCACCGTCCAGGCTGGCGAAGACGTCGCCGCGGGGACGCCGGTCGAGGCCCGCGCGCGGGTGCTGTTCAACACGACGCCGCCCCAGGACACCAACACGATCTCGCTGCAAATCGACGCCGCGGCCCCGACGACGACCACCCGCGTCACGCCGCTGACCGCCGGCGGATCGGACTACCTTGTCGAGTGGACGGCCACGGACGAGGTGGGGGGATCGGGCGTCAAGCATGTGACGGTGTACGCGGCGATGGACGGCGGCCGCTTCGAAATCTTTCGCCGGCAGACCACCGACCTGTCGGCCATCTTTGAGGGTCAGCCGGGCCGCCGCTACGAGTTTCTGGCCCTGGCGACCGACAACGCCGGGAATCGCGAGCAACCTCCCTTCGGCATCACGCCGCCGGACGACGGTTCCCGTGTCAATCTGGGGGCCGTGCCGACCTTCGAGGCGACGACGGAGTTTGACCTGGGTGAACCGCCGCCGCCGGATCCCGAGCCGTCGACCAACCGGCTGTTCGTGGAGGCCCTCCAGGCGATTCCCGCGGCCGGCAACGCGCCGCAGCCGTCGGAATTTGCCACGGTGCTGCGGCCTTTTACGGCCGAAGCGTTTGCCACGGGGATCGGCCAAAGCCATGGCGAGATTGGACCGCTGGCGATCCTCCCCCTGTCCGACGGTTCCGTGCTGGCCAGTGGCGGTCCGAATCGCGGCAGCCTGTATCGGATCGGCACCAGCGGCGGCCCGGCAGGCGCTCCGCTGGCCACCCTGCCCTATCCCCTGTTCGACATGGGCCTGGACGCCCGCGGCCAGCTGTGGGCCACCACCGGCGGGGGCCCCCTGTTGCAGATCGACTTGGCCAGCGGGGCCATCCTGGGCCAGTACGGCGACGGGCTGACGCAGTCGCTGGCCATCCATCCCGACGACGGCCGCATTTTCGTCAGCTCGGGTCAAGGGATCGAGATCTTCGACCCTTCCAGCGAGAGTTTCCAGCATTTCAGCGACGTGCGGGTGGGGAACTTGCGGTTCGCCGCCGACGGCACGCTGTGGGCAGCCACCTGGCCCAACCGGGGGGACATCGTGCGCCTGGACTCCTCCGGCGAGGCCCGGCGGATGCTGAGCTTTGACACGCCGGTCGACTCGCTGGCCTTCGGCGCCGCCGGCAGCAACCTGCAGGAGCTGCTTTTCGTCAGCGGTAACGATGGCCAGTTGACCATGGTGGATCTGGTTACCCTGCAGCGGATCGCGGTGGCCACAGGCGGCAGTCGCGGTGACATTGTGGCCACCACGGCCCGCGGTGCGATCCTGGTCAGCCAGTCGTCGCAGATCGACGTGCTGTTGGCCGAGACAGCGCCGCAGGTCGTCAGCGTGAATCCGCCGCCGCTGGCGACCGTGGTCCTCCCCTTGGGACAGATAACCCTGACCTTTGACCAGGACATGTTTGACGGGGGTCCGGAGGATCCGGCATCGGTGACCAACCGGGCCAATTACGTTCTGCAGGGCGACGTGTTTGGGACGATCCCCCTCACGCAGATTGTGTACGACACGGCGACCCGCACGGCGGTCCTGAACTTTGACGCGCTTGGCCCGGACACGTACGAGATCCGGGTGGGCGGCCGCCTGACCAGCGCCGCGGGGATTCCGCTGGAGGGGGTATTCCAGAGCAGCTTTACGGCCCTTTCGAACCTGGCCGGGCTGACCGAGCTGGAGTTTTTCAACGCCCGTTCCCTGCGCAGCAACCAGACGGTCTCTTACGACGCGATCGTGACCAATGTCAGTGGCCGCGACCTGGTGTTGCCGGTGGTCCTGGCGCTGGGCCGCGCCGGCCAGTTCGCAGGCTCGCCCCTGGGCGCCTCCGATCCCGACTCCCAGGGGGTATTTTTTCTGGACTTGAGCCCGAGCTTGCCTTCTGGGGGGATCCTCTTGGGCGGCCAGTCGACGCTGGCGCGGACGGTCACCGTGCTGAATCCCGACAACCAGCGGGTGGCGTTGGATGCCAGCGTTTCCGCCGTGCCGGCGGCGAATTTCGCGCCCCGGTTTGAGTCCGCCCCTCCGACCGTGGCCGTGGTGGGCGAGGATTACCTTTACCAGCCGATCGTCCGCGACGCCGATGGGGACGACCTGATCTTTGTCTTGTCGCAGGCCCCGGCGGGCATGGAGATCGACCCGATCAGCGGGTTGGTCACCTGGACGCCGACGGCCAGCGATCTGGCCAGCAACCCGATCACGATCCAGGCCTTCGACACCCTGGGCGCAAGTTCTGCTCAGTCGTTCCCGGTCGAGGTGGAAGGCGCGAACCGGCCGCCCCAGTTAGGGCCGCTGCCGCCGGTCATCCGCGGTCGCGAAGGACAGCGGCTGGAAATCCCGCTGGACGCCCTGGATCCCGACGGCGATCTGCTGCTGGCGTGGGTCAATTCGCTCCCCCCCGGCGCGGTCTTCGATACGGATCGCTGGGTGTTGTCCTGGACCCCCGGCTATCAGGACGCCGGCAGCTATGAGGACGTCGAGTTTGTGGTTATCGATCCCCAGGGGACGAACCGCCCGGTTTCGACCAGGACCACCATTCTTGTCGCCCCGGGCAACCAGCCCCCGCAGCTGTATGGACTCACCGATCGGACAGTACTGGAAGGGCAAACGATCGAAGTGCAGCTGGAGGGGGTGGACGCGGATGGTGACGCGGTGGCCTACACCGCTCCCGCCTTGCCCGGCGGGGCGACCCTCGATCCGGCGACGGGCCTTTTCCGCTGGACGCCCGCCTTCTATCAAGCGGGAGTGCACCAGATCGAGTTCCGCGCCACCGACGGACTGGCCACCACGTCCGGGATGGCGACCTTCACGGTGCTGAACGTGAATGGCTTGCCGGTCTTCCCGCCGCTGGGTCCCTTCGTGATCCAGGAAGATCAACCGCTCAGCTTCCGCACCCTGGCTCGCGACCCAGATAATCCGACCTTCCTGCCGCCCGACCGTTTCGCCGACGGCACGCTGACCGAACTGGAGACCAGCGATCCGACGGTCACGTACGAGGTGAACCTGATTCCCGTCGGGGCGACCTTCGATCCGGAAACCCTGTTGTTCGACTGGACACCCGGTTTTGCCGATGCGGGCCAGCACGTGTTTCGCATCACGGCCACGGACGACGGCGATGGGACGGGCGAGCCCCTGTCGGTGACCGCGGATGTGCTGATCAGCGTGCTCAACACGAACCGGCCGCCGGTGATTGACCCCATCGACAACGTGACGGTCACCCGGGGCGAGGTGGTCCAGATCCCGCTGGTGGCGGACGATCCCGAGCAGAACCCGGTGGTCCTCCAGCTGGTCAACGCCCTGCCGGGCTTTGCGCTGCCCGACTTCGTGGACTTCGTCGATCAAGGGGACGGCACAGGTCGCTTGACGCTGGCCCCCGGCTTCGGCCAGCGGGGCAATTATTCCCTGACGCTGCAGGCTCGCGACGACGGCGACCTGGCCGGCGGCGGATCGGCCGCCACGACGGGCCGGGACGAGTTGACCTTTGTGGTGACGGTCGAGTCCCCCAACGAACCGCCCAGTCTGGCGTTTGTTGGAGACATGGTGGCGGTCACCGACCAGACCTTGGCCTTCGACGTAAGGGTCACCGACCTGGACGAAGATCCGCTGGTTTACAGCTTCAGCGGGTTGCCGGCCGCCGCCACGCTGACCCCCTCCCCCGTGTACGGCGTGGCACGCTTGGCATGGACTCCGACCGCCGCCGACCTGGCGGGTTCGCCCTACGACGTGACCCTGCAGGTCCAGGACAGTGGCAACGGAGATCCGCAAGAGGTGCTGGAGGATCAGATCGGGTTCCGGATCACGGTCCGCCAGGACAACACGGCCCCGGTCCTGCTGCCCGTCCGCGATCAAATGGTGGCCGAGCAGGACACGCTGGCCCTCTCATTGCAGGCGATCGATCTGGACGGCGACCCGGTCACGTTTGCGGCTCAGAATCTGCCGGCGGGCGCGGTGCTGGACCCGCGCACCGGGCTGCTGACCTGGACCCCGTCGCTGTTCGACGCCGGGATCTATCCGGGGATCGTGCTGACGGCCAGCGATGGAGCGGCGTCGAGCACCGAAGAGATCACGGTGCGGGTGGACAATCGGAACCAGCCGCCGATCCTGGTACCGCAACCGCCCCAGGCAGGGCGGGAGGGTACGACGCTGGCATTCACGCTGGCCGCCGGCGACTTCGACGGCGATCCCCTGACGTTCACCGCCGTCGCGGGCCTGCCGCCAGGCGCGGTGCTGGACCCGCAGACAGGTCACTTCGAGTGGACACCCGACTTCACCCAGGCAGGCAGCTACGTTGTCCGCTTCGCCGTGGAAGACAGCCAGGCGGAAAGTGACCAGATCGATGTGCAGGTGGACATCGCCAACGTGAATCGCGTCCCCTCCCTGGAGGTGGACAACCACCAGGTTGCCCTGGGGCAGACGCTGACGTTTGTCCTGGCCGGTGAGGATCCCGACCCGGGTAGCGAGCTGGTTTACACGGCCACCGGTTTGCCTGCCGGGGCCAGCCTGGACAGCGAGACGGGCGAGTTCCGCTGGACGCCGGGGCCGGGTCAGAGCGGCGATCAGGTGGTGACCTTCCGCGTCAGCGACGGTCAGCTGGAAGCGGTCCGCGCCGCGCTGATCCGAGCCACGCTGGCTGCCACGGCACCGCAGGTGAAGATTGTGCTGACACCCAGCTTCCCCACCCTGCCCGGGCAGCCGGTCAAGATCACGGTCTTGGCCGACAGTCTGGCACAGATTGCGACCCGCGGGGTGACGGTGGACGGTCAGCCGCTGGCGCTGGACGAGTTCGGGGCGGCCCGCTTTACGCCAGAGGCGGCCGGCAAGTTCGCGGTGGCAGCCACGGCCACCGATGCCGACGGTCTGATCGGCACGGCCAGCCTCGCGCTGAAAGTTCGCGATCCGCTGGACATGGCCCCCCCGGTGGTGATGTTTTCCGAGGGCCTGGAGGCGAGCCCGCTTAGCCAGCCCACCTTGATCTTGGCCACGATTGACGAGCGCAATCTTGACTCCTGGTCCCTCGAGATCGCGCCGCTGGGCAGCGATCGCCATGTGCAGATCGCCTCGGGCGACACGGCCGGCGACGCGGTGCCGCTGGTCCAGCTGGACCCCGCCCACTACCCCCGCGGTCTGTACGACTTGCGATTGACCGCCGTCGACATTGCCGGTCGCCAGGCAGAAAGTGTGGTGTCGCTGGAACTGAGCTCGGCGGATGAGTCTCACCGTTACTTCCGCCGCGAGACGGATGCCACGGTCCAGCTGGCGGGCGTCACGCTGGAGTTGGTGCGGACCTACGACTCCCTGACCCGCGCTCGTGCGGCGACGTTCGGGTTTGGCTGGCAGTTGGCCACTGTGGAAACGGACCTGCAGCTGGGCGTCCAGCCCACAGGCCGGGAGGCGTTGGGAATCTACAACCCCCTGGCGGTGGGCACCCGGCTGTTCCTGACGGCCCCGGATGGGAGTGGCCAGCGAATCGGTTTCCGCTTTACCCCCCAAGCCGAAGACTTGTCTGGCGTGACCTTTTATCGTCCGGCCTGGACGGCCGATGACGGGGTGGCGTACCAGCTGGCGTCGACGGATGTCCGGCTGTCGCGGGTGGGTGAACGGTTGTACGAGCAACGGACGGGTCGGGCCTACCATCCGGCCGCCGCGGGGCAGCCCAGCCCCTACACCCTCACGGGGGCGGACGGAACCCGCTTTGAACTTGACGCCGCCGGCCGGGTCCAGCGCCTGATTTCGGCGGCCGGGGCCACGCTGTACTTCGGCGACAGCGGTATCGTCGGCCAGGACGGGCAAGGTGTGAGCTTTGTCCGCGACGATCAAGGCCGCCTCACCCAGGTGACCCTGCCCGACGATCGGTCGCTGGTCTACCGCTACGATGCGGCAGGGAATCTGGTGCTGGCCCGCCACCTTGCCGACGCCACGGCGACCCACTACGGCTACGACCCGCGGGATCCGCATCGCCTGGCCCTGGCGGTGGCCACCCCGGGCGGGGGGGAGGCGATCCTGCCAGGAAGCCCGGTGCGGGTCGAGCCCGTGGTGGACGATCTGGGCACCGCGCATGCGTTCAGCGGACGGGTCGTCTCCGGGATGCTGGAGGCGGGAGAGACCGAGCGGTATGCGTTTGCCGTACGCGCCAGTGAGCTGGCGTCCACGGCCAGCGGCCTGGTGTTGCTGGGCGTGCGGGTCCAGGCCGACTTCGCTGTGGCACCCCCGGCAGTGACCGGCTTGGCGCCCGTGGCCACCGGCGGCCCGGCAGGGGAGATGACGGCCTGGTACCTGGTCCCGCAGGCGGGACGTTTTGTGGTAGAGATCGCGGCGGAGGATGCCGCGGGGGCCGGTGCCTACGACCTGGAACTGTTCGTCGCCGGCGACGTGAACCGGGACGGGAATGTGGATGGCATCGACGCGACCAGCCTGATCGCCGCGGTAGGCACCGCGCGGGGGCAAGCGGGGTTTGTGGAGAGGGCCGACACGGATGGCAATGGGATCGTGGACGCGTTGGACGTGCAGAACGTGGGGGCCAACTTTGGTTTCACCGCCAACCGGCCGCCGGGGGTCGTCGAATCGTCGGCCCTGACCCACGTCGACCTGGAGGTCGCCGTGCCGCTGGGGAAAGTCGCGGAAGATGGGGAGGGAGACGAGATCTTCTTCCGGGTGGTGTCGGCCAACAACGGCACGGCACGGCTCAGTCCGGACGGCCGGGCAGTCCTCTTCCAGCCGGAGGCCGGTTTTGACGGGACGGCCAGCTTCCGGTTTGCAGCGGACGACGGCTTCGGCGCATCCGATCCGGAAACTGTCGAGATCCCGGTCAGCGATGCCCCGCTGCTGCAGATGGAATACGTCCAGCGCTCGCCCGTGCTGCAGCGGGGCCAGGCAACGAACCTGACGGTGATCGGTGACTTTGCCGATCAGACGGGCGTGTTCCTGGCCCCTGCCTACCTGACGTTTACCTCTTCGGATCCGGAGGCCGCGGGGGTTTCCGCCGAGGGCCGTCTGCGGGGTGTCGATCGGGGGCATGGCGTGGTGACGGCCCGCCGGGGTCCCATTCAGGCGGCGACCGCCTTCCGTGTGGGGCTGCCCCAGGGCCTGCCCGAACAGCTGCTGGACGTGGTCGGTCTCGACCTGTTTCCGCCCTCGTTCATCCTGGCGCCCGGCGGGGCGACGCGTCAGCTGCTGGTCACCCAGGGCGGGGTGGTGGACCTGACACCGGCCGCTGCAGGGACGACTTACTACCCCGGCAACTCGGACGTGATCCAGGTCACGGCCGACGGTCTGGTGACCTCGCTGGCCCCCGGGACGACGACGGTGACCGCGGTCAACCGGTTTGCCGAGGCGACGTCGATCGTACGGGTCGAGGCCCCGGTGGCCAACGGCAGCGCGCTGGACGTGGAGGGGGGCGTGATCGTCGCGGCGGACGGGTCGCTGGTGATGGTCCCCGCCGGGGCCCTGGTCGATCCGGCGACGATCGAGATCGCCCCGCTGGCCCAGGAAGATCTGCCGATGCCGCTGGCACCCGGTTTCGATTTCATCAACGGCTTCGATCTCGATCTGGGGGATCGGCCGTTGGCGGTTCCCGCCCAGTTGGCGATTCGCGTCCCCGACACGATCGCGCCGGGGACCGAGGTGATCTTCTTGCGGGCCGGCGCTTTGCCGGACGAAAACGGCGTCTTTGCGCCGATCTGGCTGCAGGACGAGACGGGCGTGGTGGGAACCGACGGTTTCGCTCGGACCACCTCCCCGCCAGCCCCCGGCACGATGGAATCGGGAGCCTACGTGGTGGCGGCCGGCGACACCGGTTCGGTTACGGCCGTGAAAGGCAAAATGAACATCTCCGGGTTCGTGAACATCGAAAAGATTGCCCTCTCAAGTCCCCAGGGGGGGACGGCGATTGTGGTTTCGCCAACGACCCCCGAACCGTTTATGGTTACCCGCGACGTGTCGCGGCTAGAACTGGTCCTGATTCCCAAAATTGGTCTGCCGTCCGTAACCCCGCTGAACGTCGAAATCGACGAAAGCGGGGTGGCGACCTTTACGGCGACGGTCGTGGGGCGGGTGCCGTCGTTGGACAACCCGCTGGTCGAGTCGATCGAGCTGGAGGTGACGGCCAACCAGCCGC
The DNA here is from genome assembly GCA_964347545.1 of uncultured Planctomycetaceae bacterium. GTDB lineage: Bacteria > Planctomycetota > Planctomycetia > Pirellulales > UBA7805 > CS4-C045. The sequence goes on along the minus strand of CAYFZZ010000329.1, from coordinate 4,704 downwards.
CGGCGGTCCGCATCCAGGGCCAGCGGTTCCAGCCGCTGAACCTCCCCGACAATCAAATGCAAAAACTACGGGTCTCGTTCCAGGTCGGGAATGCGAAACCGGTGGTGGTCGAAGAGAGCAGTTTTCTGGAAGGGCCGACCACGGGTGGCGGGGGCGACGAGATTTTGGTGGAGATCCCGCACAGCGTGCCGATTGGATTGGCAAGAGTGATCGTGATTCGCGAAGTGACTCCCTCGGGCCTGTTTGCCGATCCGGTGGAGTTCCCCAGCAATCCGATCCAGCTGGAACCGGCGGGGAATTACGTGTTTGCCGCCCTGCGGTCCGATGACGAAGTGGGGGTGATCCGCGGTGCGACCAACGAGCTGATTGCGCGGATTCCGTTGTCCAGCGAGCGGCCGCGCGCGGTGGCGACCACCAGCGACTTCACCCGCGCCTACGTGACCATGCTGGACGGCGGTGTGGCCGTGATCGACGCCAGGGCCCTCCGCGAAGTGGACACCCAGGTCAATCCCTCCGGCGAGGACGAGGACCCGATCGACCCGATCGCACTTCCCGTCGGCGCCACCCCTTACTGGATTACCCTGGACCAGCTGGACCAGTTCGCCTACGTCTCGGACCGGAACGCGGGCAGCATTTACGTGATCGACATCAATCCCGGGTCGGAAGATTTTCACACGGTGGTGGACACGATCGACGTCAGCCCGGCCCCCTTCGGACTGCGCGGCCTGGCCGTCAGTGCCCCAGGCCTGGATCGCAACGGCGATCCGCTGATGGTCGGCCGTTTCCTGTACGCCGCCGCGCCGGCCGTGCCGCTGATCTCCACGTCCACGGCTACGGACGGCAAGATCTTTGTGATCAACGTCGACCCCCAGGACCGGCCGACCAGTGTGCTGAGCGCCGCGGTCAATACCGCGTTTGGAAATTACCGCAAAGTGGTCCAGACCCTGGATGCCGATCGTGAACCGTACGGGATCGCGGCCACGGGCGATCCGGACGTGATGACCTTTGCCAATCGGGGCCGCGACAATCGGGGTTTGGGAATCATCACGGTCACCGACGACGATCCGGACAGTTTTCAGGCCAACGTGGAGTATCTCCAATTCGGGATCGGCACCAGCACGGACTACTTTGACATCAACAATGCTCAGTCGATCCTGTTCGCGCCCAACCTGGAGTACGCTTTTGTCACCGGCTACAACCGCTTCATCGCGGGTGACGTGTCGCACGATCCGTTCAGCGGCGACATCCCGGTGGGGGGCAACATTGGTATCCTGCGTGACCCGTTAAACATCTACGGCAATCGCGAGTTCGTGGCGGCGACCCGGCCGACGCCCTTCTCTTTTCCGGACAACATGGCGATGTTCGCCACGGTCGACAACTTGTATTTGTACGCCTCTTACCGGGGACTGCTGATTGAAGGCGACGGGGGCAACGCGTTCGATCGGGGCGCCGTGTTTGTGTTTGACATGCAGGAAATTACCGATTTCCTGGATACCGCCCTGCTTTCGGGTGATCAGGAATTGATCGACCGCCTCAAGACCGAGCCGTTGGACGACATCCATCCCGAGATTATCGTCAAGGCCAATTATCAGCTGGTCGATTTCGACCTGGGGACGGGACAGTTCCGGTTTGGGGTCGATCCGCCGGGCGCGGCGAACGGGCCGCTGGCCATCGGCGGGGCGCCGCAGGGCCTGGCCGGACAGTTCGACTGGCTGCAGCTGATCAGTCCGATCGGACCGGACCAGGATCGGGAGCCGACCTTTGAGTGGACGTTTAGCGGTGTGGATGTGGTCAGCACGGGGTTGTACGTCAGCGTATTTCCCCGCGGTGAGGGCCTCCTGCCCGAAGATCGGCCGATCGAGATCCCGCCGGCAGGCAGCGACCTGGAAGAGGAGGATTTCCTGACCGACGGCGACATCAACGCCAACCGCATCCGGACCCTGTTGTGGAATTCGGCGGAAACGTCGCATTCGTTGGAGAGCGCGTACGAGCTGACGGCCAGCCAGCCGTACCATTGGGCGGTGCGAGCGGTCAATAAGGCGGGGCAGGTGCAGACCAAGACCGCTCAGTTCCGCACCGAGTCGGTGGAGGCCACCGGGGGGGCGACCTTCAGCGGCGTGACCTTGATTTCCCACGGGTTTCAGCTCCCCTATTTCGACGACACCACCCCGCTGGATTTCGTCCAGCTGGGATACCTGATCGCGGACACCAACGAGGGCAAGGTCTTCAAGTACGTCCCGGATACGGGCAAGTGGCAGGAGGTGGACCGGGATGGCAAGCTGCTCGATTTCGGAGCCGACCCGGCCAGTGCGGCGGGCAAGCCGCTGGTGCTGTTGTCCGACTGGGCGCTTGACTCGTCGATCAGCGACAGCGGCTTTTCGGAGGCGGCTGCCGACGCATTGTTCGCCGCCCTGGTGAAGTTAAACGAGGACCTGGGCAGCAACGGGCTCTTCAACTCGCCCATGCATCTGGTCGGCTTCAGCCGCGGGACGGTGGTGACCAGCGAGATTGCCCAAAGGTTGGTGACCTACTTCCCCGACACAATCCCCGATCTGCAGATGACGACGCTGGACCCGCACGATTTCAACCAGACGACGCTGGATGTCAAGCTGAACACCCTGCTCGCCTTCCTCCAGTTACTGGGTAACGCCCCAGGCGCGGTGGCCAACCTGCTGAATCTGACCGGCAACAACACGCTCTACTTCGGCGATTTTCTCGACCCCGATGTGCAGGTCTGGCAAGGTGTCGACTTTGCCGACAACTACTGGCAGGCCCAGGCGCCCGCTCAGGCGGGCTTCTTCCAGACGGTGGGCTTGGTACCAAGCAGCAGCATCACGCCCAACGGGCGCTCGGTGCCGGGCGCCGACGTGGATATTGACCTGAATGGCCGAGCGGGCTGGACCGACGACGATCGCCTGGCTGGGACGCACTTGCGGGTCAAGAGCTGGTATGCGGGCACCACCGATCTGACGCTGCCGGACTTCACGGATTCGTTTCCCGATCCGCCCTTGTTGGATGGGGGCACGAATCCGATTTGGCGGAAGCTGACCGATCGCATTGTGGAGAAGTACGACGACAACGGCGAGTCGTGGTATCGGGCTCGGGAGGGGGATCCCAACGTGATATTCAGCTCGGCCGTGCCCTGGGAGGGCATCGGCACCGGCTGGTTCTACTCCTGGCTGGGCGGCGGTGGCGAGTCGGGCGCGCGACCTAATTTGCAGACGCCGGTCGCGCCAACGTTTGACAACACCGAACACACGCCGGGCGATGCCGCGGTGCCGTCGGTCTTTAACGGCCACTTCGACGCCAGCATCCGCCCCGTGTTTGGCCGCTTTCCGCTGCCGCTGAATCTCAGTTCCCTGCTTTTCCAACAGGTCTTTACTGGAACCCAGAATGTCGATCCTTCGTGGAAGGAGATTCCCGGCTGGTCTTTCCACGGCGGTTCGGGCGGCGGCCTGCAGGGGGATCAGCTGGTGTCCTTGATCCAGAAGGGGGATTTCGTCACGACCTTCCCCTCGTTGGGTTCGGTCGTCAACCAGCTGGTGGAACGGGGCCCCAAGGCCTTTGTGCTGGCCAACGAGGCCCTCGACCTGCTGGGGCTGGGCCTGGGCACGGTGACCGACAACTTGATCCAGCAGCTGGTGCGGGCCAACACCAGCGGCGTGATCAACCACGCTCTGCAATTGGACGCCGACTTCGACACGGTCACGCACAACCGGATGTACATCCCTGCGTCGGCCTCACGCATTTTCTTCGACATCTGGACGGTGGAACCGTTTGACGACAATGAGGTAGAGGTCTTCTTCGTGGATGCCAACGGCGGTCGGAGATCCGCCGGAATTGTGGACGCGTCGTTTGACGCCGATCAGTTTGTGACGTTCGAGCTGCCTCTTCCGGGCGGTCTGGCGGGCAAGGTGGGGCAAGTCGGTTTTGAAGTCCGCAATTCGATGGGGGGCGATGTCAGTACGGTCTGGCTGGACAACGTGCGGTTTACCGGCGTGCTACTGAAAGACACCAGCGGCGACGACGACAATCGCTTGGCCCTGTTCTACAACTTTGACGACACCGAAGCGGGGCCTCCCCCGACACAGGAACCTCCAGCCGAAGAGCTGCTGACCAGCGGAAGCGGCGGTGCGGCAGCGGCGGCAGCCGGCAGCCCTGATCCGACGGATGACAACGGAGCAGATCCGGTGCCGGTGACGCTGGGCCGCAACAGGCAGACGTTCACAATCGAAAACCAGACAGAGAATGAAATTAGCGTCAACGTGACCGTCCAACCCAACGACTTTCTGGTCTATTTACCATCGGGTGGAAATCCGATTCTGGTAAACAACGGCATGAAGCACGACATCGTCACCGGTCGCCGAATTGCGGCTGGCGGATCCCTGCCCTTAGATTTTCGCTTTGAACTGGACTCGCTTTACCTCGATACGCTGACAGATGAACAAGTCGTGCTGTTACAGGCGCGCATCGATGTTGATTACCTGATCAATACGAGTTCGCCCAGTTCAGCGCGGGGTCATTGGGACGTGTTTCAGCTGTTGGATATCGCTGATGCCAACCACGACGATAAGACGTTGACGTTTGCCAACACGCTGGCTGGCCAGATCCGTCCGCTGCACTTTACGTTGCCCAAGGACGTGACGATCGAGTTCGAGAAGGACCCCACCACTGGCGCGCCCATGGACGGAAATGGCGCATTCA
>CAYFZZ010000328.1:0-9093 GCA_964347545.1 uncultured Planctomycetaceae bacterium | reverse complement strand
CCGCTGACCGCTTCCCGCATCCCGCAACCCGCAACCCGCATCCCGCATCCCGCATCCCGCTTCCCGCTTCCCGCAACGCGCACCATGATCATCGTGCTGAGACAGGGCGCCAGCAAGGCCGACGCGGAACCGATCCTGGCCGAGATCCGGGCTCAGGGCCTCGAGCCGCTCTACCTCCCGGGCGAAGAAAAGATCGTGATCGGCGCGTTGGGGGACGAGCGGGTCCTGGCCAGCCTCCACCTGGAATCCGTGGGTTGCGTGGAGAAGGTGATCCCGATCCTCAAGCCCTACAAGCTGGCGAATCGGGAATTCAAACCCCAACGCTCGCTGGTCACCGTAGGCGACGTGACGTTTGGGGGACGCCGCATTCCGCTGATTGCCGGACCTTGCTCGGTCGAGTCCGCCGAACAGCTGCTGACCGTGGCTCGAGCGGTCCAGCGGTCGGGCGCTTCGCTGTTGCGGGGCGGGGCGTTCAAGCCACGCACTTCCCCCTATGCCTTTCAAGGCCTGGAAGCGGAGGGGTTGAAACTGTTGGAACAGGCCCGCCGCGAAACCGGCCTACCCATCGTCACCGAGGTGCTCAGCGAACACGACGTCGACACGGTGGCGGCGATCAGCGACATGTTGCAGATCGGCGCTCGCAATATGCAAAATTACCGGCTCCTGAAGGCCGTTGGCGGCACGCAAGTCCCCGTGTTGATCAAGCGCGGGCCGGCGGCCAGCATGTCCGAACTGCTGATGGCCGCCGAATACGTGATGTCGGAAGGAAATTCCCAGGTGGTGCTGTGCGAACGGGGCATCAAGAGCTTTTTTGCCGATACGCGCAACACGCTGGATCTCGCGATGGTCCCCTTGCTGAAACGCGAGACCCATTTGCCGGTGATTGTCGACCCCAGTCACGGCACGGGCGTCCGCGACATCATTCCGGACATGGCCCTGGCCGCCGTGGCGGCGGGGGCCGACGGGCTGATGATCGAAGTCCACCCCGACCCGGCCCACGCCCTCTCGGATGGCTTCCAGCAGCTGACGCCCGCGGCCTTTGACCAGCTGGTCCCCCGCATCCAGAGGGTCGCGGCCGCCGTGGACCGCACGGTGTGAGCCGCGGTCGTTCGCCCTCGGCGGGGAAACGCTTGCCCTTTCTTTCCCTCCGGCATCCCCTCCGGCATCGCCTGGGCTGCCGCAATCCGGCCGGCTCTGGTTCGTGATTCATGCTGGGAGGGACCTTGGTCGATGTCGGCCACCGCCCTCCGGCTGGCGTGGATCTTGGTGAACCAGATTTTCCTGGCGTGCGTAGGGGGAAATTGGAGCACCCGTCGGCCGAAGCGCCACGGGTGATCCAAAGGTGCAATTTTCATCAGGTTAGGTACCCCCGCGGAGGCCAAGACCGAGGATGGCGGGCCGCTCGAAGGCCGACATCCGCAAGTTTTGCTCAGTTCAGGTAACCATCTGGAGGAATTTCCCCCGGCCGGCCGCCCCGCCGCTGGCCGGCAGGGAGGACCGCCGGGGGTGATCCGAACCTTGCCCGCGGCGCGGCGCTGAGCCCCCCGGTGGCGGCCTGGCCGAGAAGGTCTTTGTTTGCGACCCACTCCCCCATCGGCCAGCCGCCACCCGGTAGCTCTCCACCACCGGCCCGGCAAACGAAACCATGGGACCGGGGGAAATCTTGACCCGCTTGTCCCGTTATCGAATACTTGCTGCAAGTTAAGGTGAACCGAGCGAACGCTCGGCCAAGCCACGCGTTTTGGAAAACCTGAAGTCGGCCCCCTGCGAAAAATCAGAGGAGTTTCCTGTCATGCCATCCCATCCGAAAAACCAAGCCACGTCCCTGACCGTCATCCTGGCCTTGGTCCTCGTGGCCGCCGTGGTCGTCTCGCTGCCCTCGATCGTCCAGCGGTTGTCGTACGCCGCCGAAGCGGGTCGGGCGCAGGCGGCCCAACAGCAACTGGCCGTGGCCCACGACCTGTCCACCGCTTTCCGTTATGCGGCCAAGGCCCTGCGTCCCTCGGTCGTCAGCATCAGCAGCGTCAAAAAGATCGCTGCTCAGGCATCCACGCGACGGGTACCCCCCAACCTTCCCGAGGAATTTCGGGGCTTCTTCGACGACGACCTGTTCGAACGCTTTTTTGACCAGGTTCCGCAGCGCGGATTGCTGCAGCGCGGCTTGGGCAGCGGAGTGATCATCAGCGCCGATGGTTACATCCTGACCAATAACCACGTGGTCCGCGACGCGGACGAAGTCACGGTCACGCTGTCCGATGGACAGCAGTTCCAGGCCAAGACCGTCGGCACCGACGCGGAAACCGATCTGGCCGTGCTGAAAATCGACGCCACGGGCCTCGTTCCCGCTGGGCTCGGGGATTCCGATGCGATCGAAGTCGGCGAGTGGGTGCTGGCCATCGGCAGCCCCATGGGCCTGGACCAGACCGTGACGGCGGGCATCATCAGCGCCAAAGGGCGCTCGAACGTCGGCATCACCCAATTTGAAAACTTCATTCAGACCGATGCGGCCATCAACCCGGGGAACAGCGGGGGACCGTTGGTGAACCTGCAGGGCGAGGTCGTGGGAATCAATACCGCCATCGCCTCACGCACCGGCGGAAATCTGGGGATCGGGTTCGCCATCCCCAGCAACATGGCCCTCCACATCAAGGACGCCATCCTCCGTGACGGCAAGGTGGAACGGGGCTGGTTGGGAGCGGCGATTCAGGACCTGACTCGGGAACTGGCCGATTCGTTCAACTTCGACTCGGTGGACGGCGTGCTCGTCGGGGACGTGGTGGCCGACGGGCCGGCCGCCAAGGCTGGCCTGGCCGCCAAGGATATCGTGCTGCAGCTGAACGGCCGCCCCATGACGTCCGCCGCCCAGCTGCGGAACGCCGTGGCCGCCCTCCGCCCCGGCTCCCGCGCAGAACTGCTGGTCTTTCGCGACGGCCGTCAGCTGACGATCCGCGTCGAGATCGGCAACCGAGCGGAATTGGCGAAAGTCCTCCAGGGGGCCGCTCCGGCGGACGAGCCGCCCGCCGAACAGGACGCAGAGGAACTCGGCGTCACCGTGCAAACCCTGACCCCCCAACTGGCCAACCAGCTGCGGGTCGACGGCGGCGTGCGGGGGGTGGTGGTGACCAAGGTCGAACCGGGCAGCCTGGCGGAACGAGCCGGGTTAGAGCCGCGGGATATCATCACGGAGGTGGGCAATACCGCCGTGGTCGACGCCCTTGGCTTCTCGGCGGTCATCCAGCAACAGGACCTGGCGGGGGGGATCCGGCTGCAGGCCATTCGGGACAGTGTCCGCCGTTTTGTCTTCATCCGCGCCAGCCGCTGAACCGCGTCCCCCAACGGCAAACACCAGCGCCCAGCCGCGGGGCGTGCGGCCGGATGGAGACGGCTTGCGGGCTGTCGCTCGACGGCTAACCTGGCGGGTTATTTTTGGGGAAAACCCGCGGTTAACGCGTGAGCGGCCGTGGGGCGGGTCGCTGGGGGTGAACTGAATGGGTGGCCGCTGCGTAGAATAAGGCAGATCGGCGTCCGCGTGAGGGGAGCGGCGCTGAGCATAAAAGGAGGTGAGTGGGATGTCTGCGAAAAATCGACAATCCCCGCCCATGTATCAACCCACACCCGCTCAGATCCGCCGCGCCTGTGAGGAAATCCAACGTGGCTGGTCCGAACGGGAGACGCGGCGTCGAGCCGGTTTGGACCCGGATGGCGGGTGGACACCGCCGGTGATTAGGTCCAGCGACGTCCCTGAAGAGAACGGTGGTTTCGATCGAGCGGCCTAACGGAGCTCGGGGACCGCAGCGTGAGTCATCGCGTCCAGCGGCTCGTTTCTGGTTGTGCTCCACGGACGGGAATGGACCAGCGTCCAGGTCAACGAACCGTTAACAAGGGTCACGCACCCGTTACCGCTCGCCAGGCGAACCATCGACGCCAGCGAACGGCCGAAACTCGGGTCCTCTGCCAACGCGGGCCGCCGGCTAGGCCCACCGGGTTTTTTTCTTTTTTCCCGCCGCCTACCCGGGCCCGTGGCCGTAGATATGCTGGATCGGCGTCTTATGACCCCAGCTGATCTGGTCAATCGTCACCTCCAACACGGCGGCGATCTTGCGACGTTCGTCGGGGCTGGGTGTCCAGCGGCCCATGACGATGGCCAGCACACGGGTCTCTTCCAGCCCTGAGTGGGCCGTCAGCTGCTGGAGGCTGATCTCCTGCTGCTGGCACAGTTCAGCGACGCTGAGGGGCATCTTCAAAACTCCTCGGGGAGGCCAAAGCGGTGATACCGCTGGTTGCGCGGATTGATATGATGCCCCCAGCTTATCTCTTCGACGGGGACGCCAAAAGCCTTCGCCAGTTTACCCCGTTCCAGGGGACTGGGTGTCCACCGCCCCTCGACGATGGCTTCGATCCGTTGCGAGGTGATCCCGGATCGCTGGGCGAGGCTCTCCAGCGACAGCTGCAATTCTTCCAGCAAATGGTCGATCGTCTTCACGGTGGGCACCCCCCGGGTCCAAGGGCCAGTATAGACAAAAACCCCCGGATTCCTGCAGATAACCCCCTTTCTGCCGTTGGCCGAGTCGAGCGCGGGGTGCTGGCAGGTGGCGGGTCTCGCTTGCGAATCTGGGCCATTCGTGTACCATGAACGGCGATTTGGGGAAGATACCCCGCCCGCGGGGGTTCCCGCCCGCGGGGGTTCCCGCCGCAGGTCGTAAGTAAATTGCCACTGCCGGGTTAACAGGCCGCCTGCTTCTCGTGGCGCACCGCCGGCGGCAGCGGCTGGCCGGCGACCGAGATGTGCCGCCGAGATATTTTGCTGGCAGGTTAAGCGTCCCGGGCCATTCCGCCGATACCTGCTCAGTTCGACCAAAACCGAAAGGACCATTTATGGCAACCGTGCATGTGGACGATACCACGGGCACCCCGGTGGCCGAGGCGACCCAGCCCAAGTACCAGTATCCGGGTGTCCCCACGACCTGTGACGGGGCCGAGGCGGTGGTGTGGGTCGAGACGCGGATCAGCCAGGGTTCGGGGGCTTACCCCATCACCAGCTCGACCACCATGGGCGGCGGCTTCAACCAGGCGGTGATGAACGGGATCCCCAACATGTGGGGGGACCAGCTTGTATTTTTCGAGCCGGAGAGTGAGCATTCGGCGGCCACGTTTTGCGAGGGCTTTGCCGCCGCGGGGGGACGCGTGACGAATTTCACCTCCGGCCAGGGCCTCGTGTTAATGAAGGAAGTGCTGTACACGATCGCCGGCAAGCGGCTGCCCGTCGTCTTCAACATTGGGGCTCGAGCGCTCACCAGCCAGGGCCTCAACGTCCATGCCGGCCACGATGACGTGATGTCGGTCGCCGACTGTGGTTGGGGGATCCTCTTCGGCCGCAACGCTCAAGAAGCGGGCGACTTGTGCTTGATTGCTCGGCGAGCCGCGGAGGCTTCGCACACCCCCTTCCTCAACGTGCAGGACGGCTTCCTGACGACGCACACCGTGGAAAGCGTGCGGCTGTGCGAACCGGATTTCATGAAGGATTATGTAGGCAAGCCGGAGGAAAAACTGCTGAACTTGATGGACACTGACAATCCGGTCATGTCGGGTGTGGTGCAAAACCAGGACTCGTACATGAAAGGCAAGATCGCTCAACGCTGGTACTACGACCAGGTCGAACCGGCCTTGCAGGAGGCCTTTGACGAGTTTGCTCGGAAGACAGGCCGCAAGTACGGATTTATCGACCCCTACCGCTGCGAGGATGCCGACTACATCCTGGTCGGGATGGGCTGCTACATGGAGACCGCTCAGACCACGATTGACTACCTCCGCGACGTCAAGGGCATCAAGGCGGGCTGCCTAAACATTTATTGCTTCCGCCCCTTCCCGGCTCGACACCTGGTCGACGCGTTGAAAAACTGCCAGGCGTTTACGGTGATCGAACGGATGGACGATCCGCTCAGCACCACCGGCAACCATCTTACCCGGGAAATCAAGGCGGCGTTTTGCGACGCCAGCAACGGTCAGAACGGGATGGAAAACATCGACCGGCTGCCGCGGATTTATCACGGAGCGGCCGGGTTGGGCAGCCGCGACGTGCGGCCTGGCGACATCAACGCGATCTTCAGCAACATGATCCACGACGGCCAGGATTTCTTCGTGGTCGGCATCAAACACGCCTTGGCCCTGGAACCCCAGGACGACCCCGACCTGCGACCGCCCGGAGCGTTTTCGATGCGGGGCCACTCCGTGGGCGGATTCGGCTCGGTGACCACCAACAAGGTGATCGCCACCATCGGCGGGCAGGTGTTCGGCAAGGACGTCCAGGCCTATCCCAAATACGGCTCGGAAAAGAAAGGGCTCCCCACCACCTACTACCTGACGATCGCCGATTCGCACATTTACACCCACAGCGAACTGGAACATGTCGACCTGGTCGTGCTGAACGACACCAACGCCCTGTTCAGCGGCAATCCCCTCAAAGGCATGGTCGACGGCGGGGCGGTGTTCATGCAAAGTCACTACACCGACGGGGCCGAGGTGTGGCAGCGAATTCCGGATCATCACCAGGAGATCATCCGCAGCAAGCATCTGCGGATCTTCTTCGCCGACATGGTCAAAATCGCTCGAGAAGTCGCCTCCGTGGCCGACCTCGAGATGCGGATGCAGGGCATCGTCCTGCTGGGCGCGTTCCTCAAACTGACCCCTTACTCCAAACAGAGCAAGATGTCGGACGACGAGGTCTACGCGGGCGTGGAAGAGGCCCTGCGGAAGTATTTCGGCAAGCGGGGCGAGCAGGTGGTGCAGGACAACCTGACCTGCGTCAAACGGGGCTACAGCGAAATGCAGGAGATTTCACCCGAGATCATCGCCGGCGGCAATGGCCAGCCGGCCTGAACCAACGCCCCCCGCCGACCCGCCAGCGGCGCGGGTCGGTCACCCCGAACCGACCATCGACAGACACGCAACAGCAACCGGCAAAATCATCCCAAGGGAACTGGCTATGGCAACCGTCGATCCTCCGGCTTCCATGAACGAAGCGAACGACCGTGACCCCCAGAACAATAACAGCTACGGCACGCTGCTCGATCGGGACTACCTCACGGTCAACCTTCCCGTCCTGGACGTGCGGGACTTCAACGAACGGGTGATCCGGGGCTATGAGGACGGCACCGGCGAAAAAGGACTGCCCGCCGACCTCTCCGTCGCCCGCTCGCTGGTTCCCGCCGGCACCGCCACCCTCCGCGACTTCAGCTACGTCGCCCCGGAAATCCCCGAGTACATCGCCGACAACTGCACCGGCTGCATGGACTGCGTCACCGAGTGCCCCGATACGGCCATTCTGGGCAAAGTCCTCTCGGAATCGCAGCTGGCAGAAAAAATGGAAACCGTGGCTGAGGAGGATCGCGAGTTCTTCAGCCATCAATGGTCCAAGCCGCGGAAATACTACGAAGGACCGAAGAAGAAAGGCAAAGAGGGGGGCATCTTTTCGATCATTATCGACCCCAGCAAATGCAAGGGGTGTGCCGAATGCGTCACCGTCTGCGATGACCTGGCCCTGAAGATGATCCCCAAGACCGAAAAGGTCATGGACGACATCCGCAAAAGCCATCGCTACTTCAAGAACTTCGGGCCGTCCAACGACGAGTACATCAACGACAATCTGCTGATCGACATGATGCTGAAAGAGCAGACCCACATCTACGTGGGAGGCGCCGGCTCGTGCGCCGGCTGCGGCGAAGGAACCGCTCTGCGGATGATGTGCGCGGCCACCGGCGCCAAGTACGGTGACCAGTGGGGCATCGTGGCCGCCACCGGCTGCAACACCGTCTATACCTCGACCTACCCCTACAACCCCTACCTCGTCCCCTGGACCAATTCCCTGTTCGAAAACGCCCCCGCCGACGCCCTCGGAGTCCGGATGCGGTGGGACCAGATGGGCTGGCACCATAAACCCATCTGGTGCATCGGCGGCGATGGGGCCATGTACGACATCGGCTTCCAGTCGCTCTCCCGCATGCTGGCCGCCGGCGCCAACATCAAAGTCTTCGTCCTGGATACTCAGGTCTACTCCAACACCGGAGGCCAGGCTTCGACCAGCACCTACACGGGGCAGAATACGAAGATGAGCATCCATGGGAAGCAGTACGGGGGCAAGCAGGAACGCCGCAAAGAGATCGCTCAGATCGCCATGATGCACCCCCGCACCTTTGTGGCCCAGACGACCTCCGCCCACACCAACCACTTCTACAAGTGCATCCTGCGGGCCCTGGAATTCGACGGGCCGGCCGTCATCAGCTGCTATACGACCTGCCAGCCGGAACATGGCGTGGCAGACAACATGGCCGCCGACCAGGCCCGTTTGGCCGTCGATACCCGCGCCTTCCCCCTGCTGGTCTACGACCCCGACAAAGGGGACTCCATCAAAAAACGGCTCTCCCTCCAGGGAAACCCCGCCGTCAAAGAAAACTGGTACAAAAATCCCAAGACGGGCGAAGTGGTCGACTTCATCGATTTCTGCCGCAGCGAAGGTCGCTTTGCCAAGCACTTCGACCGGGAAGGGAACCCCTCCGAATTGCTGAGCTCCGCCCGGGACGAGCGGTTGGAAAACTGGCACCAACTGCAGGAACTGGCCGGGCTCCGCTGAAGGTGAACCCCCGCGGCAGTGAAGTTCAGTAAGCCACTAAGCCGACGGGGTCCCGCGTGGAGTGGGCCCTGGCGGCATCCCTGCCGCATCCCAGGGCCATGGTTCGCACCCCTCGGAGGGCCCGGGGCTGACTCCTTGAGAGTGGGTTGCGGGATGCGGGTTTCGGGTTTCGCGATGCGGGATCCGCGTACCAATCCCGGCGGGGCAGGGTTCTCTCTTCCCTCCCTGTCCCGGCGCGCCGGGACCGCTCCAGCGAAAGCGATTTTGCTGGCATCCCTTCGGGATGCTGTTTTGGGGGACCGCGTATCCGGAGGTGGCGCTGCGCTTACCTCCGGCTAATTGCTGGCATCCCTTCGGGATGCTGTTTTGGGGGATCGCGTATCCGGAGGTGGCGCTGCGCTTACCTCCGGCTAATTGCTGGCATCCCTTCGGGATGCTGTTTTGGGGGACCGCGTATCCGGAGGTGG
>CAYFZZ010000327.1:0-4772 GCA_964347545.1 uncultured Planctomycetaceae bacterium | reverse complement strand
CGGTATCGGCGAACACCGAGCGAATTTCGTCGAAAGCCTTGATGTAGGTGACGGGGTTGGAACGCGGCGACCGCCCCACGGGGCTCTGGTCGACCAGAATACAGTCATCAATCTGGCCGTCGCCGTAGACCTCGTCGAAATCGAGCGGTTTGGGGGCGTCCTTGTGCATGCGGCGGCAGAGGGCCGGGTAGAGCGTATCCTGGACCAGCGTGCTCTTCCCCGCTCCGCTAACCCCCGTGACCACACAGAACAGCCCCAGGGGAAACTCGACCGTCACGTTTTTCAAGTTGTGTCCCCGCGCGCCGGACAGCCGGATCCAGCCCCGCTGCGGTTCCCGGCGGCGCGGCGCGCCTCCCCTCCCCCGGCGGCCGGCCAGGTAATCCCCGGTCAGGCTCCCCGACTCGTCGCTCATCATCTCCTCAGGCGTCCCCTGAAAGACCACCTGCCCCCCCTGTTCCCCCGCCCCCGGTCCCAGCTCGACCACCTCGTCCGCCGCCCGCAAAATCGCGTCGTCATGTTCCACCACGACCACCGTGTTCCCCCGGTCGCACAGCCCCCGCACGGCCTCGACCAAGGGCTGGATATCGCGGGGATGCAGCCCGATCGAGGGTTCGTCCAGCACGTACAGCATGTTGACGAGGCTGGAGCCGAGCGCCGAGCTGAGCGCCACGCGGCGCGCCTCGCCGCCGGAGAGCGTGGGAAGGGTGCGATCCAGGGTCAGGTAATGCAACCCGACGGTTTGCAGGTAGCCCAGCCGGGATTCAATTTCCCCCAGCATCATGCGGGCCAGCTGGCGCTGGGCGTCGTCCAGCGGCAGGTCGCGGATGAACTGACGGCAGCGGTCAATCCGCATGCGAGAAATGTCGGCCAGGTTCTGGCCGCCCACGCGGACGGCGAGCGCCTCGGGGCTGAGCCGATCTCCGTGGCAGGCGGGACAGGGCCGGTAACTGCGCCACCGGCTCAAGAACACCCGCAGATGCATCTTGTACTTCCGCCGCTCCAACCATCGAAAAAATCCCCGCAAGCCGCCGAAATCCCGAGCGGGGACGCCCTCCTGGATGATCCGCAAATGATCGTCGCTCAACTCCTCAAACGGCACATCCAGCGGCAGGTCGTAATCGTCCGCCAGCCCACACAACTCCTCCAGCTCGTGGGCGTAGGCGGGCGAATTCCAGGGAGCGATCGCGCCGGCCCGCAGCGATTTCTTCCGGTCCGGCACCACCAGGTCCATGTCGATTTCAATCGTGTTGCCAAAACCTTCACAACGGCGGCAGGCGCCCAGGGGGCTGTTGAAGCTGAGCAGCCGGGGTTCCGGCGGCACGTAATCGATCCCACACGGCTCGCACCGCATCGCCTGGCTGAAGTCGAACTGCTGCCAGGTCTCGCCCTCCATCGCCCGCGGCCGCCCCCCCAGCGACGCAGCCGCCTCCCCCGGGACCACAATCCCGCACTGACCACTCCCCTGCGTGAAGGCGGTTTCCAGCGAATCGCGTGTCCGCTGAGGCTGACCGCCCACCCGCAGGCGATCGACCACCACCAGCAACCCCGCCGACGCCGTGGCCGGCAGGGCCTGGCGGTCAAGATGCACCAGCTGCTGGTCGCAGATCACCCGCACAAAACCCTCCTCGCGCAAAGCGGCGACCGCCCCCGGGATCTGCTCGGCAGAACCCACCGCGTAGGGATACGTGATCAGGAACCGGGACCCGGCCGGCAGCCGCTCGACAAAATCCGCCACGCTCTGCGGCGAATCCCGCTGGACCACCTCCCCACAGCGGTAACAGACCACCTGGCCAATCTTGGCCAGCAACAGCCGCAGGTAATCGGTGATTTCCGTGGCCGTCCCCACCGTCGACCGCCGCGACTGGCTGGTCTGCTTGCGGGTCACCGCCACGCTGGCCGGAATCCCCTCAATATGCTCGGCCGCCGGCTTCTCCAACCGCTCGAGAAATTGCCGCGTGTACGGCGAAAAACTCTCGATGTACCGCCGCTGGCCCTCCGCATACAGGGTGTCAATCGCCAGGCTGGTCTTGCCGCTGCCCGACAGCCCGCAAAAGGCAATCACCCGCTGGTGAGGCAGATCCAGGTCCACGTGCTGGAGATTGTGCACGCTGACGCCCCGCAGCCTGATGGAACCCGTCGCCACCTCTGTTGCTCCCAGCCGGGAATTTCACTATGAAACCAACCTGTCATCATAACCGACAGGCCGGCCACTGACGAGCCGCACGGCAGACGACAAGCCGCGCCACAAGTTCGCGTGCGGCAAGGAAGATTCGAGGCGGCACGGAAGATACCGGCGTGGTAGGGAAGGCCTTGCCGAGGATCACCATGAGCGAAATCAGCGCCAGGGCCAGGGGCCCGCAGACCGCGACGGCGTCGGGCACCAGTTCCCCGCGGGCCCTGCCCCTCGACGGCAGACGCGTCACCCTGATGGGACTGGGTCGCCACGGCGGAGGCGTGGCCGCCGCACGTTACCTGGTGGCCGCCGGGGCCCGCGTCACCGTCAGCGACACGGCCGACCCCACCCAGCTGGCCGATTCGCTGGCCCCCCTGCAAGACCTGGCCGGTCTGCAGCTGCAGCTGGGGGGACATCGCCGGAAAGATTTCCTGGAAACCGACCTGGTGGTGGTCAATCCGGCCGTGCGACCGGAGAACCGGTATGTCCAGCTGGCCCGCCAGGCGGGGGTCCCGACAAGTTCGGAAATCGAATTGTTTTTAAACCGCTGCCCCGCCCCGATCGTGGGCGTGACCGGGTCCTGCGGCAAGTCGACCACCGCGACCATGATCGCCGCCATGGGCCAGGCCGCCGGCCGGCAGACATGGCTGGGCGGAAACATCGAACGCAGCCTGCTGCCCATGCTGGACCAGATCGGTTACGACGACCTGGTCGTGTTGGAGCTGAGCAGTTTTCAGCTGGCGTGGCTGAACCCCGCCGCCCGGCGGCCCGAGGTGGCCGTGATTACCAATTGCGAGCCAAATCACCTGGATTGGCACCGCTCGTACGAGGACTACCTGGCGGCCAAGCGGAACATCTGCTCGGCGGACCCCCGCGACCAGCGGCTCTTCCTGGGCGACCCCCTGCCCCGGGGCACCCCCTGGCAGGGGGGGCTTGCCGACGCGGGACAACCCTGGCCCGACGACCGCCTTCCCCCGTTGGCCGTGCCCGGCCGGCACCAGCGGCGGAATGCCTGCCTGGCCGCGGCGGCCGCCGCGGCGGCCGGCTGCGATGCCGACGCCATCCGGACCGCCCTGGCTTCGTTCCGGGGCCTGCCCCACCGGCTGGAACCGCTGGGACAGCGGGCCGGCCGCCTGTTCCTCAACGACTCGCAGGCCACCACCCCCGCTTCCACGATCGCCGCCCTCCAAGCGGTCGACCGACCGTGCTGGCTGCTGGCCGGCGGCGCGGACAAAGGGGCCCCCCTGCAGGCCCTGGCCCGCCAGATCGTCCGCACCTGCCGCGGGGCGGCCTTTTTCGGCCAGACCGCCGATGCCCTGGCCGCCGCCGTGGCCCGGGTCGCGCCGGAAGGGGACGCCGTGGCCGTGCCCACCCTGGCCGACGGCCTCGCCTGGTGCTGGACCCGCTCCCAAGCGGGCGACGCCATCCTGCTCTCCCCCGCCTGCTCCAGCCACGACCAGTACCCCGACTACGCCCATCGGGCCGACGACTTTCGCCAACAAATCGCTCAACTCGCACCCCCGCGGCCCCATCAGCAACCCGAGGGCCGTCTGATATAATCGGCGGCGTGAGGAAAGGCGAGGCGACAGGACGAGCGAACCCTTTTTACGTGTTGCTGGTGGCGGTCGGCATCGCGTTCCTGGTCACCGCCTGCGCCTACGGCGTGATGGCCTATCGGGACGTGGCGTTTAGCGCGGCGGGCCAGCCGCGGGACGACTCGGGTTACAGCCGCTGGATGGACCAGCACGGGATCACGGCCCTGGCCGTGGAAGTGGCCCTCCTGGGCCTGTTCACCCTGGGGGCGATCAGCACCGACTCGTACTGGCAACGCCACGGGCCGTCCGGCCAGCCCCGGTCGGCCGAACAGGAGCGGGAGGACGCCTGACCGCCAGGGAGTCAGGCGAGCGGAAGACCCGATTGATGATTGTCGAATGTTGATTGTTGATTTTTGAAGTGCAGCCGCAAATTCTTGTGTGCCTTCCACTTCGCAAATCAACAATCGCAAATCATCAATCATCAATCCTCGCTCTGGGGCCGCACCGAGGGCCCCTTCGATCGCCAGGGAGTCAGATCGCTAGCCAGTCAGGCATTTTTTTCGCGAAGAGGGTTTGCGCGGGGGCAAACTGGGCTCGGCCGAAAAAGGAGCCAGACTCCGGCCCTCTGCCGCCGACGGTTTGCCATAGGTGAGCTCTGCGCTGAATGCACATCCCGCATCTCGCCCATCGCATCCCGGAGGGATGCCAGCCATTAGCCGGTGGTAAGCGCAGCGCCACCACCGGATACCGATCACCCCCACAAAATGCATCCCGAAGGGATGCCAGCGATTAGCCGGTGGTAAGCGCAGCGCCACCACCGGTTGCCGCTCCCAGGGAGTCAGCGCTCCCAGGGAGTCAGGCACCTTTTTCGGGAATAGGTTCGCGCGGGGGCCACATCTCCGTGGCCGAAAAAGGAGCCAGACTCCGGCCCTCTGCCGCTGACGGTTTGCCATCATGGAGCTCGCATCCCGCAACCCGTATGGCTGGCATCCCTTCGGGATGCATTTTTGGGGTATCGGCGTGTCCGGAGGTGGCGCTCCGCTTACCTCCGGCTAATCGCTGCA
>CAYFZZ010000326.1:0-20859 GCA_964347545.1 uncultured Planctomycetaceae bacterium | reverse complement strand
TGGGCATAATTGACCAACACGAAATAAAATATCGTTGACCCTGAAAATGGTCGAGCCGATCACGGAGGTCATCGCACCAACGTCGCTCTAGAAAGTGGCAGGTACCATATCCCTCATCGAGCCACCTTTCGGCGCAATTCGTTACTTCTTGGGCGTACGCGATCCAGGCTTGATCATCACGCGGTGGCGGATGAGTGCGTTCCCATTCTTCGCGCGTACGTTTGAGAAGCCGCAGCTTTGATTGCGGTAACGCGTCCCCTAATCGGAAGGTGACGAAATAAGTGGCCCCTTCCTGCCGCCAGTGAGGTAAGTGGCGATGGTAGACGGTGATCGGCAAGTCTGGATGAAGCCCGCGAAAATGCGGCGGGGAGGGCAGGTTAAATGTTTCCACAGACGTCACTTTTTTGCATTGTATCGCAGAAAGAATTTTTCTTGTAGGACGGGCACTCCTGCCCGTCCCCTAGAAAAGTCACTCTGGACGGGCAGGAGTGCCCGTCCTACAAGAAGGGGCATCGCGGATGGACGACAGAAAAAGGACAGGCATGATCAGCCCTCGTGGGGCGGGCGGATCCCCGCGAAATTCCCGGAAGAACCTCCCAGCGGGTACCGCGGACGGGTGGGGGGACCTTCCTGCGCACCTCTCCCACCCGGGTGGTCCTGGTGTAAAATGGCGGTATGAAGGAAGACCTGCACACGTTCGAGACCACGGGACTGGCCGCCTCTTCGCCGGAGTTTATCGATCGCGATTTGAGCTGGCTGCAGTTCAACCGCCGCGTGCTGCACGAGGCGTTGGACGCGCGTACGCCTCTTCTGGAACGGCTGATGTTCCTCACGATCTTTTCCACGAACTTGGACGAGTTCGTGATGAAGCGGATCGGTGTGTTGCGCCGCACATTTACGGAAAAAGAGGCGGCTCGGGATGCGGACAGCGAGCCGTTGGGGCGGCGGCTGCTGAACATTCGCGAAGCGATCGTTCCCATGTTGCAGGAGCGGGCTCGCTGCTTTCAGGAGCAATTGCGTCCGCAACTGGCCGCTCACGGGATTCACCTGCTGAGCTGGGAAGCGTTGGGCGAGGACGAGCGGCGGTGGGCCAACGCGTATTTTCTGAACGACGTCTACCCCATTCTCACCCCCCAGGCGGTCGATCCCAGCCATCCGTTTCCGTTCATGTCCAATCTGTCCGTCTCGCTGGCGGTGGCCCTGGCGAATCCGGAGACGGGCGAAAAACTGTTTGCTCGTGTCAAGGTGCCCAAGCTGTTGACGCAGTGGTTAGAGCTGGATCCGGCAGCGTCGCCGGGAGAACGGCGGTTTGTCAGCTTGCGGGAGATGATCCTGCACAACCTGGACGTGCTCTTTCCCGGGATGACGATCCTGAACGTGATGACGTTGCGCGTCACCCGCAACGCCGAAATCGATTACGAGGACGAGGAGGAAGGCCAGGATTTGCTGGAGATGGTCTCCGAGGAAGTCCGCCAGCGGCGGCTGCAGGATGTGGTCCGCCTCGAGCACGGGCCGACCGAGGACCGCTGGCTGTTGGACATCGTGGCCAAACAACTGGTGCCGGCCGCGGACGAAGTCTACGAGATGCCCGACGATCTGGACTACACCGACTTCCGCCAGATCGCCTCGCTCGATTTTCCCGACTTGAAATATCCTCGTTGGACGCCGGCGGTTTCCCAGGGGCTGGCGGACGAAGACGCCGACATTTTTGCCCTCATCCGCTCGGGGGATGTGATGGTCCATCACCCCTACGAGAGCTTTGACGCCTCGGTGGCCCGCTTTGTGCGGGCCGCGGTCCAGGACGAAAACGTCCTGGCCATCAAGATGACCGTCTATCGCACCAGCGATGACAGCCCCTTCTTGCCCTTGTTGATTCAGGCGGCCGAGCAGGGGAAGCAGGTGGCGTGCGTGGTCGAACTAAAAGCCCGCTTTGACGAACACCGCAATATCCGCTGGGCAAACGCTCTGGAAGACGCCGGAGTACACGTCGTCTACGGTGTGCTGGGCGTCAAAACGCACACGAAGATTACGATCGTCGTCCGCCGGGAGTCCGACGGCTTGCGAAGTTACGTGCACGTCGGCAGTGGGAATTACAATCCCCACACGGCCAAGGTCTACACCGACCTGGGGCTGTTCACCTGCCGGCCCGAAATCAGCCGGGATGTGGTCCAGCTGTTCCACTCGCTCACCGGGCGGTCGGCCAAACAGGATTACCGCCAGTTGCTGGTCGCCCCCGTGAACATGAAACAGCGATTCCTGGAGATGATCGATGGCGAAAGGATCGCTCAACAGCAAGGACGCCCGGCACAAATCATCGCCAAGATGAACCAGCTGCAGGACCCCGATATCATCCAGGCGCTCTACCGCGCATCGCAGGCCGGGGTGCCGATCGATTTGCTGGTCCGCGGCTACTGTGTCTTGCGGCCGGGCGACCCGGCGTTGAGCCCCACGATTCGCGTGATTTCGGTGGTGGGGCGGTTCCTGGAACATTCGCGGATCTTCTACTTCCGCAACGCCGCCGAAGATCCGCGGGACGGCCAGTTTTTTATCGGGTCGGCCGACTGGATGGTCCGCAACCTGGAACACCGCGTGGAGGCCGTGGCCCCCATCCAAGCGCGGAAGTTCCGCGAGCGATGTTGGGAGATCCTGCAGGTCTCGCTGGCCGACCAGCGGCTGGCCTGGGACATGCAGCCGGACGGGTCGTACGTCCAGCGGACCCCCCCGGCGGACCCCCAAGACCCGGTCGCCTGGGGGACGCACGAGGTGCTGATGCGGCGTACCCGCCAGCCCAGCGAAGGCAGCTAGCAGGCAGATCCGGCGGCACGCGGTCTGGCCCGTTTTTCAACGCAAGAAACCGACCGCGGCGGTAACTATCGGGTAACGGGATGGATATGAGGCAAGCAACCGCTGCGGCCCAACCAGCCCCCGCCGGGTCGCTGGACTGGCAAGCCGAACTGGCTGGTCACCAGCGGTGGCTGCGGAGCGTGGTGCTGGCAAGGGTCGGGGAATACCAGGCCGTCGACGACGTGATGCAGGAGGTGGCCCTGGCGGCCGTCCGCCAGCAGGCGCCGCTGCACGACGCCACCAAGGTCGCTCCCTGGCTGTACCGCGTGGCGGTCACCCAGTCGCTGCAGTACCGCCGCAAGATGGGCCGGCGCCGCAAGCTGGCTCGACGGTATGCCGAGCGGGCGGAGGGGACGGCGGCCGATCCCCAATCGGCCGATCCGCTGCAGTGGTTGCTGGCCGACGAACGGCGGGGTCTGGTCCGTCAAGCCCTGGCCCGCCTGGCGCCGAAGGATGCCGAAATCCTGTTGTTGAAATACGCGGAAAACTACAGTTACCAGCAGCTGGCGGATTTGTTGAACATCAGTGTGAGCGCGGTGGAGGCGAGGTTGCATCGAGCTCGGGGACGGATGCGGCGGCAGCTGGCAGCGGTGGATCTGGTGGCCAGCGGCTAGGGGCGAGCGGTCGGTGGGGTGACGAGCGGTTCATGTGGTGAGGAGCGGATAAGAGTATGGGTGAATTTGGTCACGATTCCGAGCGGTCGGATTGGCAGCGGGCGATCGAGCGGCTGGTGGATGGGGAGTTGTCGGACGACCAGCAGCGGGAGCTGTTGGCGGGGCTGGACGATGTGCCGGACGGCTGGCGGCAGGTCGCGGTAGCCTTTGTCGAAGCTCAGACCTTGCGGGCCGAACTGGGCGCGGTCGTCGCCCAAACCGCTCGGCCGCACCCCGTCCGCCCGGCGGCGGTCGACCGCAAACATACCTTTTGGTTCCGCCCGGCCGGCATCCTGCTGGCCATGGCGGCCTGTTTCCTGGTGGCGGTCTCGGTGGGCCTGGTCTTTCGCCCGCCGCCGCCGCGGCCTGGCGACGACCGCACGGTGGCCAGCCCGGGTTCTGTCGGCCCCCAGGCCGGCGCCACGCTGGCGGCCGACGGCGGAGCCCAACCGATGGTCGGGCAGCTGGCCGGGCAGCCGGTCGGGCAGCCGGTCGGGCAGCCGGTCGAGCTCGAGTTGGGCCCGCCGCGGGGGCCAGATACGGCCCCGCCCCGGTTGGTCTTGCCCGTCACCGGCGGCCGCTCGGGACAGGACGTCTGGTCCGGGGTTCGCCAGCCGGGCTTGCCGCCGCACATCCGCCAGCTGCTGGAACAGCTGGGGCACCAGGTGCGGGTGCGGCGGAGCGTCGTGCCCCTGGATCTGCCTGACGGCCGTCGCGTGGTGGTCCCTGTGGAAGATTTCGACGTGCAGTTCGTAGGGGAAGGCAAGTACCAATAGCGTCAGTAAGGAGAATGGGATGCGTGGATTGAGCCTTGGGAGTTGGGTGGTGGTGTTGGCCGTGTGGACGTATGGCGTGCCGGTGGGTGCGGAGGATCCCGCTGGGCCTCCGCCCGAGCCCCGGCAGGGTGTGGTGCCGGCCGGCGCCGGGGGTGGCCCGCAGGAGGGACCGTTGTGGATCGGCGTCGTCTGTTACCCTGCTCCGGAAGCCCTCCGAGCTCAATTGAAGCTCCCCGCCGGCCAGGGCCTGGTCGTCTCGGACGTGGCGCCCGACAGCCCGGCCGCGGCGGCCGGGATCCGGCGGCACGATGTGCTGTTGCGGGCCGGCGAGCGGGAGCTGGCTGCGGCTGCGGATCTGATGGAGCACCTGGGACGGCACGGACGGCAGCCGGTCGCTGTGCAGATTTTACGAGCTGGCGAGCGGCTGATTGTGGAGGTGACGCCGGCGGTGCGTCCGGAAGAGCAGCGGGGAGCCGTTTTTTTGCCGGGGGCGGACCGGCAGGCTTTGCGCGAATTCATGGAACGGCTGGATCCGAACATCGACCTGCCGCTGAACCGCCGCCGTCTGCGGTTGCGGTTTCTGCATCCCGGCTTGATCCTGGAGTCGGGGCCTGAGGATCGGCCCTGGCCGGCGGACCTTTCGGTCAGCGTCACCCGCGAGGGGAATCAGCCGACGAAGATTACGGTCCGCCGCGGCGAAGAGACGTGGGAGATCGATCGCCAGCAGTTGGAAAAACTGCCCGAGATGATCCGCCCGTTCGTGCAGGGGATGCTGGGCGAGTCGGCGGGGGGCTCGCAGAAGATCGGACGGGACGAGATCGAATTGCCTTTCGAGGTTCCGGCCGAGGTGGATCTGCCGAAGGTCCAGCTTCCTGAGGGCGAGGACCTGCCCTCGCCGGCAGAGGAGGGGGCGGCGGAGGGGGCGGCCGCGGCCCCGGACGGCGGGGACCGGCGGGCCCGGTTGGGGGCGCGTTTGGAGGCGATCGAGCGGCAGTTACAGCAGTTGCGGGGCGCGTTGCAGGAGGCGGAGGGCGAGGAGGACGCGGATCGCTGACCAGGCCAGCCGCCTGGCGATCTTCCACCTGGCGGGGCCTGCGGCGGTACTCGTCAGACCGCCTGCTGGGCCGCCAGGAGGGTGTTGTACAGCAGCATCACGACGGTCAGCGGCCCGACGCCGCCGGGCACCGGCGTGATCGCCCCGGCCACCTCGCTGACGGCGGCGAAGTCGACATCCCCCACCAGGCCTTCCTCGGTGCGGTTGATCCCCACATCGATCACGGTCGCGCCCGGTCGGACCATTTCGGCCGTTACAAAGCGGGGACGTCCGATGGCCACAATCAGGATGTCGGCCAGGCGGGTGAGGGCGGGCAGGTCCCGCGTGCGGCTGTGGCAGACGGTCACGGTGGCGTCCATGCCGCGTTGGACCAGCATGTTGGCCAACGGTTTGCCGACGATGTCGCTGCGACCGACCACGACCACATGGCTGCCCGCAATGGATATTTCCGCTCGGACCAACAGCTGCTGGATGCCGTGTGGCGTGCAGGGCAGAAACCGCGGCTGGCCCTGGACGATGCGGCCGACGTTTTCGGGGTGAAAAGCATCGACGTCCTTCAGCGGATTGACCGCTCGCAGCATCCGCGCTGCGTCGATGTGAGCGGGCAGAGGCAGCTGGACCAGAATGCCGTGCACATCGTCCGCCTTGTTCAGCTTGGCCAGCTGCTTCAGCAGATCTTCCTCGTTGACGTCCGCGGGCAGGCGGTACAGGCGGCTCTCGATATTGGCCCGCTCGCAAGCTCGGCGCTTGTTGCGAATGTAAACCTGGCTGGCCGGATCGTCGCCGACCAGCACGGCGGCCAGGCAGGGCTGGACGCCGTTGTTCTGGATGAATTCGACGGCCTGGTCGGCAATTTCTGCTTCGATCTCCGCGGCGACTGCCTTGCCGTCCAGAATCCGGGCGCTCACGGTATCACCTGTTTTCACCAGGGGGGCGGACATGATTGGTTATCATAGCAGGCGGGGCGCCCAGAGGCAGCCGTGCAGAGCCAGGCAGGCGTAGGCCGCGGCAAAGCAGTCGTCGGCCATGATGCCCAGGCCCTCGGGCCACCGTTCCACCAGGCGGCAGGGGGGAGGCTTGCTGATATCGAAGATCCGGTGCAGCAGAAAACCGAGCCCGACCACGCCGGCCAGGGCCCAGCCCTGGTAATTTTCCCACCGGACCAGCAGAAAACAGATGGGCATGCTGGCGATTTCGTCCCACACGATGGCCGAGGGGTCCTTCTGGCCACCCATCCTTCGCGCGGCGAGGCTGCAGATCGGAATTCCCACCCCGCACAGCGCGGCGATCCCGGCCAGCTGGACCAGCAGGCCGCCGACGCCGCTCCCGGTCAGCCCGGCCAGTTGGACCAGGGCCCAGGTCAGCGGCAGGCCCCACAGGGCACCCACGGTTCCTGGGGCCAGCGGTGCGTGGCCGAAGCCAGCGCCGGTGGCGACCAGCCGCACCAGGTCCCACGGCCGCCTCTCGCCCGGCGGGCTGTCCCGATCTTCAGCCATGGCCGCTTACCATACCGTGCCGCCTGCTGGGCTGCAATCGACGGCCGGGGGCGAGCACCGGGGGGGAGGGAAGCCGCCCTTGGGGGGGGCCCTGCGGGCGAACGCCGGTGAAGCGCACCCCCTTTGTCCGGGGGCCTTTGCCGGCGCGGCCCATCTGGCGGCCCGGTTGGCGGGGCCGTTGGCGGGGCGGTGGTCGGGGCGGACGGGTCGAGCCGATTTGTGGCATAATGGTCCGCTATGGCGCGAATCGGGGAGTATAAGCTGGGGCGGGCCATCGGATTGGGGACGGTGGGGACCGTGGTTCGCGGTCGCCACCGCAAGACGGGCCAGCCGGTGGCGGTCAAGATCCTGTTGCCGCAGGTCTCCCAGGACGAAAACATCCTCCGTCGTTTCCGCCGCGAAATGGAGGTTTTGCAAAAGCTGGACCACCCGCACATCGTGCGGTACTACGGGGGAGGGACGCACAAAGGCCAGTTGTACTATGCCATGGAGCTGGTCGACTTCGGCACGTTGAAGGACGAACTGGAGGCGCGAGGCCGGCTGTCCTGGCCCAAAGCGTGCCGCTACGCCAGACAGGTCGCTTCCGCTCTTCAGCACGCCCACAACCACCACATCATCCACCGCGACCTGAAGCCAGGAAATTTGTTTCTCAGCGCGGGGGGCCAGCTGAAGTTGGGTGACTTCGGGATCGCTCGCGACACCGGCTCGATCGACCTGACCGACTCGGGGATGACGGTCGGCACGTACGCCTACATGGCTCCGGAACAGATCCGCGGCGGGCGGCTGGTCTCGGACAAGACCGACCTCTACGCGCTGGGGTGCCTGCTGTACGAGATGGTCACGGGGCAGCAGCCGTATCGGGGGGACAATTTCGCCGTGATCTTCGACCAGCACCTGCACGCTCAGCCGCCGCGAGCCCGCCAGCTGGCAGTCGATTGTCCCCCCGAATTGGAACAGCTGATCGTGCGGCTGTTGGCCAAGGATCCCCAGCAGCGTCCCTTCAACGCGCGTTACGTGCAAGGCTTCCTCCAGGATCTGCTGGAGACCGTGAGTGGGGGGGAGGGGGCGGGGGGCGAGGAGTTGTGGCCTGTTTCCGGCAGGGGGATGGCCAACTCCTGTCCGGAAGCCCGACAGGTTTCCTGGTCGGTCTTGCTGGGCTTCTTGTTATTGGTCGTCGGTGCGATTGGTGCCGTGGTGGTCTTGCGCAACGTGGCCTTGTAAGCCGAACGTGGCATAGTAAGCGCAGTGAGTGCAGCCGAGTATCTTTTGCCGCGGGCGGACCATGTGTTGATTTGCGTGAACCCGCTGGCGGGCAGCGGTGCGCGGCGCAGGCGGCGGCGGATCGGGCGGTTGCAGGAGATGCTGGTCGCGGCCGGGCTGAGGGTAGAGGTTCACCAGCAGCTGGAGGGGTTGCGGCAGCGAGCCGAAAGGTTGCAGGCCGAGGGTCGTTTGCGGGTCGTCGTGGGCGCCGGAGGGGATGGCACGCTGCACCAGTTGTTGAACCATCTGGAGGCGGGTATTCCCCTGGCGATGTTGCCGCTGGGGACGGAAAACCTGTTGGCCAAGTACGTCGGCCATCGCCGCAAATTGTCCGCGCTGGCGGCCCTGATCCAGCAGGGACGGGTGGTCCGGCTGGACGCGGGACGGGCCAACGGGCGGCTGTTCCTGCTGATGGCCACGGCCGGCTTCGACGCCGAGGTCGCTCGGCGGCTGAGCGAGCGGCGGGTGGGGAACATTCGGCACGCCAGCTACCTGGTGCCGATTCTGCAGGCCCTGGCCGACTACGAGTATCCCTTGATGCAGATCACCCTGGAAACCGCTGGCCAGACGCGGCGCTGGCAAGCCTGCTGGTGCTTTACCTTCAACCTTCCCCAATACGGTTTCGGGATGCGGTTCGTTCCCCACGCCGATCCGGGTGACGGCCAGCTGGATATCTGCACGTTTCGCCACGGATCTTTCGGGCACGCCGTGTGGTACACCAGCCATCTTTATTTGCAGCGGCACACGCGGCTGGCCGGTTGTGTGACCGGGGCGGGGAGGCGGGTGACGGTCGAGGCGGACCGGCCGGTGCCTTACGAACTGGACGGCGACTTTACCGGCTGGTTGCCGCTGGCCTTGGACGTGGTCCCGCAGCGGCTGTCGTTGTTGATGCCGGCCGGTGGGGCAGCGGGGGCGGCGGCAGTACCGGGCGAGTAAGATTTCTGTTAGGTTCAGTAGGACATGCATTTGCTTGACGCCCCGCAGATTCCGACGCTCGACTGGCTGCAGCAACACGGTTTGCCCGCCTATCGCGGCCGCCAGATTCGCCGCTGGCTGTTCCAGTCGCGCCGGGAGACGTTCGCCCAGATGACGGATCTGCCGGCGGAAGTCCGCCAGCAGTTGGAGGCCGATTTCCAGATCTGGACGACCCGCGTGGTGGCTCATGCGGGAGGGGAGGACGGGACCGAGAAACTGTTGCTGGAGTTGTCCGACGGCCAGCGGATCGAGTGCGTTTTGTTGCGGGACGGCCAGCGGCGCACGATCTGCGTCAGCTCCCAGGTGGGATGCGGGATGGGGTGCGTGTTCTGTGCCAGCGGTCTGGACGGGGTGGTCCGCAACCTGACGGCTGGCGAGATGGTGGAACAGATGTTGCGGCTGATGCGGTTGCTGCCGGCCGAGCAGCGGATCAGTCATCTGGTGATGATGGGGATGGGGGAGCCGCTGGCCAACTTGAACCAGGTCTTGCCGGCGCTGGCGGTGGCGGAGAGCGCCGAGGGGCTGGGCCTCAGCGCTCGGCGGATCACCATCTCGACGGTGGGCCTGCCGGCGGCGATCCGAAAACTGGCCGCGGCCCGATGCCGCTACAACCTGGCGGTTTCCCTGCACGCGGCGGACGACACCTTGCGGGACCAGTTGGTGCCGGTCAACCGGCAGATCGGGCTGGCCCCGATCATGGCGGCTGCCGACGAATATTTTGCTCGGTCGGGGCGGCGGCTGACGTTTGAGTATGTCTTGTTGGCCGGGGTGAACGACCGCCCTGAGGATGCGCGGCGGCTGGCCGGCTGGCTGCGGGGGCGGCCCGCCCTTTTGAACCTGATCCCGTACAATCCCGTGGCGGGGCTGGCCTACCGCACCCCCTCCTCGACCGCTCGTCAACGCTTTACCCACATCCTGCAGCGGGCGGGGGTCAATGTGAAAGTCCGCCACCGGAAGGGATCCCGGATCGACGCGGCCTGTGGCCAGCTGCGGCGGATCCGCGGGCCGCAGGCCGTAGCCGTGTGAGGTAGTTTATGGCGACAGGCGGCACGAGTTTGTTGAGCCCCGAGTTGCTGAGCCAGCTGGAGCGTTTGGAGCTGGTCAGCCGCAAGATCCAGCGGGGCCGGATGAAGGGGGAACGGCGCAGCCCGCGGCGGGGGCAGAGCGTGGAGTTTGCGGATTTTCGCAACTACGTCCCCGGCGACGACATTCGGTTTGTCGACTGGAACACCTACGCCAGGCTGGACAAGCTGTTTCTGAAACTGTTTCTGGAAGAAGAAGATCTGCACTTTTACGCCTTGCTGGACGCCAGTGGATCGATGGGGTTTGGCCAGCCCAGCAAGTTGGAGGTGGCCAAGCAGCTGGCGGCGGCGCTCGGTTTCGTCGGGCTGGCTCGCGCCGACCGCGTGCGGATCGAAACCCTGGGCCAGACCGCGCATCGTCCCGGCCCGGTCCTCCGGGGCCGCCGCAGTTTGTGGCGGATGCTGGAATACCTGGAGGGCATCGAGCCCCGGGAGACGGTGAATCTGGAAACGGGGGTGCGGAACTTTTGTCTGCGGAACAGCGGCCAGGGGATGGTGGTGTTGATCAGCGACTTGATGGACAAGGCGGGCTACGAATCGGCGCTCCGCTACCTGCTGGCTCAACGCATGGACATCTACGTCCTGCACGTCCTGTCGCGCGAGGAGTTCGATCCGGGGATTCAGGGAGATCTGCGGCTGGTCGACTGTGAAGACGCCGATGTGGCCGAAATCACGGCCAGCGCCCCCCTCCTGGCTCGTTACCGCCAGACGCTGAACGCCTTCCTGCAGGCGGCCCGCGAGTTCTGTACGCGGCGCGGGATCGCGTATGTGCTGGTGGAAAATGAAGTGGCGATCGAAAAGATCGTGGTCCAATACCTCCGGCGGCAGGGGCTGGTGCGCTGATGTTTCCTGCATGGACCAACATGCTTTCCGGATGGCAGTGGCTGCTGCTGGCCAGCGTGCCGGTGGCGATCGTGGCCCTCTATTTTTTGAAACTGAAACGCCAGCCGTTGGAGGTGCCCAGCACCTATCTCTGGCGGAAATCGATGGAAGACCTGCACGTCAACAGTCTCTGGCAGCGTTTGCGGCAGAACCTGCTGTTGTGGTTACAGCTGCTGTGCCTGCTGCTGATCTGCCTGGCGCTGCTCAATCCCAGCTGGCGGGGGAGCAGCCTGGTGGGGAACCGCTTTCTGCTGGTCGTCGATAATTCGGCCAGCATGCAGGCCCGGGACCTGCCAGACGGGTCGCCCGGCGGGACCCGGCTGGAGGCCGTCCGGCAGCGGGCAGCCCAGCTGATCGACGCCATGCAGACCGGCGATGCGGCCATGATCATCAGCTTTTCCGACACGGCGGAAGTGGTGCATGAGTTCACGACCAACCACCGCGCCTTGCAAGAGGCGGTGGCGGGGCTGCAGCCGACCAACCGCCGCACGTCGCTGGGCGGTGCCCTGCGGCTGGCCGCCGGGCTGGCCAATCCGGGGCGCACAGGGAACGTGGAAGACCAGGATGAGGCCGCGGCCGACCCATTGCCGGCGACGATGTTTGTGTTGAGCGACTTTAAGCTGCCGGGAGTGGTCGATTTCTCGTTGGGAAATCTGGATCCGCAGCTGGAGCTGATCGGGGCCCCCGAGGCGGTGAACGTGGGGATTGTGAATCTGGCCACGCGGCGGCATCCCCACCGCGCCGACCGAATCCAAGTCCTGGCTCGACTGGAAAATTACGGGCCGGACCTCGTCACCGCCAGGCTGGAATTGTTCCTCGACGGTACCTTAATCGACGTGCAGGAAGCGCGGATTCCGGGCGAGCATCCGGAACGGCGTGGCCAGAATTTTACCCAAGTCATCTTCACACTGGACGACGTGGAAACGGGCGTGTTGCGGCTGGCTCTGGACCACGACGATCCCCTGCCGCTGGACAACGAGGCCTGGGCCGTGGTCAATCCGCCGCAGCAGAGCCGAATTTTGTGTGTCTCGCCGGGCAATGCCGCCCTGGTTCGGGCTCTATCGACCAGCAAGGCGGCGGAACTGGCTGAGGTCCGGTTTGCCACGCCTTCGCTGCTGGAGACCGAAGATTACCAGGTGCAGGCCCGCGCTGGTTATTACGACCTGATCATCTACGATCGTTGCCAGCCGGCCGAAATGCCCCGCTGCAACACCTTTCTCGTCGGCCGGCTGCCGGTGGGGGGGCAGTGGGAGTGGGGTCCAACGATCGACCTGCCGCGGATTATCGACACCGAACGCGCCCACCCGCTGGTCCAATTGCTAGACCTGGGCAACGTCGACATCCTCGAGGCGCGGCAGCTTGAACCGCCCGCCGGAGGCACGGTGCTGATCGAATCGCACCAGGGCGCTATCTTCGCGGTGGCCCCCCGCGAGGGGTTTGAAGACGCCGTCTTGGGTTTCGAGTTCGAGGGGACCGACGATGACGGCCAAGCGTACTACAATACCAACTGGCCCCGCCGCCGTAGTTTTCCCGTGTTTGTCCAGGAGCTGATCACGTACCTTGGCCGAGCGGCCCAGAGCCTGGGCTGGACCAACGTCGTCCCTGGTCATCCGGTGGACCTGCACCTTCCCGACGGGCCGGACCAGCTGGAAGTCACCTGCCCGGACGGTGTGCCGGTCACGGTCCGCCGCAACCAGCAAAATCGCTACCTCTTTTCCCAGACGCATCAACTGGGCGTGTACCAGTTTCAGCACGGTCAGCACCGCTATCGGTTTGCGGTGAACCTGTTTGACCCGGGCGAGAGCGATATCAGGCCGGTGCCGGGACGCGCGGTGCGGATCGGGAATGTACCGGTCCGGGTGGCTTCCCGGCCGGAGTGGCAGCGGGCCCGCCACGAAATCTGGAAATGGCTGGCCCTTCTGGGGCTAGGCGTTTTGGGGGTAGAGTGGTATATCTATAATCGTCGGGTCTACCTGTGAAGTCCGGTTGCTGCCCCGTCGTGGGTGGCTGGCCGCCGGCCGCCGGTTCCTTCTTCCGCTGAAGACGGGAAGTCAACCAGCACAGCCATGATCACCAGGACGCAACGGCGGCACCATCGGCAGCAGAAAACTTCGCGCCGCAAGTCTCGTCGGCGAAAGGTCGTGAATCGGATCGTGGAACGGGATCTGATTCACCGGTTGAGCTACGACCAGTATCGGGAGGAGGTCCGCAAGGTCTACGGTGGCGCGCGGGGGGCGATGCTGGCCCGGTTCAGCCAGCTCTCGGGGCACCTCCACCTGGGGGATCGGCTGTTGCGCAAGCGCCGCTTTGATCTGGCTGGCGCCCGCCAGATTCTGGATGTCGGCAGCGGGGCCGGCCAGATTCTGGGGCACCTCCTGAAGTATGCCGATCCGGAGGCGCGGATTACCGGCATCGATATCTCCCACGCCATGCTGCGGCGGGCTCGAGGCCGGCTGAAAAGCAGCCGCCCAGGTTTGATCACCGCCGATCTGGCTCGACTCCCTTTCGCAAACCAGTCGTTCGACTGTGTGACTTGTGGCTACGTTCTGGAGCACCTGCCGGATGCCCGCACGGGGTTGGCGGAAATTGTGCGGGTGATGAAACCTCATGCGCGGATGCTGTTGTTCACCACCGAAGACAGCTTCGGGGGGGCGTGGACCAGCCGTTTGTGGGCCTGCCGCACCTACAATCGGCGGGAAATCTTGAAGACCTGCGACGAACTGGGCTTGGCGCTCACCCAAGAGCTCTGGTTTAGCCGGATGCACAAGCTGTTGCGAGCGGGCGGGATCTGCATCGAACTGCGGAAGCGTCATCCGGCCGGCACTAGCTGCGAAACAGCGTCAGCCGTGCCAGTTCGGGTGGACAGCGCAGTCTAAGGGGCACCGTCTGGGAGATGCCTCGGCTGACGTGCAGCACGGTGGGGGGGGCGCTGGAGAGCCCGGCCGCGTAATCGGTGCCGATCCTGGTGGCCGAAACCAGCGGACCGGTCCAGGGGAGGTGAATTTGGCCCCCGTGGGTGTGTCCCGCCAGCATGAGGTCGAACTGGTGTTGCCGGGCCCAGGGCAGCTGGTCGGGTGAGTGGGCCAGCAAGATCCGCAGCGGGCCATCGGCCCGCGGGGGACAGTCGCTCAGATCCGGCGCCGGCCCAAACCAAGGCAGCTCGTTGCCGGCCAAAATCAGCTTCTGGTCTCGCCAGGTGGTCTCCCGCCAGCGGCCCCCCAGGGGGACCAGGCCGCAGTCGGCCAGCGCTTGCCGCAAGCGGTCGCTGTCGAGCCGGGTGTCGTGGTTACCCAGCACGTAGTACACCCCGCAGGCGGCGCGGAGGCGTCCCAGGGTGTCGGGCAGCCAATCCAGACAGGCCGGGTGATCGACGATGTCCCCGGTGATCGCGATCAGGTCCCCTTCCAGGCGATTGGCCTGCCGCACCACTTCCTCGAAGAAGGGTTTGGTCACCTTCCCGGTCAAGTGCAGATCGGA
Organism: uncultured Planctomycetaceae bacterium; assembly: GCA_964347545.1. Taxonomy (GTDB): domain Bacteria; phylum Planctomycetota; class Planctomycetia; order Pirellulales; family UBA7805; genus CS4-C045. Next base: position 6,360 of record CAYFZZ010000326.1, on the reverse strand, counting down.
AAGGTGGGTGATCGACATCCCTTCCAGACCGGGTGGCAGCTGGGGGACGCGGATCTTTTCTTCGTGGATCAGCAGCTGGAGGATCTGGTTGCCCGGCAAGTGGGCACAGAGCCGAGCCAGCCCGGCGGCGGTGAGGGGTGGGGCGAGCTGAGCGCCCACGTCGACCAGCGTGGTGTGATTGGAAATCAGGACGACCGCATCATCGCCCCGATGGGGTCGCAGAAACTGGGGAGCGGTCGCCACCGCCAGGGCCCAGCACAAGATGGCATACGCCAACGGCAGCGACAGCTGGCCTTGCCCCAGCTGGTCGAGCAGGTTGAGCGGGGTGCGGAGGTACCAGCCGGCCAGCCACACGGGCAGCAGGAGGCACAACAGGAGGGTCAGGACTTTGGCGGCGACGACCAGCCGGCGGGCCGGTTCGTGGCCCAGCAGGTTGTCCAGGACTTTCAGCCACAAGACGGCGTGGCCCCACAGGGCCGTGGCGATCAGCGCCAGTTCCAGGATGTGCTCCAGGATGTTCATCGCGACTAGGGGTCGGGCCCGTTCGCCTGTTAGTTGGGGCCCCGTCCGGGTCGCTGGTTACGACTGCGAGACCGTCGATTTGGCACTCACCACACGTTCCACCGTCTCCAGCAGCTGATCCAGGCGGAAGGGTTTGTAGAGCACTTCCTGGAGGCCGGCTTGACGCGCTTTGACAATCGAATGGCCCGGATCATAGCCGAAGCCTGTCATGAGGACCAAGGTGGGCGCATCGTGCAGCTCGCTCAGCTTTTGCATCAGTTCGTAACCGTTCATGTCCGGCAAGCGGATATCGGCGATGACGACGTCGTAGCTGCCGAGGGTCGAGATGTTGCGGACCATGTACAGGGTTTCGGCGCCATCATGAGCGGTTTCGACGGTGCAGTGATAACGTTCCAGCAGCGCGTGGGCGGCGCTGCGGACAGTTTCGTCGGCATCGGCAACCAGCACGCGGCGTCCGACCAGCAGCTGGCGCGGTTCGACCTGGAGGGCCTGCGGCACCGCCTCGCTGGGGGTCATCGTCTGGCCGACCTTCTGAATCACCTGCTTGATATCCCGCGCGGCCCGCAGGATTTTTTCCAGCCGCTGAATGACTTCCGGTTCGTGGCCGATATAACGCTCCATCACGCTGACCGCTTCGTTCAGGATCTGGTCGATGGGCAGGGCTACCGCGGTGTGGATCGCTTCCACGCTTTCCGCCGCCGTGCCGGCCTTTTCGGCCACCAGCAGCTCCAGCGTGCCCAGGGCTCGAGCCACGTCGCGGCCAAAAATTTCCAGGAACTGCAGGTCGCTCTCGTTAAAAGCCGAAGGCTCGGGACTCTCCACGTTGAAGGTGCCGATCACTTCGTCGTGCAGGATCAGCGGGACGGTCAACGAGCTGTTGGCGCCGGCGGCGCCGGACATGTACAAGGGGTCGTCGGCGGTATTTTCGCACAGATAGCTTTTGCCCGTGGCCGCCACAAAGCCGGTCACGCCGTTGTTTTGGGGCAGAGCGAACAGTTTGCGTTTCGCCGCTTCGGCATCGATGCCCACCGCCACCAGCGGTTCCAGCCGGTTGGTCTTTTTGTCCAGCAGGCGGACTTCCACGACATCGTAATTCAGCAGCTCGCCGGTAAAGTGCAAGATGTTCGATTTCAGCAGCTCAATCCGGTCTTCCACCGACATGTTGATCAATTCGTCCGGTTTCAGGTCGGACAGTTCCATCCCGGCCTTGTAAATGGCCGCCAGCTTCTGTTGCTGCAGACGCTCGTCCGTCACGTCACGAATGGTCACGATCAAATAATTGGGCGGACCAACTTCCTCGGGCACCGGAGCGGCGTGGATGTGGAAATAAAGATTGTCGCCGGTGCGGAGGGTGGAGGAACTGGGAGCCTCCGTGGACATGGCCGTGTGAAAGGGGCAAAAGTCGGGGCCGAGAATTTCTGGGCTGGACAGCACGTCGTAAAAGTTTCGCCCCACCAGCTGGTCCGACTGGCACCACTCGCGCAGCCGGTCGTTGTGCCACACGATTTTGTTTTCGCTGTCCAGGAGGACCACGCCGTCCGGCATGCACTCCAAAATCCGCCGCTTCTGCACCTGCCGCTCGACCTTCGTCAGCTCGCCCACGTGACTGGACATCACGTACACGCCGTCGAACGAATCGTCCTGCAGGCAAGAAAGAGCCTGCAAGTGGTCCTCCGCTTCCACCAGCTGGTAGTGGTCGCGCAAGAACTGGTAGAGGGCGCCGTGGCGGACGGCGGGGCCGGCAATCAGCAGGATTCTCGGTTTCTGGCTGGACAAAGCCCTGGAACCCTCATGCGGCTGGTAATCGATACCCTCTTCCTATTATAGGGTCGCCAGCGTGCTCCACAACGATGCCGCAGCCGCTGGGCAGTTTTTTGAATCGGTCTACATCGGCAGCGATATTGACTGAAGTTGAGTCAGGTCATGGGTTCCCGCCCCCGCACCCGGTCCCCATGTCGTTTTGTCCGTACTTCCCGTACAGGCGGCCCTGCCGGGGGGGCGCCCCGCGGCGGGGCAGCCGGGGGGGCCTGCCGGGGGCCCCAGACGGGCGGGAGGATCGAGCCTGGCTGATGGCGGGAGGGAATGGAGCCCGCAGATGACACGGGGAAGATGACACGGGGAAAGGGTGGCGGGCGGAGCGGCGGGAGGTCGAGCGGGCGGTTCGAGCCGCCCGGCCCCTGGGCCTCGGCTGGGGACCGGGCGTTGCCTGCCACGCGTCACGAAGCAAAAACACCTCAGGACCGGCCTCGTCAGCCGTTGTAATCCGGTTTGCCGTAGCACCCCGCCCGGGGCCGCGGCGCGGAATCTGCAGCGGCTGACACGCACAGGTCGATAGGAATACTGGCCAGCCGGGTCCCCGAAGACTGCGGCGGAAGGAGGTGGTTACGATGTGGCGTGCATTTTTCCTGGCGATCGGCGTCTTCACCTGCCTGGTCGGTCTGCAATGCCTGGTGATTGAAGAGGCGGTCTTCGCCAATTTCGCCGTGCCCCCCGCGGAAAACGACGGGTTTGGCTTGGTCCCGCCCCCTGCCGGCAGGCACGTGGTGAACCCGCCCGACTGGGCGCCGTGGGCTTTTTTGGCCAGTGGGGTCGTGGTGATCCTGTACTCGTTCACGATTCCCCGGCGGATGCAATCCTGAAAGTGGGTCCTCATTCCCCGGTGCGAATCGCCTCAAAGTACTCTTCCACCAGTCGCTGGTGGGATTTGGGGAGCCGCTGGGTGCTGAGCGGATCGGCCGGTCCGCTGTCCTGGCTGTGGAAGTCGGCCTGGATGGCGTCGCGGACCGGGCCCTTGGCATTGGGACCCTCGGCCCGCCCGGCCGCCACGGCTCGTCCCGGCCCGACCTGGCCTCGGACCTGGGAGTCGTAGGTCGAGGCATCATCTTCGGTTTCGGGTCGCGTCCCTCGTCCGCCCGTGGCCGCTCCCAGGCCGTCGCCCCCCTGGCCGCCGGCCCCCACACCCCCCGCACCGGCACGGCTCTGCCGGCCGGCGCCCTGACACTGGCGGCAGCCCCCGCCGGCGCATTCCGAGCAGGTGAGGGCGTTCTTGGCCAGCTCGATTTCTCCCAGGGTCGCCTCCCAGGCCTGCATCTCTTCCAGCTCGTTCTGCAGCTGCGCCAGTTCAGCGGCGAGTTGATCCAGGGCTTGTCCTGCACGGTCGGCTTGTCCCTCCTGCATGGCCTGAGCGGCGTCGGCGCATTTTTGAGCCAGCGGAGCCAATTGCTCGAGGGCGGGCAGCTGCTGCTGCAGCTGGTCCCACGCCTCCTGCAGTTTTTCAGCGGCAGCCTGGTCGCCATCCCGACGAGCTTGCTGGATCTGCCGCTGCAGATCGTCGCTGGCCTGCTGGTGGGCCCCCGCGATGGCCTCCAGTTTTTCCTCGATCTGCCGCAACTGATCGGCCAGCTGCTGCCTGGCCATTTCGTCCAGCTGGCCCTGTTGCCACTGCTGTTGCAGCTTTTCCATTTCGCGGAGCGCCTGGGAGAAATTGCCGTTTTTCAAGGCGCGAGCCAGCTTGTCGGCGGGGCCCGCGTTGAGCTGCTTCAACTTGTTCAGCTGCCGCCGCAGCTGATCGGCCCCACCCTGCTGCTTTTGGCGGTCCTCCAGCCGAGCGGCCAGGTTGTTCAGCTTCACCATGGCTCGCTTGCGATCGCCATCGGTACGCTGCTCCAAATCCCGCACGGATTCTTCCAGTTCCTTCAGCATCCGTTCGGCATCCGGCAATCCTTTTTGGCTGAGCTTTTTTCGTCGAGCGGCCAGCTTTTTCTGCAGGTTGGCGGCCGACTGCTTGACCTGGGCTGGCTGCCGCGCCGCCGGAGGTTTCGCGGCAACCTGGGCCTGCGGTCCCCGCTGGCCGAGGGCGAAGGCCAGCAGCAAAGCGAGCAGGGCGGATACCAGCGGCAGGAACATGCTGCGGCCGGCCGAGAGGCGGAAGCGGGTGGCCAGATCCAGCTGAGCGACCTGACGTTGAGCGTCGGCCAGCAACGCCTGGCCGATCTGGGTGTCGCGCTCCCGTTCGCTCAACACCAGACTGCTGGAGACCCGCTCGTCCAGCTCAAAGCGGCGGTCAATTTCGAGGGCCGCATCCAGGGTCTGATGTCGCGTGAGGTACGACCAGACGCCGGCGGCCAGCAGCCCCGCCCCCACGGCGCCCCCCAGCCAGCTGACGTTCCAGACCCACATCTCGGGCGGGCCGGGCAGCCAGGGCCGCCCACCGATGGCCAGGGCGGCCAGCAGGAGGGTCACAAACCAGCACCGCGGCAAGACCGCCAGGAAACGCTGCAGATTCAGCCGCCACCGCGCTCGAGCGATCTGCCGCTGCCACGTTGTTTGCGTCGAATCCATGGTTGCCATCACCACCTGCCCCCCCATTCTACCCCGCTGGCCCCGGGGGAGGGAGTCCGCCGGGGGGACGCGTCCCCGTTAACGGCCCCGGCCGCAGGCGGTTATGATGGAGCCAAAGGAGTATTCACGGACATGTCACAAGGCTCCCGCACCACGCCCACCGCCTCACGGCCGCTGGCGACACCTGCCCAGCGGCCGCGGGCCGATGTGGTCATCTACGACGGCCACTGCCGGATTTGCAGGGCTCAAATTGAACGTCTGGCCTCCTGGGACCGGGGTGGCCGGCTGGCCTTTGTCTCGTTGCACGATCCGCTGGTCGCCCAGCGGTACCCGGACCTGTCGCACGAAGAGCTGATGCGTCAGATGGTCGTCGTCGACCATCGGGGAAAGCGGCACCGGGGGGCCGAGGCGGTGCGTTGGCTAGCCCGCCGGCTGCCGACGCTTTGGTGGCTGTGTCCCGTGTTGCACCTGCCCGGCACGCTGCCCCTCTGGCGATGGCTCTACCGCCAGATCGCCGACCGGCGATATCGTTGGGGCCAGGCCGGTCCGTGTGAAGATGGCACCTGCCGGCTGCACGGCAAAGGGTGAAGGGAGAAGGAAAGGAGCGGGGCGGATTCTTCGGGAGCGGACCGCCGCCGCTGTTGAGCCTATTGCGGCGGGGGGTGAGCCTATCGCCGCCCTCGCCTGTCGGTCGGGGAGAGGTCCTCCATGGACAGGTCCTCCTCCGGGACGGGCATGAGTGGCGTCTCTACTGCTGAGGACCGGTTTGCCGCCTGGTACGTTTTTTCAAATCGGTCTACCTGCCGCCGGTTGGCGGCGGTGCTGCAGGCCACCAGGTTTCCCTGGCTGTCCATGAACAGCATTTCCCCCGGGCTCTGGATTTCCCCTGGGCTCTGAGCGGAGAGACCCAACGGGCGGGGCTGGCGGAGGTCGAGCAGGGTGTATTCGACTTCCAGCTGGGCGGCTTTGTTGACGATCACCTTCTGCCGCTGGACGTCCGCGTGGCACATCTCCGTCGCGCCACGCATCACTTCGCCCCGTTGCAGGGTCATTTTGCCAGCGGGTTGGCTACCTTTGGAAACTTCCAGGATCTCCACGATCACCTCGGCCGCCGGTTCGGGCTGCTCCTCGGTGGGCGGGACGATTCTGGCGGCGAACAGGCTGGCGTCGAGGGGAACTCGAGCGACGCCACTGGGCGGGCTCCACGCCGATTCCCACAGCTCGTCATTGATGGTGCTTGGATTATCCAGATAGAAGGCGGGCAGTCCCCGGGATTTTCTGTTCGGATTTTTCATGACGACTTGCAGCTGGTAGCGATAGGCCTTGCCGGGCTCGACGTCAAAGTCAAACACCCGCACCAGTTTGTACTCGGTCAGGGGGGGGCGTTGGCCGGGGTCGGTCGTCTCGGGGGTTGGGAGGGTGGCTGGCAGGGGGACGGCGAGGCCGGCTGGGGGCCCTCCTGGGGGGAAGCCTTCGAAACGTGGGGTGCCGCCTGGG
>CAYFZZ010000325.1:0-10497 GCA_964347545.1 uncultured Planctomycetaceae bacterium | reverse complement strand
CCTGGCGGAGGAAAATCCGAAATCCGAATTTCGCAATCCGAAACAAATGGGAGGGAGGGGCTAGGGGCGAGGAGTTAGGGGCTATAGGGCCAGCGTTTGCCACCCGCGGTCGGCTTTGTCCTGCTTCTTTGCGACCTTTGCGATCTTTTGTTCGAATGGGTGTTTCACGCAGAGGCGCCACGCTGGGAAGGACATTTTGGTGCTTTCCCATGAGCGGTCCCGGCGCGTCGGGACCGCTCAGAAAACCAACGGGGCCATCCTGGAGGAAGGGCCACGGGTCAGGTCTGAACCTGCACGGCCCTCTGCGGCCTCCCGCGAGGAAGGCGCTCTGCCGCTAGCGGGTTCCTGCCACGGGGGTCGACCCGTGCGCTGGTCCCCGCGTGGCGGGCAGCCCGACGGGTGTGTAGGAGGCGGGGATCGAGGGGTGCAGCTGGCCGCTCAGCCGGCTGGCCAGCTGGCGGGCCGCGGTGAAGGACGGATCGAGGGCCGCGGCTTGGGCAAAGTGGTGGGCCGCTTCCGGCAACGCTCCGCGGCGATGCAGGAGCGTACCGAGGTTGTAATGCGCCACCGGCAGGGGATGGACGGCCTGGAGGTGCGCCAGGGCCTGATCGGCGCGGCCCAGTTCGGCCAGGACCGTGGCCGTGTTGTTCCGGTAGAGGGCCTTCCGGGGTTGGAGGGCCACCGCCCGCTCCAGCGGCTGCAAGGCCTCGCGCAGTTGTCCCTGGCGGGCCAGGCAGAGGCCCAGGTCGTTGAGTGCCTGGGGCGAGCGGGGATGGTGTTGGACGGCCCGTCGGTACTTGTCCAGCGCCTCGGTCAGACGCCCCTGCCGGTCCAGGAGGTGGCCGTAGGCGAGGAGGGCCGGGAGGTGGTGGGGATCTTGCGCGAGGGCTTTTTCCAGGTGTTCGATGGCCTGCTGGGGGCGTCCCCCGTTTTCGGCTATGACCGCCAGGGAGGTTTGCAGTTTGGGATCGGACGGATCGGGTTTCCGCGCCAGGCTGAGCGGGTCGACGGCCGGTTTTCGCTGTGGCTGGAGGGCCAGCAGCGAGCCGATTTTGCCCGCCCCCTGCTGGAGGCCGCCGGAGACCTGTTGAACCACTGCCGATTCGGTCACCGGGCTGGTCATCTTTTGCCACAGCGAGCGTTGGCTGTTGTGCGGCGTGCTGCCCAACCCGCTCAACATCGCCGCCGCCTGATCGGGGGTCATCCCGCTGGAGGCGGAAGACGACGACTTGGAGATCCAGGCGCAGCCGGGCAGGAGGAGGAGCGCGGCGAGCGCGGTGGCGGCGAGCGAATCCTTTCGCACGGTACGACTCCTTGGTTACCTGGCCGGAGCGGAATCCGGCCGCTAATTGCTCCCCCCCTGGAAGGCAGCATCATCTTCGCGGATCCGCGGATCGGGAGTGCTTTCAAAGAATTTCACGTTGATCGCATCCACGTAGTCGGCGGGCCAGCCGCGGGCCGTAATCGGGGTGGGCTGGACCTGGACCATTTCCTGATCCAGGGCGAAACGTTCCGCGAGGCTGCGGGCCGAGGCCAGCCGGGCTTCGGTCAGCTCGGGGGTGGGGGCTTGTTGCACATAAATCGTCCGCCGCCGCAGGGGAGCCTCGGTCACGATCCAGCGGACGTGGCGTTGCCCGGCCTCGGTCAACCTGGCATCGTCGGTAAAGTGGTGACTGGCGACCAGGTTTTGAATCCGCCAGCCGTTGTGCACCATGCGGGCAAAGGGAGCTCGCACGGCGGCGTTGTCCGGATAGACGAACGGCTGGGGCCAGCACTTGTTGCGGTGATACGAGGTGGACACATCCCGGCCGATCGCGTGCAGGGGACCGGCGGACGCCGAGCTGGAGAGAGTGACCGCCATCCCTACCGTTGCAAGCATTGCCATCAAACGCATATCTGGGCCTCCCTTTCCTCCGTGATCGGTGACGCCGAGCGGGATCGGCGTTAGGCTCTCTGTGGGGTGGGGTTCCGGGGCAGGGATGAGCTGCTGGCTGGACCCCAAGTCCGGGCTCTAAATCGTTTATCGGATGGACGCCAGCATGAACTAAGCCGGGATGCCATCAAATTTTGCTGGACGCCGGCAAAGCCAACCGGACCGGCAGAGATTACCAGCGGCGGTCCGCCGGGCTAGTTCATCTTCGTGAACAGTTCTCGGACCATCTGGATGGCCGCCGGTCCGACGAGGACCACGAAGATGCCTGGGAAGATGAACATCACCAGGGGAAAGATCAGTTTGACGGCGGTCTTGGCGGCTTTTTCTTCCGCCAGTTGTCGGCGGCGGGTCCGCATCGAATCGCTTTGGACCCGCAAGGCCTGCGCGATGCTCGAGCCAAACTTGTCGGCTTGGATCAGGATCGCGGCCAGGCTGCGGAGGTCCTCGACGCCGGTGCGGTTGGCCAATTCCTGGAGGACTTCGGCCCGCGACCGTCCCATTTGTAGCTGCAAATTCGCCAGCCCGAACTCCTCGGCGATGATGGGAAAATTGTTTTGCATCTCTTCGGCGACTTTCCGCATGGCCTGGTCCAGCCCCAAACCGGCTTCGACGCAGACCACCATCAAGTCCAGGGCGTCGGGCAGTCCGTAGAAAATGCCGTCCTGGCGATGCTTGGTGAACAGCATGACCACCAGGGTGGGCAGATAGAACAGGGCGCAGGCGACGCCGCCGGCGATCATGAGCGTGGTCTGGTTGGCCCCGGAGAGCAGGGTGAGGGGGCCGCCGCAGAGGAGCAGTCCGGCCGTCAGGCCGATGAAGCGGCAGCCGTTGTAGATGGCGGGTGCCGTTTCCCCGCGGAAGCCGGCCTGGACCAGGAACTGTCTCTGCTTGCTGATATCCTCCGCTTTCGTCGGCGCCAGCGGTTTGGCCAGGGTGGTGGTTTTTTCCAGGACCTTGCTGACCTTGCTGGTCTCCTTGGCCCCTTCTGGCTGGCGTCGGCGGCCGGGATGTTTCAGGTAATCCAGCCGTTCTTCGGCGCGGGGTTTCTGGCCCGCGAACATCTCCAACAGCCACCAGGCGGCGGCGGCAAACAGTCCGAAGATGGCGAAGGGAAAAATCGTTTTGAAGCTTATCAGGTCAGCGAGTAGCACGGCTCTGTTACACCTTGATGTTCACGATTTTCTTGATCACGAAGGCCCCGATGACTTGCATCACCACGGCGACCAGCATCATTTTCCGGCCCATCGGATCGGTGAAGAGGACCATCACGTAGTCCGGATTCAGCTTGTACGCGGCCAGGAACAGGAGGGGTGGCAAGCCCATGAGGACGACGCCCGAGAGGCGGCCTTCGCCGGTGAGGGCCTGAATCTGTCCCCAGATGTTGAACCGCTCGCGAATCAGGTGCCCGATCTTGTCCAGGATTTCGGCCAGGTCACCCCCCGTTTGCCGCTGGAGGATGATCGCGGTCACGAAGAATTTCAGGTCCAGGTTCGGAATGCGATCGGTCATGCCGCGGAGGGCCTCGTCCAGGGGAATCCCCAGATTCTGCTCTTCAAACACCTGGGCGAATTCCGTCCCCAGCGGCTCGCTGACTTCCTGGCCCACCAGCTGAAAGCCGGCCGACAGGCTGTGACCAGCCCGCAAGGCGCGGGCGATCAATTCCAACGCACCCGGCAGCTGGGAAGCGAATTTTTTGAAGCGTTTCTTGCGCCGCCACAGGAGCCACATCAGCGGCAGGCAGCCGCCGCCGGCGGTGGCGAAGGGGATCAAGCCCGGATGGAGGCCGGAGGCGAGCACCACGACGGCGCCGCCCAGCCCCAGGGCTGCGGACATGATCAGGAATTGTTCCGGGGTCAGGGACGTGCCGGCCTGTTGAAAGAGGAGGCGAAATCGCCCCAGCTTGGCCATGAAGTTCTGCACGATCCCGCCACTGCTGTGGAACGCCTCCAGGGCGCCCGCTTTCAGGACACTTTCCTGAGCGGTCGGGGTGCGCTTGCCACTGGTCAGCTGGGCCAGCCGGTCTTCCAGCTTGGCCTCGTGGTTGCCCAGAAACATGGCGGCGACACCGCCTACCAGAGCGGTGACGCCAATGAAGCCAGCCAGAATAATAATCAAGGGGCTCATGTTGCTTTGCTTGTCCTCTGCACCAAGGGATGGTGACGATCCGCCAGCTGGCGGAAATACCCGCCGCGGGATCAGGTCGGGGACTAATCCTCCATCATCACCCGCTCGCGGAACGCGCTGCTGGGCAGACGCACCCCGGCTTGTTCCAGGCGATCCATAAACGTGGGACGAATGCCGGTGGACACAAACCTCCCCCGAGCTCGGCCCGACTCGTCCACCCCCACCTGCTCGTACCGGTAAATGTCCTGCATCACGATCGTATCCTGCTCCATCCCCACCACCTCGCTGATGTAGGTCACTCGGCGGACGCCGCCTTGCAAGCGGCTGGCCTGAATGATCAGGTCCACGGAACTGGCGATCTGTTGACGCATGGCCTTCAGCGGCAATTCGAAGCCGGCCATCATTATCATCGTTTCAATCCGCGCCAGGGCGTCCCGCGGAGTATTGGCGTGGAGGGTCGTCAGCGACCCCTCGTGGCCCGTGTTCATGGCCTGCAACATGTCCAAGGTTTCGGGGCCGCGGCATTCGCCGATGATGATCCGTTCCGGACGCATCCGCAGGGCGTTTTTGACCAGATCCGTGGCCGAGATTTGCCCTTTGCCCTCGATGTTGGCCGGGCGGGTCTCCAGCCGCACCACGTGATCCTGCTGCAGCTGCAATTCAGCGGCATCTTCGATGGTCACGATCCGGTCCCGGTTGGAAATGAAGCTGGACAACGTGTTCAGCAGCGTGGTTTTTCCGGAACCGGTCCCGCCAGAAACGATGCAGTTCAAGCGAGCTTTGATGGAACCTTCCAGCAGCATCACCATTTCCGGTGTGAAGGCCTTGAAGTTCAGCAGGTCTTCCAGTTTCAGCGGATTGGAACCGAACCGGCGAATCGACACGCTGGCCCCGTCCAGGGCCAGCGGGGGAATAATCGCGTTGACGCGCGAACCGTCGGTCAGCCGAGCATCCACCATGGGACAGGTCTCGTCCACGCGGCGTCCGACCTTGGAGACAATCCGGTCGATGATTTGCATCAAGTGATTGTTGTCGCGAAAAACGCAATTGGTCTTTTCCATTTGACCCTTGCGTTCCACGTAGACATTCTTTGGCCCGTTGATCAGGATGTCGCTGATCGTGGCGTCCTTCAAAAGCATCTCCAGGGGGCCCAGCCCGAACGTTTCGTCCAACACCTCCTCGATGAGGCTCTCGCGTTCGTTGCGGTTGAGCATCATGTCTTCGCCGTTGCAAAGATGCTCAATCACCATGCGGATCTCCCGCCGCAGGGTTTCTCCCTCCATCTCGCCGATCCGTGACAAGTCCAGTTTGTCGACCAGCTTGCCGTGAATGCGACGTTTGACGGCTTCAAAATCTGAATCGTCTTTGCGCGACTGCAGTACCGAGCTTCTCATGTTCTTCGTTCGTGGGGAAAAAGGGTGTTCGCCAAAGCACTTCTCGCAGCAAGGATAGCTTACGGTTCTGGACCGGGAGGGCCGCTCGGGTCGCCGCGGCCGCCTTTGACGATCGTGACGCTTGTGTCGATCCGCCGCCCCCCCTGCTCGTAGACCACCGCCTGGCGGTCCCGATAACGCAGCTGCCAGGCATCGGACGCCCCCAACCGCTCGGCCAGCGGCGCGTCCGCCCGCAGGCACACCACGCGGACACCGTAGCGGTCCAGCGCCTCCTGCCAGCCGTCCCGCGCCTGCATGATGCGGAAATACTGCTGGATGTGAGCCCGACCTTGAACTTCATTCCGGTCGTCAATCCAGTTCTTCAGCGAAGGCCAGCCGTGCCAGACCAGCCAGCCGCCCCAGCCGTAGTCGTGGAAGATGACCTGCCCGGCGTGATGCTGGACGACGTACTGCAGGGCCGCGGTGGGGATCCGATCCGGGTCGTGGCAGGCATAACCCTCGGTGCCGCGGGACCAGGCCAACAGACCGCCCACGACGAGGAGGGTGGCCAGCGGCGAGGGTGCGGCACCGCCGTACGGGCTCGGGGGGCCGTCCCCCTCGGCCCGCCGCGGCGGGCGGGCGACGAGCGGGACGTTGAGCCGCACCAGGAGGGGGACGCTGAGCCGTGCCAGGAGGGGGACGCTGACCATGACCCACAAGGCCACATACCGCTGGCCATTCCAAGCGAAATGCAGCCAGACCAGGGATTGGACCAGCGCCAGGAGGCTGATCGAGCGGGGGCGGCTGAAGGCCAACAGCACCGGGAAAGCCAACATCAACCACTCAAAACGAAACGCACCCGCCGCGTGAAAGTCGGGTGACAGCCACTCGCTGTGCAGGTTCATAAAGAACTCGTTCCCCAACAGCTGGAATACCCAGGGGTACAACGTCCAGCCATAGGGGTTGATCAGGGTGGCTGCCAGGCAAGCGATGCCCAGCACGGCCAGATGCCGACACCGCTGCCCAGCGGCTGCCCGCACGGCGGCTCGGCCCCACAAGCTGATCCCCGCCTCCACGCTCAACGCCGTCCCCCCCAGGACCAGGCCCGCGAGGAAGCCGCCGTGAGTATTGGCCCACAGGGCAAACAGGGGTACCAGCCACCAGGTCTGCTGTGGTCGGCAGCGACCCCGGTGATAACGGTTCAAGGTCCAGGCGGTCAGTAAGACCAGCGGTAGGTTCAAGACGTTGGGACGAGCCACCCAGGCCAGCGACGTGCCCAGCGCGGCCAGGAAGGTCCAGCCCAAGGCGAGGGGCCAGGGGACGTCGTCTGCCAGCAACAGCTGGTACAGCAGGAGAAAGGTCAGCCCCAGGACCAGCGTGGTCACCGCGGCGATGCCCTCCAGGCCTCCCCACCACCAGCCCAGGTACAGCAGCAGGTCGCCCAGCCATTGGTTGGTCCGCCACGCTTGCCCGCCGCGGGGGCCGCTGAACGGGTCGTGCGTCAGCCAGCCTCCCGTGGCCCACATGGCGTCCACCTGCCGCAGGTGCCAGCCCAGACCGGGGTCGTCCAGCATCGATCCTTGCGCGTGCTGGAGGATGCCGAGGACGAGGACCAGCAGCAGGAGGTCGGCCACCCCGATCCGCCACCAGGTGGGGCGGGCAGGAGGGGGGGCGAGCGGGGTTTCCCCCGCGGCAGCAGTGAATCGTGTCGTGGCCATCGTTTATGCATAGCTCACAACGTCCTCCCGGGCCGGCGGTCGGCGGCGGGCGGGACCGGTTATGCGGGTCGTGCCGACCCACCCGCTGGTCGGACGTTTGACATTGGATCGCGGCGTCGTAGCGTTGCGCATGCTGGATACGACCGTCGTAATCCCCTGCTATAACGAGGCCCAGCGGTTGGACATCGATTGCGTGGTCCGCTTCCTGACCAGCGAGGCGCCCTGCCGCCTGCTGTTGGTCGATGACGGCAGCAGCGACGACACGTTGGCCATCCTGGAAGAATTACGCGAGTGCGATCCCCGGCTGGTCGAGGTGCTGTCTCTGGAGCGGAACTGTGGCAAAGCCGAGGCGGTCCGCCGGGGCGTTCTGCAGGCCTGTGGGGGAGGAGCGAAATACGTCGGCTACTGGGACGCCGATCTGGCCACGCCCCTGGAGGTGATTGCGGATTTCCGAGCCAAGCTGGCCGGCAGCCCGCAGTTGCGGGCCATCTTGGGATCGCGGGTACCGATGCTGGGCCGCAACATCCAGCGGCGCACCGGGCGTCACCTGCTGGGACGCGGGTTTGCCACCACGGTCTCCTGGACGTTGGGCCTGCCCGTCTACGATACCCAGTGCGGCGCCAAACTGTTTCGCGCCGACCCTGCGACTCAGCGGCTGTTCGCAGAACCCTTTCGGACCAACTGGATTTTCGACGTCGAACTGCTGGCGCGGATGTTGACCGGCCCGGGCCGCCGCCGGGAGGTGGCCGAGGCCCTCTACGAAATGCCGCTGGACACCTGGCAGGACGTGCCCGGTTCCAAAGTCCGTCCCCGCGATTTTTGGAAGGCCTGCGGGGAGCTGCTGGTGATCTACAACACCTATCTGCGGAGGGTGCCGCCGCAGGCAAGGGCCGAGGGCGAGCTTCCGGTGGGGGCGGCCCCGAGCAGGCCGGGCCGCGAAAGCGGTCCCCTGCCAGCCACCCTCCGAGGGCGGGGCGGGCGGCGGCCGGGGTCCCAGCGGCCGGGGTTGGTCGAGCGGCGGGGGTAGGGCCCCTTGTCGCGGTGTTCACCCCAGGCGCCGGCTGAACCGCTGCCGCTCACTCCACCGTGACGCTCTTGGCCAGGTTCCGCGGCTTGTCGACATCGCAGCCGCGGAGGACCGCGATGTGGTAGGCCAGCAGCTGCAGCGGGATGGACATCAAGATTGGCTGCAGAAATTCCGGCACGGGGGGGACGTGGATCAGGTCGTCGGCCAGTTGGGCGGCCTGGGTGTCATCGTCTCCGACCACGGCGATGACCGGTCCTCCCCGCGCCTTGATCTCTTCCATGTTGGCCAGCACCTTTTCGTACACAAAGCCCTGGGGAATCAGAAACACGCTAGGGGTGTTTTCGTCAACCAGGGCGATCGGTCCGTGCTTCATTTCCGCCGCCGGGTATCCTTCGGCGTGGATGTAGCTGATTTCCTTCAGCTTCAGAGCGCCCTCCAGGGCGGTAGGAAAGTTGTACTGCCGTCCCAGGTAGAGGAAGTTGTCACAGTGCTGGTATTTTTCGGCGATCCGCCGGACCACCTGGTCGGTCTCCAAAGCCTGCTCGACATGCTCTGGCAGCTTTTGCAGTTCGGCGATGATCCGCCGGCCCGCATCGAAGCTGAGGTGGTGCAGGCGGCCGAAGTAGAGGGCCAGCATGGCCAGCACGGCGCACTGGGAGGTGAAGGCTTTGGTGGACGCCACGCCGACTTCCGGTCCGGCGTGCAAATAGATGCCACCGGTGGCTTCTTGAGCGATGGTGCTGCCCACCACGTTGCAGATGGCCAGGGTGGCGTGGCCCTTCCGCTTGCATTCTCGCAGAGCGGCCAGGGTGTCGGCCGTTTCGCCGCTTTGGGTGATGGCAAACACCAGCGTCTTGTAGTCCATGGGCGGATTGCGGTAGCGCAGCTCGCTGGCGTATTCGACCTCGACCGGAATCCGAGCCAGTTCTTCGATCAGGTATTCCCCGACCATGGCTGCGTGGAGGCTGGTGCCGCAGGCGGTCAAGCAGATCCGGTTGACCTGCCGCAACCGCTGGGAATCGAGATTCAGGCCCCCAAAGACGGCCGTGGCATGGTCGGCACTCAAGCGGCCGCGCATCGCATTCCGCAGCGATTCCGGCTGTTCGTGAATCTCCTTCAACATGTAATGCGGGTAGCCGTCCAGGCGGACGTCGCCGGCGTCGACCTCCAGCTTTTCCACCGCATGCGAGATCTCGCCTTCATCGCGATGGAGCACTTTCAGGGAATCCGGCGTGATGACGGCCAGTTCATGGTCGGCCAAGTAGACGATCTTGTCCGTGCGACCGACCATCGGGGAGGCATCGCTGGCGATGAAGTGTTCCCCCTGTCCCACCCCGATCACCATGGGGCTGCCCAGGCGAGCGGCGATGAGCGTTTGGGGATAATCGCGAAACAAGACCAGCACGCCGTAGGTCCCGCGTACCTGCCCCAAGGCGTCCCGCACGGCATCGACCAGAAAATCGTAATCCTGCTTGCCGGCCGGCTGGCCGTTGCCCTGGAGGAGACCCGCCTGGTCCAGATAATCCGAGATGAGATGGGCGAGCACCTCGCTGTCGGTTGCCGACTCGAACTGGTGTCCTCTGTTGATCAGCCGCTCTTTGATTTGCTGGTAATTTTCGATGACACCATTGTGCACGATGGCCAGGACGTGCCCGGCGCCGAAGTGGGGGTGGGCGTTTTCGTCGCAGGGTTGCCCATGGGTGGCCCACCGCGTGTGGCCGATTCCCACCGCGCCCGGAATGGGCGCTTCCTTCAGCCGTGCCACCAGGTCATCGACCCGGCCGGTGGCCTTGGTGACGGACAGGTGGCCCGCCTGGTCGATCGCCGCCACGCCTGCGCTGTCATAACCTCGATACTCCAGCCGGCGGAGTCCTTCGATGAGGTACGCGCTTGCCTCTTGGGTCCCGATGTATCCCACGATCCCACACATGAATCGACATCTCCCTGCCTGGACGGGAAAAGGAGGCCCCGGCCGCCGGAGGCGGCCAGTCGAACCCTATCTCTCTAGTGTAACCTTTCTTCGGCCGGCGGGGGGGATTTTGCCCCACCCCCAGCGGGGCGGCCGGCCCGCTTTCACGATACCGCGTGCCGAGCCCTTGGGCGAGATCGGCCTTTTCTGCGGCTGGGGAATCGGGTAAGAGACGGTTCTGCCGCCTTTTCGATCGCCCGATCGGCAGGCCGACTCCGGGAAAAATACGATGACGCCCCCCCCCGCCTCCCGGCCGCTGTCCAGTTACGTCTTCATCCCCGCCAGGCTTTCGTCCACCCGCCTGCCGCAGAAGCTGTTGTTGAGCGACACGGGAAAGCCATTGCTGCAACACA
>CAYFZZ010000324.1:0-33057 GCA_964347545.1 uncultured Planctomycetaceae bacterium | reverse complement strand
AACACGTGATTGAGGGGTGCCTGCGGCAGGGGGTCCAGCGGCTGGTCTACACCAGCAGCCCCAGCGTGACCTTCGACGGGCGTGCTCAAGAGGGAATCGACGAGTCGGCCCCCTACCCGTGCCGCTGGCTGTGTGACTCTCCCCACAGCACGGCCCTGGCGGAGCAGCGGGTGCTGGAGGCCAACGGGAGGGATGGCCTGCAGACCTGCAGCCTTCGCCCGCATTTGATCTGGGGTCGCCGCGATCGGCATTTGATTCCGCGGTTGCTGGACCGCGCCCAGCGGGGCCAGCTGCGGCGGGTGGGCGAGGGGAAGAACCTGGTCGACATGGTCTACGTGGAAAACGCGGCCGAGGCGCATCTGCGGGCGGCCGATGCCCTCCGGACCGGGCCTCCGGTGGCTGGCCGAGCGTATTTTATCTCGCAGGGCCAGCCGGTGAACTGCTGGGACTGGATCGATCAGCTGCTGGCCCTGGCCGACCTGCCTCCCTTGCGGGCCAGCATCTCGCTGGCCGCCGCCTGGCGGATCGGGGGGGTGTTGGAGGGCGTGCATCGCCTGTTGCGGATCCGCCGCGAGCCGCGGATGACCCGCTTTCTGGCCGCCCAGTTGGGCACCTCGCATTACTTCGATATTCGACGAGCTCGCGAGGATTTCGGTTACCAGCCCCGGATTTCGACGGCCGAGGGAATGCAGCGTCTGGCGGCCGATTTGGCGGGCCAGCGTGGGGCCCCTCCCCCGCGGGAGGCGTCCCGGCCGAGTCCTTGATAAATGGGGAAAAACTCGATACGCTCGGTGATTCGTCTCACCTTGCCGCCGGCGACACAAAGCGATGATTGCAGTTCCCCCGGACCAGCAGCGGATCGTGATCACGGGCATCGGCTTGACGGCACCCAACGGGAATTCCCTGGTCGAGTACCGGGCCAGCCTGTTGGAGGGTCGCAGCGGTGTGCGGCCGTACGAGATTCGCTACTTCGGCGAAACGCTGGCGGGGATCTGTGATTTTGACGAGCTGCGATATCAGGGTCGTAAGGCGGTCAGGCGGGGGACCCGAGCGGGAGGGGTGGGGATTTACTGCGCTCGGGAAGCGGTGGCCGATGCTGGCATCGACTGGGAGAACGTCGACAAGGGGCGGGTGGGTGTCTACGTGGGTGTCACCGAACATGGCAACGTAGAGACCGAAAACGAGATTTACCAGCTGAAAGGCTACGACTACGACACTCAGTTCTGGTCGCATCACCACAACCCCCGGACGGTGGCCAACAATCCGGCGGGCGAGATCTCGTTGAACATGGGGATCACCGGCCCCCACTACTCGATCGGCGCCGCCTGTGCGGCCGGCAACGCCGGCCTGATCCAAGGGGCTCAGATGCTGCGGCTGGGAGACTGCGATCTGGCGCTGGCGGGGGGGGTATCCGAGAGCATCCACACGTTTGGGATCTTTGCCAGTTTCCACAGTCAGGGAGCGCTGGCCACCCATGAGGACCCGACCCAGGCATCCCGTCCGTTCGACGTGGACCGGAATGGGATTGTGGTGGCCGAGGGGGGTTGCTTGTACGTGCTGGAGCGGTTTGCGGACGCGCGGGCTCGGGGGGCCGAGATTTACGGCGAACTGGTCGGTTACGCCATCAACAGCGACGCCAGTGACTTTGTCCTGCCGAATCCCGATCGGCAGGCGGAGTGCATGGAGCTGGCTTTGCGACGAGCGGGGTTGGCGGCCGAGCAGATCGATATTGTCAGCACCCACGCCACGGGAACGGCCAGTGGGGATATTCAGGAGTCGCTGGCCCTGCGGCGGGTGTTTGACCACAGCGGGCGGACGCACTTTAACAACACGAAGAGCTTCATTGGGCATGCGATGGGTGCGGCCGGGGCCCTCGAGCTGACGGGCAACCTGCCCGCCTTCCGCGACGGCATCTGCCATCCCACGATCAACGTCGACCACCTGGACCCGGATTGTGCCCTGGACCGCCTGGTTTACACCGAACCGCGGGAATTAGGGCGGGTGGATTACATTCTGAACAACTCGTTTGGTATGTTAGGAATCAATTCGGCGGTGATCATTCAACGCGTGTGATCCGGGTGGGAGGGACCCGGCCACGGGTGCGCCGACGGCGGATCGCGGTGTTCAACACGGAGAGAAAGATGACGGGCGAGCAAATTCGCACGGCGATTATCGATATTCTGGGCGACATTGCTCCGGACGATGACTTGAGCGAGCTGCAGGACGAGGTGGCGTTCCGCGAGCAGTTGGAACTGGACAGCATGGATTTTCTGGACATCGTGATGGAGTTGCGGAAGCGATATCGGGTCGAGGTTCCGGAAGAGGATTACGGCCAGTTGGCCAGCATGGCCAGCACGGTGGCTTATTTGTTGCCCAAAATGCAAGACGTCGAAGTTGTCTGACGCAAGGGGTTGCTGCCGCGGCGGCAGATGATCCATGTACGACACGATCGTCATCGGCGCCGGCATGTCGGGGCTCGCCGCCGGGATCCGTCTGGCCCACTACAATCAGCGCGTGTGTGTGCTGGACCGTCACACGACGATCGGCGGCCTGAATTCTTTTTACCGCTTGGGGGGTCGCGACTACGATGTGGGGTTGCACGCGGTCACGAACTTTACTCCCCGAGGATCCCGCCAGGGGCCGCTGGCGCGGCTCTTGCGCCAGCTGCGCTTCCGCTGGGAAGACTTCGCTCTGGCTCCGCAAATCGGTTCCGAAATCCGCTTTCCCGGCGTGACGCTCCGCTTTGGCAACGATTTCGAGCTGTTTCGCAGTGAAGTCCACCGCGCCTTCCCCGCTCACAAAGACGAATTCGAACGGCTGCTGACGCAGATCGTGAGCTACGACGATCTGGAGCAAGACTTGTTCGACCTCTCGGCTCGACAAGTCTTGTCCGAAACCATCCACGAACCGTTACTGATCGAAATGCTGCTGTGTCCCTTGATGTGGTACGGCAATTCGCGCGAACACGACATGGGCTTTGGGACGTTTTGCGTGATGTTCCGCAGCATTCTTTTGGAGGGGCTGGCTCGCCCCCTGGCCGGCGTGCGGCTGATCCTCCGCAAGTTGGTCCGCCGCTTTCGCGAATTGGGGGGCGAACTGAAACTCCGCAGCGGTGTTGACCGGATCCAGGTGGAGGGGAAGCGGGCCACGGGGGTGGTGCTGGACAACGGCCAGCAGCTGGAGGCTCGCCAAATCCTCTCGTCGGCCGGTCGACCGGAAACGATGCGGCTGTGTGAGGACGTGAGCGAAGTTGACGACCGGCAAGCGGGCAGGTTGTCCTTCGTGGAAACGATTTCCATTCTGGACACGCCCCCCCGCCAGCTGGGCTTGGACCGCACGATCGTGTTTTTCAACGATTCTCAGCGGTTCGACTGGTGCCGGCCGCAGCAGCTGTGCGACGTCCGCACCGGCGTGATCTGTTCGCCCAATAATTTCGCCTACTCCGAAGGAGAACTGCCCGACAATGTGTTGCGCATCACCGCTCAGGCGAATTTCGATCGCTGGACCGCGTTGACCGACCAGGACTACCAGCTGGCAAAGCTGCAGTGGTTCGAAAGCATCCAGCAGTCGGCCGTGCGGTTTGTGCCTGAGTATCGCCATCACATCATCGACACGGACATGTTCACCCCCAAGACGATTCGCCGGTTTACCTGGCACGATAACGGTGCGGTGTACGGCGCTCCGCACAAGCAGCTGGACGGGGCGACCCACCTGCAAAACCTTTACCTGTGTGGTGCGGATCAGGGATTCGTGGGCATTGTGGGGGCGATGTTCAGTGGAATTTCCATGGCCAACCGCTGCCTGATCACCCCCTCCGGGGGGTAAGACCCCTGACCCCCTGACCCGCTCACCCCCCCGATCCCCAACCCTTCGCTCACCCGTCAACCCGGTCCTCTTCCTGTGCCTCGTGATTTTCTCAAAGGTGTCGCTGACGTTTACGACGTGATCGTGATCGGTAGCGGACTGGGCGGCCTGACCGCCGCCAACGTGCTGGCTCGCAACGGGCACCGCGTGCTGTTGCTGGAACAGCACTACAAGCTGGGGGGCATGGCCACCTGGTTCAAGCGGCCGGGGGGACACATCTTTGACGTGTCCCTGCACGGGTTCCCCGTGGGAATGATCAAAAGCTGCCGGCGGTACTGGACCGAAGAGATTGCGGATGCGATTGTCCAGCTGAAACATATCCGCTTTGACAATCCCATGTTCTCGCTGACGACCACCTACAATCGCGAGGACTTTACCCGGCTGCTGACCACGCGGTTCGGCCTCTCCGAGGCCGTCGTCACCTCCTTCTTCGATACCGCTCGGAAAATGAACTTCTACGACGATCAGCAGACCACCGTCGGGGAGTTGTTCGAACAGTTCTTTCCGGGACGCAAAGATGTGGTGCGGCTGCTGATGGAACCGATCACCTACGCCAATGGTTCCACTCTGGAAGATCCCGCCATCACCTACGGGATCGTCTTTTCCAATTTCATGTCCCGAGGGGTGTTCACCTTTCGCGGAGGCACGGACCATCTGATCGATTTAATGCGGCAGGAGATGCTGCGCAACGGGGTGGATATCCGGATCCGCTGCAACGTCTCCCAGATTCACGTGGACCAGGGAAAGGTTAGCGGGGTCACGGTCAACGATCGGTTCATCGGCGCGCGGTCCGTGGTTTCCAACGCCAACCTGCGGGCCACGGTCCTGAACCTGGTCGGCCCCCAATTCCTGGACAAAGACTTCGTGGCGGAAACCCGCGCCGTGCGGCTGAACAACTCCAGTACCCAGGTATACATGGCCCTTCAGGCGGACGAGCGGATTGACGAGCGTACGGGCGATTTGCTGTTCAGTTCCACGGCGCCAGAATTCCGGACGGACCTCTTGTTGAGCCGCGATATTACCAGCCGCACGTTCTCGTTCTATTACCCCCACACCCGCCCCCAGGGTCGGCCCCGCTGCTTGATCGTGTCCAGCACCAACGCCAACTATGCCGACTGGGCAGATCTGGCCCCGGAGGAATATGAACAGAGCAAACGTGACCTGATTGAAACCACCCTGGATGCGGTGGAAAAATACGTGCCCGGCATCCGCCAAAAACTGGCTCACGTCGAAGCCTCCACGCCCGTGACGTTCAAGCACTACACCCAGCACCTGCAGGGGGCCAGCTTTGGCACGAAGTTCGAGGGCCTGGCCGTCAGCCGGGGCTTGCCGGAACAACTCCCGGGGCTCTACCACGCCGGAAGCGTGGGGATCATCATGTCGGGCTGGCTGGGTGCGATCAACTACGGTGTGATCGTGGCCAACGACATCGATTCGCTGCTGATGAAGGCCGCTGCCGCTCGAGCTCCTGTCAAGGTATAACCGCAGTGGCAACCCCACCCCCGACTCCCCTCCCCTGGCCTGCAAGTCCCATGACCGACCCCGCCATTCTGGACGCGATCCCCCACCGCCCGCCGTTCCTGCTGGTCGACGAAATCGTGGCTCGCCACGACCAACGGATTGTGTGCCGCAAACGGTTTCGCGGGGACGAGTTCTGGTTTGCCGGACACTACCCCGATTATCCCCTGACCCCGGGGGTGATCTTGTGCGAAGCGGCCCTCCAGGCGGGTGCGATCCTGTTGGCCCAGCAGACCAAGGCCGCTGAGGGGGTCCCTGTGGCCACCCGGATGGATGACGTGCGATTCAAGAAAATGGTCCGACCGGGCGACATCATCGACATCGACGTGGAAATCACCGACCGGGTCAGCACCGCGTATTACCTGACGGGCAAGGTGACCTTGGAGGGGCAGGTCGCCCTGCGGCTGACGTTTGCCTGTACCATCGCGCCGCGGGAGCCTTGACAGGCGTGGCCCAAGGGCTCGACACGCCCGCCCCGCGCGGCCCGCCGACAGGTCGCCCAGAGCCCACCCGATCGATCCCTTCCTCGAGGAACTGGTCATGGCAGAAGGCAACTCGCCTGCGAATTTTTTGGAACTCCACGGCAAGTCGCTGGTCGTCTTTGGCGTGGCGAATCGCAAGAGCGTGGCGTATCACGTGGGGCGGGTGTTGACCGCCGCAGGGGCTCGGGTGACCTACGTCGTCCGTTCGGAACAGCGGCGCCAGCAGGTGAGAAAACTTGTGGGGGACGCGCCGATTTATGTGTGCGATGTCGAGCAGGAAGAGCAGATCGGGCGGGTGCGTGACGAGATTGCCGAACGGGAGCCGGTGGTGCACGGCCTGGTGCATTCGATCGCCTTCGCCGAATACGAGGAGGGCGTCAAACCTTTTCATGAAACTTCCAAACGGGAGTTCCTGCGAGCGATGGACATTTCCTGTTTTTCCCTGCTGGCCATTTCGCGCGCCTTTCAACCGCTGTTGGACCGTGACGCGTCGGTCGTCACCATTTCCATTTCGACCACGCGGATGGCCAGCGAGAGCTATGGGTACATGGCCCCGGTGAAGGCCGCCCTCGATTCGTCCCTGGCCTTCCTGGCCAAATCGTTCAGCCGCTTTTCCCGCGTCCGGTTCAACGCGGTGGCCCCCGGCTTGCTGAAGACTTCCGCCTCGGCCGGCATCCCCGGCTATGTCGACTCGTACCTGTATGCCGAGCAGGTGATTCCGCGGAAGCAGGCGGTCACCACGGAAGAGGCCGCTCATGTGGCGGCATTTTTATTGAGCCCCCGTTCCAGCGGCATCAACGCTCAACAAATCGTCGTCGACGCCGGCATGTCGATCAACTATTTCGACCGCGATCTGGTGGCCAAGATCACACGTTAAGGGGCTCAGTTGCGCAGATACCAGAGCCCGTCGATCTTCTGAAACACGATTGCCGCTGGCGGAAAATTTTTCTGCGGCACCGTAAACGTGGCACGGGTCCCTTCCTCACTCAGCCGCGGCGCTTTTCCCTGGATCTGCCGCAACGCCCCCTGCAGCGGCTGGGCTTTTTCCTTGGCAAAGGCGGTGACCAGATCTTCCAGATCGCGGTTGTCCAGCACCCGTTTCAAATCGGCCGGAACCGCAAAACGCTGGAGGAACAACTCGTGCTGCTCGTCCTGCAACAACTGCAAGGCATGCTCGATCGCCGATGGCAGTTCCTCGCGGGGATCGGCAGCGGGGGAAGCGTCCCCGGCTTGTTCGCCGGCGAAGGCCAGGAGGCTGATCACGACCAGCAGATTCATCGGGCCAGTCCGGGGACGACGCGATCGGTGGGCTCGCGAATCGTGTTGTCGTGACACAGCACGCGGCTGGCACCAACGAAGTAGGTGTGGTAGTCGGCGACCACCAGATTGTACGTCTCGGCCCGCGTCCCGGTTTCCACCACGCTGACCGGTACCGAACCGTCGACGGCATGGATCGCAGATCCGCTCTTCAGCAGCCGCGACTTGACCCAACCATCGCCCGCGACCCAGAACAAATGGCCGCCGCTGGTCTCAATCTGCTCGTCCCCCAAACGGACCGCGACCAGCGGGCTGATCGGCCGCACCGTCGTCTGAAGGACGGGCTTGTAGGCCAGCTCGCCGGTATGAGGATCCTGCGACAGCACGCGATCGCCCACCACAATTTCTTCGATGGCTTTCTGCCCGCGGTCGGTCCACACGGGTGTGCCGGCGGCCAGACAGTCCAAGGCCCCGCTCCCCCCGCTCGCCCCAGGGCCGGAGACTCCGATCGGTCCGGAGGCCAGCGGAGCCCGATCGACCACCGTCACCTGTTCCGTCTGCACCGTTTCGCGAATCGGCTTGGCCCGGCTGATAAAGACTTCATTGTGTTCGTTCCACCAGGCCCACCACTGCTCGGGCGAATTGAACAAGTTCATCCGCGTGCCCACTTCCAGGGCGTGCATCAGGCGGTTGTTCAGATCCGCCGTCTGTTGGTTGGCCTGAGCCACATCCGCTTCCCGTTCCTCCGCACGCTGGCGGACATCGTCCAACGTCCGGCGGAGCGTGTCGCGGCGACTGCCGCCGGGCAAAGCGACCCGCTGGTAGCTGGTTTCCAGCCGAGCGATCTCGTGATCGTCCTGGCCTTCGCGGAACATGATGTGGCGGTACAGCAGGCGGCCGCGCCGGCCCTGGAGGACTTCTCGCTGAGTCTGGATGGGCGTCTGCAGGGCGGCCAGGAGGGTGGGGACATATTCTTCCAGCGGCCGGTCCCGCAGCTGCTCGGCAGCCGAGTTCCGTGCGCTGGCGAACTGCGAAAAGACCGCCAGGCGAGCCAGGGAGAGGGAGGCCTCCTGGCCCTGCAGACGGCCCAACACCTCCACCACCAGTCCCGCCAGGTCCTCACTCTCCACCGCCAACTCCGCTTCCAGAGCGGGGATTGCGGACAGATCCTCAATCTCGCTCAACTGCTGCCGAGCATACTCACGCTGCCTCGGGCTGCGGCTGTGCATCTGGCGTTTGAGCGCTTCGATTTTGGGTCGCCAGCTGGCCAGCGCGGCTCGGGTTTTTTCGTTGCGCTCTCGAGCCAGCGAGACGTCTTCGGCAGACAACCATTCGTCCCCTGCCCGGACAAATCCCAGCCGACTGCGAGCTTGAATGTGATCCGGGTCGATCGTCAGCACCCGCGTCAAATGAGCTCGTTCGTGGTCCGGCAACCCTTGCCGCCGGCACCAGTTGGCCAGCGCCAGCTGCCCGTCCAACGTGTCCGCCGCCTCGCCACGGCGATGGTGATACCGCTTCAGCCGGTTGTCCGCAGCGGTGACCGCCGGGACGTCGTCGACCCGCACCCACTGGCTGTCGATCTCCACGTAACCCTGGTGCCAGCGGGCCGGTTTGTAGTCCGGTGCCTGCTGCAAGGCGCGGGTCAGCAGGGCGGACCGCTCCTGGTCCAGCCCGTAAATCTCCCGCTGGAGGGCTTCGGTCACGGATTGCTGAGCTTCCCCGTGGGAGGCACCACGCTTGGCGGCCGACAAATCGGTACTCAGCAGGGTGCAGGCGAGCAGCGAGACGAGCGAAATTGAAAGCGACAAGATGTTCCGGGCCATGATCATTCCTCTGCTCTGAACAGAACCGCCCCCGTCGGCAGAAGACCGGGAGGGACTTAGCTCTTATCGTAATTATGGCTTATGGGATATGCAAGCAAATCGAGCCTCTCCGGGGCGGTGGGCCGCCGCCGTCTGGGTCCGGTGCGGGCGGGACGTGGCGTGAGGGCCGTTTTGCCGCAAATTCCCTGGATGCAACCGGTTTCGTCGCTTGCCACGATCTGGCCGATTCCGAGGACCGGACCCGACGGTCCTGGTCCGGCAGGCCCGTGACAAGTCCGCTCGGGACACCCGGGGGCCTGCCGACCTGCAGCGGTCGTCGGGGCTGAGCGGGTTGGTCGTCGAGCGGGTCCTGGGGTGCCGGCGAGCTGGCCGCTTGTTGACTCGACGCGGTTTCCGGGCCTAGCCAGGCTGGCAGGCGGAGGGCCGCTGGGGGGCAGGAGGGTCCGCCACGGATGCCCGCCCGCCGGACACGTCTCCCGCCGCCACCCGCCCCGCCGCTCGTTGCCAGTCCACCCCCAGCATCAGGCAATTGATCCCCGATCCGATTCCCAAGAGGGCCACCTGGTCGCCGCGGTCCAGTCGCTGCTGTTCGATCCCCAGAGCCATCGCGAGGGGCAAGGCGACGCTGCCGGTGTTGCCCAAGAATTCCACGGTGGGGTAATCGAGGGCGTCGTTGATCTGCAGCGCGTCGAACAAGAGACGGCGATGGGTGGGACCGACCTGGTGGGAGAACGTCTTATCGACCTGCTGTCGCGTCCAGCCCAATTCCTGCAGGAACGCGTCAAACGTGGCAGCGCCCGTCGCGATCCCTTCGGCCATCAGTTGTTCTGAATCGGTTTGCATGAGAGGTTGCATGGCGTCGCCGCCCGCTTCGTCCTGGCCGCTGTGACACAAGCGGTGGAATTTCGTGTTCGCCGTGACCACGCCTCCCAGGAGACGATTGCCGGTCTGGGACAGATCACGATGCGTCAAGAGGATCGCGCAACTTCCGGAACCGATCGTCAGCGATGCGACAGCGGACTTGATGTCTTGCCGCGTCAGCGACGAGTCCCGGTTCAATTGTTCAATCGTCGTCTCGACCAGCGACCGGCTGCTCTCGGTACCCACCACCAGCCCCGCCCGCATCTGGCCCAGCTCGATCATCCCCGCCACCTGGAGGATGCCGTTGAGCAGGCCCAGGCAAGCGTTGGACAGGTCGTAGACCTGGCAGTCTGACCGCAGCTGCAGGCGATGATGCACGCTGCAGGCCGTGGCGGGCTCTAAATGGTCACGGCAAACGGAACCATGGATCAAGGCCCCGATTTCCCGGCGATCCATGCCAGCAGCTCGAATCGCGCGTTCGCCACTCTCCACGCTCGCCTCGCTGGGAGGCATGCCCACGGGCCAGAACCGCCGTTGACGGACGCCCGTAATCAGCTCCAACCGCCCTTCCGGCAGGCGCAATCGTTGGTAGAGCGGTGCCAACCGCCGCTCGAGCTCCTCCGTCGTCACCACCTCCTCAGGCAGCAGGTAACCGAACGCTTCGAGACAGACGTGCTGGAACAGCATGGGAGGATGGGGTGGGGGAGGGGCGAGCGGCAGGGGTCGGAGTTGCCGCCCTCGGGAACCCGTTTATCATAAGCAGCTCGGCGCGGCCTTCACCAGCCGCCCACCGCCCGCTGGGCGGGGGAAGGGGAAATTGCGGGTGGTTGCGGGCCGGATGGCTGGCCGGTGGCGGGGCGACGCCTGGCCGGCGGGCCCCTGGCTCATGGTTGGCTGTCCCGCAAAGCCGGTCCTGGCTCATGGTTGCCTGTCCCGCAAAGCCGGTCCCGCAAAGCACCATGTCCCGCAAAGCACCACCGGCCGGCCCTCGGGAAACATCGGCGAGCATAGATCTACAACATGTTGTGGCGGGCGGGCCTGGGTCACGCAAAATGCGCGGTGAGCCTGGAAAAGGCTTGTCTGGCATGTGCTGGTACGTACCTTTAGCCAACGACTTACGTTCTCTATGCGGGTCGGCGCGCCAGCGCTGGTCAAGGAGGTTTCGAGCCGTCGGATAAGGATGTCGGGCTGGGATGCCGATTTGTCGCGCTTGCCGGCCGAAGGCTTTTGCTCTCCCACAGGTTGCCACGCGGATGGTGGTGACTGTCGCTTGATGCTGGTCCTCTTGCCGGTACCAGAGGCCCCGCAGTTTAGGGCTGCAGAGCGTTCGGCAGGTCGCCTTTTGGGGATCGGTCTGGGCGAGCGACATCTTTTTCTGGCCAGACCGCTGGGCATTGCCTGCGGGGCTTCTGGATGAAAACCCACAAGGAGAACGTTATGGGTACCAAACCGCTGATTGCTGTGAACGCCGATTACCGCACGGGTAAAAATGGCGCTCCCGCTTTTTCCTTCCTGGCAGACGGCTACTACGACGCGCTGAGCAGTGCGGGGGCCGTGCCGCTGGTCCTGCCCCCTCTGGTCGACAGGGACGCCCTGGAACAGCTGTTGGATCTGGTGGAGGGGATTGTGTTCGTGGGGGGTGCCGATTTGAACCCAGTCAACGACGGATACATGACTCACCCCACGGTCCGCGCGTTGGACGATCGGCGGGAGCGGTTCGACCGCACGCTGATGGGCCTGGTCGCCGCTCGACGTTTACCCGTCTTTGGGATCGGCGTGGGAATGCAGCTGTTAAATGTCCAGCAGGGGGGCACGCTGTTCTTGCACATCCCCGAGGATTTACCGAAGGCCCTCCCCCACCAGGATCCGCTCGACCGCGCTCATCGTCACGGCCTGGTCGTCCAGGCGGGGTCATTGATGGAGCGGGTTTTTGGCGACGGTGAGGTACGGGTCAACAGCCTGCATCACATGGCCATTGACGACGTGGCGGCAGGTTTTCGTGTGACCGCAACCGCGCCGGACGGCGTCGTGGAAGCGTTAGAAAGCGTGATGGAGGACTGGTTTGCCATCGGCACTCAGTTTCATCCCCAAGCCGACTCGGCGTCGGCCTTGGACCAGCGGATTTTCGAGGAATTTGTGGCGGGCGTGCGGACCAGTCAGGCGGTGAAACTGGTGGCCTAGCCCCGCCGTTCGCTGCCCGGTCGTCCCCTTGTGACGCTGCACGGAGAACCGCGTTGAACCGGGTCTTGCCGCTACGCAACTCGTCCCCCCCCTCGGCTCTCCCTGCTGAGCGACGGTTGCTGGGACTGCAGGTTTCCAGCGATTGTCGCTGCGTGGCCGGGGCGTTGGTGCAGGCCCGTGGCCGCGGGCTGGACGCTGGCCTGGAGTTGCTGGGCGACGGCCGGAAGAAGGTCCCGCCCGAGGTCACGGCCCGCTTTGACGATCTCCTGGCCGGCCGGGTGGAACGTCCGGGCGATGCGGGCCTGATCGCCGCCGGTCTGGCCGAGATTCAAGCCGACCTGGTGCGACAGCTGTTGGCGGGCAGGGGGTGCACCGCGGAGGAGGTGTCGGCGGTCGGGGTCCATGATTGCGGCTTGTGGCACCTCGCGCCGCCGGGCCAGGGCGGGTATGTCGGGCTGTGCGACGCCGCGGGCCTGGCCGAGCGGACGGGACTGTGCGTGATCGACGCCTTCCCCGCTGGTGATCTGGCCGCTGGCGGGCAGGGCGGGCCGGTCACGGCCCTGGCGTTGTGGATGATTTTGCGCGAGCCACGCCGGGCGCGGGTCCTTTTGGACCTGGGCCGCACCACCCGCTTGACTTACCTGCCTGCCCGACGGAACGCCGGATCCCCGCCAAGCGTGCTCTCCTTCGACGTGGGCCCGGGCACGTTATTGCTGGACCAGCTGGCCAGCCGGCTCAGCGAAGGAAAGTTCACCCACGACCCGGGAGGGCGGCTGGCAGTCCAGGGACGCCGGATCCCCGACTTGATCGACCATTGGCTGGAGGATCCCTATTTTCGCCGTCCGCCGCCGCGGTGGCATCCCCTGGGGGTCCGCCCCCACCACGAACTGGATCAGACGGTCGAGATGGCGGTCAAAGCGGGTTGGTCCATCCGCGACTTGCTGTGCACGGCGACCCACCTGATTGCCGACGCGATCCGACTCGCGTTTGATGACCGGTTGGCCGGCGAGCCCCGTGCCGACGAGGTATGGATTGTCGGTGGCGGCCAGCAAAACGGCTTGCTGCTCCGTGAGGTCGGCGCCCGTCTGGCGGACTACACGCTGACCCGCTGCTCTGCCCACGGTCCGGCGGACAGCGTGCTGGAGGCCACGGCCGTGGCCGCTCTGGCCTTGCTGTGCATCGACCAGGTGCCTGCCAACCAGCCCGCGATTACCGGCACGGGCACCCCCCGCGTCCTGGGCCGGCTCACCCCCGGCGCCCCCCCCGCCTGGCGGCGGCTGTTGCAGGAGATGGCCCACCAGGCAGCCCGGCAGACGGCGATCCGCGACGCGGTCTGACGGCCAACCGGGCTCAGTCGGCGTTGGCCATCTCGACCCGCTGGCTCCAGAACGCTTCCGCCCACCGCTGCTCCTCGATTGCCCCCCGCGGCGCTGCCTTTCCCATTTTCGTGATCTGTGCTTGCCGCTGGGCCACCCACGCCTGAAAGAATTCCGCCGCGCGGCGGCTGCATCGCGGGGCCGGCCCGATCTCGACATAGTAGGGACCGCTGGTGGCAAAGCGATAGGTTCCGGCGGCTTCGGTCACGGCCCGCACGAGGAACCAGCCACTGGCGTCGAATTCCAGGAACGGCAGACGGCCCTCCCGCCCAGCGTCATCCTCCAGCCGCACCGTGGCGGCCAGTTCTCCGTTCTGGATCAGCTCGAGGTACTCAATCTTGTCCTTGGTCGCCAGCTGCAAGTCGATTTGCAGGCGGCGGACGGTCCCGGCATCAGTGCGAAACACGTGGCCCGGGGGATGTCCCTCCACCGAGGGTCGCAAGAGGGGCCCGTTGGTGACCACCACCCGCCCGGCCCGCAACGCTTCCCACCATTTCGCGTACGAAAAGTACTCGCCGCAGTAGACATACACCCGGTTGTGGCCCGGCGGATTGGGGACATCGCCCGAGCCGCTGCCTGCGGTGGGAGGGATGCGGAACCCGCAGTTCAGCAGCTGGTAATAAACGTGCTCGGCCCAGCGACCGGCCCCGCGGGGCCCTTCGTAAATGGCCCCCTCAGGCGGCCGTTGCCCCATCTTTTCCGGAAAAAAACGCTGGCGGCCAAACCGCTGGTCGGCCAGGCGGACCGAATCGAGCAGGTCGTGGGCGATCCAGACGGGCAGGTCCCAGGCACCGGTCGTGTCCGCTTCGATCCACACCTCGCCGCTGGCTCGCAGCTGGCGGGCGAGCTGGATGGCCGAAGCGGCTTCCGCCTCCCGCGGTTCTTCGCCAGCCAAGAGGGGGGGGACTTCTGCCAGCGGGAAATAGCACAACCCTCCCCCGGCCCGCACATCGCGGCTGGCCCGGGGACCGTAGAAACGTGAATCGTCCAACGCCACCAGGGCCGCACCGTCCTGCGGGTCCCGCCGGCGCCGCTGAGCGGCGTTGAGGGAGGTGAGCTGTTGAGCGACATGGAGGTCCTCGGCCCGCATCAACAGTTCCAGCTGACGCAGATCCCGGTTCACGTACATGTCACCTGACCACCATCCTTCCTTCGCCATGTCGACAAACCGGCGCATGCTAATGGTTTTTTGATCACTGGCGAACCGGTTGACCGTGAAGTGGCCCACCCGCGTCTGGTACTCAGGACCACACTCGGCCACAAACCGATAGTTGCCCTCGCGCAGCGCGAGGGTGACCGATCCGTCAAACACAAAGTGGTCTTTCAAAAACGGCTGCCGCGGTGCCTTCTGAGGCAGTCCTCGCGGATTGGCCAGATGGATTCGGCAGGCGAGCGGCTTTCCGGTCTGCTGGTCCACCACCGACAAGCGAAATTCGCCCCCCGAGGGCGGGGCGGCGGCGACCGACACCAGCAGGGCGGTGGCCGCCAGGCTGGCAGTCAGGACGGAACGGAAAAGGAGCCGGGTGGAGGTCAAGATCGCGGTCTCCCAAGCGGGGGTGGGGTGGGGATGTTTGCCTTGCGTGGGTCGGCAGGCCCAGCGCCCTCTTGGGGGGGATGTGGCTGAGCGGCGTGGACCAGGCGGGGCATCGGATCCTTGCCTGCATTATAGGTCGCTCGCCCCTCCCGCTCGCCCCGCTCGCCCCGCTCGCGGCCCCCGCTCGCAGGACCTACATCGCGGCGGGGGGTTGGTAGGGATTTTCCGTATCGCCGGGGTGGTCTGCGGGCAGCTGGTGAGGGGGAACGGTGGTGAGGGCGGCGTGATAGGCGGCTGCCAGGCGGGTGAAGCCGCGGGCCGCTTCCCAGCTGGCGAAGGCCGTCCGGGGAATAACGCAGTAGCTGAGCGGCCGGAGGTCGTAGAACACCACCGCGCGGGGATCGGCTTCCACGCGGCTGATCATCCGCCAGCTCGCAAAGCGACGGTGACCGGCGCCCTCGATGTGCATCCCGTCGGGTGCCAAAGTCAGCCGCTGGGGCTGCAGGTCGATCGGATCCAGGAATTTTGCCTGGCGGATCCGCCACAACGGTTCCAGGGCCAGGAGGGACAGCAGGAAGAGGGCCAGAAAGGCGAGCAGACCGGACAGGGCCCATAACAGGCCGGCCTGGGGGCGGCAGGCGCTGAGCAGCACCAGGCTGAAAGCGGCCACCAGGATGGCCGCCACGATCGAGCCGCGGGGGTTGGCCCGCCAGCGGGTGGGTACGGCCGCGCGTTGATACGCGTTGAGAATATCGCGGGGCTTGCTCTGGAAGGCCACCTCCCGCGTCTCGCTGCCTGGGACCCCTTCCGCCGCCGGGCTCTGAGGCGGGGGAGGGGGAGACGGCGGAGGTGGCCCACGGCGATGGGCAGCGACCCGCTGACCGAGTTGCTGGCGGAAGGCGGCCAGCTGGGCTGGGGAGGAGAACGCGGCCCGCGGAATGGGATAGCAATGGACCGGGGAGACGAACACCAGGAGGTGTTTTTTCGTTTCTCGAATTTCCCGTACCAGCGACCAGTCGCGCTCCGTCCAACCGTGCTCAATCTCGACCCGCAAAAATTCCCGATCCAGGACGACGGTCATCTGCCGCAGGAGGCGGGTCGTGCCCTGGTCATTCCGCCCTTTCCCGCAGACCTGGTAGACGGCCCAGCCGGCCGTGAGGACCAGTCCTGCGGCCAGGCCCCATCGGTTTTCGAAAGCCGCGGTCAGGCAGGCGGGTGGGATGCTGGCGAGGGCAAAGTAACCCCAGGGCTCGACGCTCCACAGCCAGCGTTGCCACCGGGGAAAGGCAGCTCGCGCCTCGCGAAAATCACTCGGCTGGTTTTCGTAGGCGATCCGCATCCCGTGCCTGCCGCGGATTTCGCGCGGCCCCCCGGTGAACTTGAAGCCGCATCACCGCCGGTCGTACAATGATCCCCTGTCTGGTGGCCGCTGAAGTAACGACGGGGGTAGTCCGCGATCCTGGCGGACGACGCATGCAGGAAGATTATTACAAAATTCTGGAAGTGGGTCGCGGTGCTTCGCAAGCCGATATCGAACAGGCCTATCGCCGGCTGGCTCGCAAACACCATCCGGACCTCAATCCCGACGACAAGACCGCCAAGGAAAAGTTTCAGAAGGTCCAGCACGCTTTTGAGGTGCTGAAGGACCCGCAGAAGCGGGAGCTGTACGATCGCTATGGCAGCTCGTTCGAGTCCATGGGTGCCGGCGGTCCGGGTGCTCAACCTTTTACCGGTTCGGCCCCGGGCGGATTCGAATTTGACTTCAGCCAGTTCTTTGGCGAGCGGTTTGGGAGTGGGGGGGGCGGGGCCAGGTCGTTTGAGGACTTGTTTGGCGGAGTCCGCCGGGGGCAACCGCGTCCGCATCCACGGCGGATGCGGGGCCGTGACATCCGGCACGAGCTGAAGATTCCTTTCAATTCGGCGGTCATGGGCGGCGAAGCTCAAATCAGCGTGCGTCGCTCGGACAACCGGATTGAGAACATTCACGTCAAAATCCCGGCAGGGATCGACGACGGCCAGACCATTCGTCTCCGCGGTCAGGGGGAGGCGTCCCCGGAGGGTACCGGAGAAAGCGGCGACATTTTGATCACGGTCCGGGTCAGTCCTCATCCTTGTTTTCGGCGGAGCGGAAACAACCTGGAGCTGCGCGTTCCGGTTTCCATTGCCGAAGCCTCCCTGGGAGCCAAGGTGGAAATCCCTTCGCCGACGGGTGTGATCACCCTGACCGTGCCGCCGGCCACCTCCAGCGGCGCTCGGCTGCGGATCAAGGGTCACGGCGTGCGGTCCCAACCCCCCGGCGACCTGTTGGCAGAGATCCAAGTCGTGTTACCCGAGCAACTGGATCAGGATGGCCAGGAGATTGTCCGGCGGCTGGACCAGCAATACCAGAATCCACCCCGCCGGGATCTGAAGTGGTAGCCCGTCCCCGCTCGCGAAAGATGACCCCGATGTCCGGCCAGCGGCTGCTACCACAGTTTCGCATCCGGCGGAACGCCGACTTCCGCCGCATCTACTCCCGCCGCAAGTCGGCCGCGGACGAAACGTTGCTGGTGTACGGCTGCGAAAACCAACTGCCTTATCCCCGTCTGGGGCTGTCCGTCTCTCGGAAAGTCGGCGGTGCCGTCCGCCGGAACCGCTGGAAGCGACTGCTGCGGGAAGCGTTTCGCTGCCACCTGCAGCGGTTGCCGCCGGGCGCCGACTGGGTCGTGATTCCGCGGCCTGGTGCCGAGCCTTCCTGGGAACGCATCGTCCCTTCCCTGCTGAGCCTGACCCGCAGGGTGGCCCGCAAGTTGGACCTGCCCGAACGTGAAACCGATTCCTCGGATCCCTGAGCGAACTTTTGCGCGAACTTTTTCCGGGGCAGATCCCTGCGAGGTCTCCCGCCCGGTGGTTTTCCTCCTGATGCAACGTTTGGCCCACAAGCTCTGCCGCCTGGCCCGCAGGGCCGCTCAGCTCCCCGCGCTGGCTGTGCTGTTGGGGGTGCGATGCTATCAGATCCTGATCAGCCCGCTGCTGGGCCCCCGCTGCCGGTTTCATCCCAGCTGCAGCGAGTATTTTCGGCTGAGCGTCCGCAAGCATGGTGCCTGGCGGGGCAGCCTCCGCGGCGTGGCTCGGATCTGCCGCTGTCACCCCTGGCATCCCGGTGGGTACGATCCTCCCTGAGCGGCGCGTGGGTGGAACGGCTGGTTCCGCTCCTCCGGCGGCGATTGCCCTTGACGCGCCGCACCGCGACCAGTAATTACGCGACCTCTTCTCTACCTTTCGCGAGACACATGGTCCGGGAATCTTGCCGTTGGGGGAACGACAAACCAGTTCCAGTACGCAAAATTCACCAGTGTTTTGTCCGCCAAGGCATCACACTTCCTTTCACAGCGCGCGTTGCTCAACCATTATGACCAGCACGAAGTACCACCCGTCACCGCATCGCAAAAATTGCTCGCCCCCCATTTGGCTCCGGCTGGCGGCGGCTCTCTGCCTGGCCGTCTTGGGGTATGACCGGCCATCGGTGCTCGCCGCGCCCGGCCAGGCTGCCGCCTGGATGGCCCACACGGCCAGCGTCGCTCAATTAAGATTTCGTCAGACCCAGCCTCCGCAAGATCCGTTTACCCCGTCCGAGGCTTCTGCCGGGGAGGCCCGCGGGGGCCAGAAGGAACAGGCTCTGCAATGGTTGCGGCAAGCCCGAGCGGCGTTGGCTCGGGGGGACTTGCAGACGGCCATCAGCCTGCACGGCCGGGCCGCCGCCCTGGGGGCAGCTTACGGGCCCCAGGAAGACTCGCCCACAAAACTTGCCGCCGACATCCGGCGTATGCTTCCGCCGCAGCGGGGTGGCGATGCCGCCCCCGCCAGCTTGGCGGCCGCCCCAGGCACGGTGCAACATTCGCTGCACCAGCCGCCCCACGATCCCAGCTTCAACCGCCTGGCCTCAGGAACGCTCCCCGCCGCGGAAGCCCCTTTCGGGGATCCACGGACGGGCCTTGCCGGCGATCCCGCGTCCTCGCTGCCCCTCCCTCCGGGACCAGCGGCCCCCGACGAGGGAGCTGAGGAGCTGCTTCCCCACCCGGCTCAGCCCATCCCCCCGACCAACCCGAACTTGTTGCAGGAGGCAGGGGAGGCCGAGGAACGGCTGAAGCGAATCGTCGCCGCCGAGGTGGCTCGCCAGTCGCGGCAGGCCCTCGATCAGCGCACCGACAACCCGCTGGCTGCCCTGCAAAATCTGCAGCAGACCCGCACGATGGTGGACGAGTCCGAGCTGAACAGCAAGGACAAACAGATCCTGCTGGCCCGCGTCGATCGCATGATTGCCGAAATGGAGAAGTACATCGAGCAACATCGGGCCGAGATTGAAAACGAGCAGCGGAATGCCGAGGTCCTGGCGGACTTGCAACGGTCCCGGGATTATAAAGTCGAGGTTCAGCAGCGCGTGGCGACCTTGGTGGACGAGTACAACCAGCTGCGGGATGACGAGCGGTTTTACGAGGCCGAGGCGAAGGCCCGCGAGGCTCGCGACCTGGCACCGGACGAACCGGTGGTGACCCAGATGTGGCAGGAAATCCGCTTCTTCCGGCGGGTGATGAACAACCGCCAGCTGGAGGCGGACAAGGACGAAGGCGTCTGGGCCGCCCTCCACAACGCCGAAACCGCCGCGGTCCCCTTTGACGACCGGAACCCGATCCGGTTTGCCGAAAACTGGGAGGAACTGTCGTTGAGCCGCCAGCGCTATGCGGGGGACCGCCTCCGCGAACGCCACCCGGCGGAAGTGGAGATCGAGCGGAAACTGACCACGCCGGTCTCGATGAAATTTAACGAGGCCCCCCTGGGGGAGGTGATCGAGCACATGAAGACGGTGGCCGGGATCAACATTTATCTCGATCCCCAGGGCCTGGCCGAGGAGGGTGTGCATCCTTCGACACCGGTGTCGATTGACCTGAGCCAGGAAATTTCGTTGCGTAGCGCGCTGAAGCTGATTTTGCAACCGTTGAACCTGAATTACGTGGTCACCAACGAGGTGCTGAAGATCACCAGCGATCAGTTGCGGGATCGGACTGTCTATCCCAAGACCTACAACGTGGCGGACCTGGTGATTCCCATTCCCGACTTTGTGCCCCACGATCGCCTGGGGCTGCCCATCGCCCTGGCCCGCGGATACGACGTGACCAACGGCAATATGGGAGGGGGAGGCAGCCTGACACCGCCGGTCATCGGGCTGGCCCAAAACGGCGCCGCCACGCCGGAGGGCGCCCTGGCTCAAAACACCAATCCGGGCTTCAGCACGGGACGGCCCAACGGAACTGGGTCCGCCGACTTTGACGCTCTGATCGAGCTGATCACCAAGACCATCGAACCCGACTCGTGGGACGAAGTCGGTGGCCAGGGCACAATTGCCGAGTTCGAAACCAACCTCAGCCTGGTCATCAGTCAGACTCAGGAAATCCACGAAAAGATCGCCGACCTTTTGGACCAGCTCCGCCGTCTGCAGGATCTGCAGG
This sequence comes from uncultured Planctomycetaceae bacterium, assembly GCA_964347545.1. GTDB lineage: Bacteria > Planctomycetota > Planctomycetia > Pirellulales > UBA7805 > CS4-C045. The sequence continues at coordinate 12,675 of CAYFZZ010000324.1, read as the reverse complement.
TCACCATCGAAGTCCGTTTTATTACGCTGGATGACAGCTTTTTCGAGCAGATTGGGATCGACTTCGATTTCAACATTCCCGACAACCAGGCCAACCTCCCCCTGGATGACTCGGGGCCGAGCGCCACCGTGGGTTTGGACATCCAAAACGGGATTCCCACGGGCGCCGTTTCTCAACCCGGCAACCAGTACCTGTTTACCGACCCCACCCAGCAAACCGCCTTCAACTATGGCTTTCAAGATATCCAGGTGCGGCAAGGCAACTTCCCGGCTCTGCCCGCCTTCGGCGGCTTTGACCCCGCTTTTGCCACCACCTTCGGGATTGCCATCCTCAGCGACATCGAGGCATTTTTCGTGATGCGTGCCGCGCAGGGAGATACCCGTTCGAACGTGATGCAGTCTCCCAAAGTGACGTTGTTTAACGGGCAGGCGGCCTCGATCTCGGATCAGGTCCAACAGGCGTTTGTGTTGAGCGTGATACCGGTGGTGGGAGACTTTGCGGCTGCCCAATCCCCGGTGGTGGTGGTGTTGGCCGAGGGGACCACGCTGTCGGTCCAAGCCGTCATTTCGCCCGACCGAAGATTCGTCCGCTTGACGCTGGTTCCCTTCTTCAGCGAGATCCAGGACGTCAAAGAATTCACCTTCAACGGCAGCCAAACCACCACGACCGTGCCCGTCACCGATGAAGACGGGGAAACGAAACTCGAGACCAAAACCGTGGCCGAGGGGACGACGCTGCAGCTGCCCGAATTCGCGTTCACGACGGTGACGACCACGGTCAGTGTGCCCGACGGCGGCACGGTGCTGCTGGGCGGGATCAAGCGGCTGCGCGAATCGCGGGTGGAACGCGGCACACCCTTCCTCAGCAAGCTTCCCTACGTCAGCCGGCTGTTCAAGAACGTCGGTATCGGTGTGGAAACGCAAAGCTTGATGATGATGGTCACTCCCCGGATTATCATCCAGGAAGAGGAAGAGGAAAAACTGGGCATCGTCAGTCAGTAGCCGGAACCTGCTGTGAATCCGCGACTTGGTTTGAGCCTGGCGGCCCTGTTTGGCGCCAGTGGTGTCTGTTTGGGGGCCTACGCGGCTCACGGCTTGGAAAACCAGCTGCAGGCAGCCGGGTTGCCCCCGGCGGTCTGCGAACGTCGCGTGACCAGCGCCCAGCTGGCCGTTCGCTACCAGCTGGTCCACGCGGTGGCCCTCCTGGCGCTGGCCATGGGGCCGGCCCCCTTCCGCTCGCCATGGACCGCCGCCGTTCAGTGGCTGCTGGTGCTGGGCATCCTCCTCTTCAGCGGGGGACTCAGCCTGATCGCCCTCACCGGACACGTCGGCCACTGGGCAATCGTGCCGGCCGGCGGCCTGTCTCTGATCCTGGCCTGGCTGCTGCTGGTCGCCGCTGCGACCCGCGCCGCTCCCTCTGCCTCTCCTGCGGCGACCGCCTGACACTGGGCCTCCTCCCGCCAGGGGATATACTGAAAGGGAACGCAGTTCCGATCCCTGGAGCCTCTCTCGGTACACCCGCGGCCCCTGATCTCGGCCCCCGCCCCATGACCCGCACCAATCTCAACCTCCTCTGGCTCGCAACGCTGGTCTCCCTGGTCTGTTACCGCGAAGTGCACCAGCACCCCTACGGCCGCTACTTCGTAGAAGCCATGAACACGATCCATCAACGGGGGCTGGAGAACATCGACCGCCAAAAACTGTTCGACGCAGCCGTCACGGCGATGGCTCAGGAACATGACCCCTACTCGAACTTCGTCACTCGGGAACTGAAGGAACGTTATGTTTCGGAACTGGAACAGCAGTTCAGCGGGATTGGGATTCGCGTCGAACAAAATCGGGAAACGAAAGACATCGTGGTCGTGGACACGATCGTGGGTACGCCCCATCCGGCGCACGACGCGGGGATGCGCAGCGGGGATCGCATCCTGGCCATCGACGGGCAGCCCGTCCAGGGGGAACTCTACGCGGCCGCCGTCCAGCGGATACGCGGCCCCGTAGGCAAACCGGTCACGATTACCGTGATGCATGCCGGGGAGTCGGAACCCCAGGACCTGGTCGTGATCCGATCCCAAATCGCCGTCGCATCGGTGCTGGGCGACACACGCCGTGCCGACGGCGGTTGGAACTTTTTGCTGGGCGCCGATCCGCGGATCGCCTACGTGCGGCTGACTACTTTCGGTGATCGAACTGCTGTCGAGCTTCGGCAAGTCCTGGAAAAACTCGATGCCGAGGGAAAATTACAGGCCCTGATCCTGGACGTCCGCGACAATGAAGGCGGCTTTCTGGACACGGCGGTGGAAGTCTGCGACCTGCTGGTCCGGGAGGGAGTCATCGTCACGACCCGCCAGCGGGATGGGCACGTTCGGGACCAGTACCTGGCCAGGGCCGAAGGGACCTTCGACGGGTTTCCCCTGGTGGTGCTGGTCAATGGCGAAAGTGCTAGTGCCAGCGAAATCCTCGCCGCCTGTATCCAGGATCATCACCGAGGCACGATCGTCGGCCAGCGGACCTTTGGCAAGGGTTCGGTGCAGCAAATGATCCCCCTGGAACGGAACCGCAGCCTGCTGAAACTGACGATGGCCAGCTATTGGCGGCCCAGCGGGCAGAACATTCACCGTTTGAAAAACGCCACCGCCGCTGACCAATGGGGGGTGCGTCCCCACGAGGGGTTTGAGGTGGTGTTGACGGTCGAACAGCAGCAGGAGCGGGCCGCGGATCGTCGCCAACGCGATCGGATCCCGCTCAGCACCCAGTCCCCGGCTGCTGCCGAGCTGCCGGCAGCGGACGTGCAGTTGGGGCGAGCCGTCGAGTACCTGCAGGCCGAATTGGCCGAGCTGGTTCAGCGCTAGGCTCGGCGGAGACCACCCGCCGAGCTGTCACGGCAAGTTGCTTCAAGCGGCCCCCCGCCAACGGCCTGCCGTCGTTACGGCTCGGGCCGCCACGCACCTGCTAGCAACGCTGCGCGCCGCAGGCCCAACCTGCCAGCGGACTGGTCCTTCTTTACCCCCTGCGGGCCGGTCAGGTCAGCCGGCGAAAGAATGCGTTTTGGTCAAACCGTGCCGGGAACAAGGGCCAGGGCCGAGGGGGCAGGCCAGCAGCGGGGACCCCCGTACCAAAAATCGATATTTTTTCGTCGTTTGGCCAGCGGCGTGCGTAATACTTGTGAGTCGGGTGGCACACCAGCCAAGACACCACGGAGGGAACCGGCAACTTTTCTTGTTTCTCTTTTCCTGATTCCTCTACGGATGGGGTATCGTCATGACGCTTCCTAATTTTCACATCTACATTTTCCAAGTCGCAGGCACCCCGCCGGACTGCCGGCGGGGCGCGTTGACACGCGTGTCTCGAGCCGCGGAGGAGGAGGTCGATCCCTACATCGCCGCGCTGATCAAGCGTCTTCAGCAGGAGGTGCGGGCCGAGCAGGGAGGAGCGCCTCGTGCCAGCTGGCGAACCCAGCCGCGCTGGACCTGGCCGCTCGCAGAAGCCCCCCCGCCCCTGGGAGAATCTCTCGCAGATTTTCCCCTGCCTGACCGCCACCGGCAGAGACCGCGGACGGGCGACAACGATGCGACGGACGCAACCGACTAAAAAACGCTCGCCGTTGGCCCGCGGTCAGGGGGTGCGTCGTGGTGGTTTTCCCCAAGTCGACCGCCGAGCGGTGGTAGCGATCAGCCAGATCGGAGGGCCACGCCCCCTCCGGATGCAGGGGTGCCAGCCACGCACCTCCCCAAGCCCCGGGGACCCGGCAGGCTGGGAGACCCGCCTTCAGGCCGCACCACCCGTCGCCTGGGATGCGCCGACCGGTGTGGGCCAGCCGGCGGGGGGCCGGTGGGCCTGGGCCAGGATCAAACGCCGCATCTCGGCGGCGATGAAAAAAGAGCCGCTGACGCAGAGCAACCCCTCGGGCGGGACGTTCCCCTGAACAGCCTGCCAGGTAGATGCTGGATCGGCACAGACGGTGACCTCTTGCGTCCGCGCGCCGGTCGCCAACGCAGCGCTCTCGGCCAACACCGCCAGCTCCTCCACCGCCACGCCCCGCGGATTGTTGGCATACCGCGTCACGAAGATCCGGTCGAACTGGGTCACCAGTCGAGCGAGCATGCCGGGGATGTCCTTGCCGACGGTGGAGGCGAAGATTAACCAGCGGGGTCCCGCCGGGAAACACTCGTCCAGCACCTCTCCCAAGGCCTCGATCGAAGCCACGTTGTGGGCAGCGTCCACCAGGATGGCCGGCCGGAGGCGAACCAGTTCGACCCGCGCGGGGCAACGGGTGGTGGCCAGCCCTTGGCGGATGGCCGATTCGTTCAACGGCAAACCTTGCCGCTCCAGAATACCCGCGATGGTCACCGCCACGGCCGCATTGGCGGCCTGGTGGCGCCCGAGCAGGGACAGGGGGACGCCCAGCAACGACCGCTCGGCCGGGCCCGACCGCTGAACGTAGTCAAAGTGGTTGCTGACGCTCTGGTGGTCGTCCCCACCCCCTGGCGCGGATCGCGGATGGGGCTCGTACCCGACCGGGCCCCCCGGTGGATGGTAGGTAAAGGCAAAGTCCTCGTCCCACTGCAGAAGCGGGGCCCCCCGCACCGTCGCCTGGGCCGCAATCACCGCTCGAGCGGCCGACGAGGTCACGCCGCTGACCACCGGCACGCCGGCTTTGATGATCCCGGCCTTCTCCGCGGCGATTTTGGCCAGCGTGTTGCCCAGCTGGCGGGTGTGGTCATAACTAATGCTGGTGATCGCCGTGCACAGCGGCTGGCAGACATTGGTCGAATCAAGCCGTCCCCCGAGACCGACTTCCAGGATGGCCAGGTCGACCTGTTGTTGAGCGAAGTGCTGCAGGGCCAGGGCCGTCGTCAGCTCGAAATAGGTCGGGCCCCGGGCAGGGGAACTTGCGGCGGTCGAGCGACCTGCCTCCTGGTCCATGGCCTCCACCACGGGCCGGATTCCCTCGACCAGCTGCACCAGCTGCGTCGGCAAACAAGGCTGGCCGTTGACCGCAATCCGCTCCTCCACGCGGTCCAGGTGGGGTGACGTGAAAGCCCCCACCCGCAACCCGGCCGCGGCGGCGATGGAGGCCAGCATGGCGGCCGTCGACCCCTTTCCCTTGGTGCCGGCAATGTGCACGACCTTCAGCTGCCGCTGGGGGTCCTCCAGCCGGCTCAACAAGTCCCGCATCCGGTCCAGCTTGTATTCCCGCGAGCGGTACCCCTCTGGCGGGACACGCTCGTAGTCGATGCGCCCCAGCAGGAAGGCCAGGGCGTCTTCGTAACCTGCTGGCTGGAAAGCAACCTCCATCGGCAAAACCACTCGTAAGATGCGGCTGGAGGGGTGCAGTCCGAGCACGGTCCACAGGCTTCCCACCTGCTGGTCACACAACCTCGGAGACCCCATCCCAGCCTACCCGGCCGCTCGACCCATTTGAAGGACGGGGCCCCGGCCGCCCCAGGACCAGGTCGGCCGCCAGCGGCGCGGTTGTCTTCTCCCGAGCGGCCGCGGGCCCTCCCGCTTCTCCAGAATCCCCGGTTGGCGCCGCATCGCCCCTTAGGGGTCGAGCGGCCTGGGTCGCCCCCCCGCAGTCCCACCCCCTAGCCAGGCGCGGGACAGGGCCGCCCGCAAGGCAGCCGCCCCACCGGGCCCCCAGGGAGCGCTTGGCTAGCACCGGCCAGGGTCAGGGTATCAGGAGGGCGGATTCGTCGTCGGCATCGCCGGTAGAGAGGCCCTGCCAAATCGCCAGATCTACCTCGTCGCGAATCGGGTGGACGGAACTGTCCAGCATGACCGCGTGGACCACGCCGGGATGATGGCTGCGAGCGGTCACGGCCGCGAAGGTGAACGCATCGGTAGCGTTGGGTATCTTGCCTTCCTGCCAGTTGTTGAAATCGACATCGTAACCCCCGTTGCACAACAGCTCGGTATTGGGCGCGAAGGTGGTGGTGAAGCCGGTTTGATGAACCCGGCCGTCCACCCACTCGGTGTGGCCCGTGTTGGCCTTGAATTCACCCCCGTAGCCGCAAACCGACGCCGGATCGGTCGGCAGCGGCAGGCTGGCTGCAGCTTGAGCAGCGTTGCGGTAATAGGGCTGGTACGTTTTGACTTCCGCCGCCAGCATCGTCCGGCTCAAACCATCCGTCACCTCGCGGAGGCGGACTCCCCTTTCCGGATAAAAAACCCCGTCGCCGCCCCGTTTTTCTACCGGGTCCCACACAAACCAGGTGCCCATGTTGACGGCGTAATTGATTGGCATGAAAGGCCCATCGCCGGTCATGCGCACCTGCCGATTCGGTTCCTCCGGGCAGGTGTAGATGGGAATCCGAATCCCCGAGATTTTCTGGCCGTTCAGCACCGACGAGGGATCCTTGTAGGAGAGTGAAAAGTCGATCGCGGCGTATACCCGACCCTGCTCGAGAAAGGGAGTCAGCACGGCCTGCGCGGACCAGCCGCCGGCGCCGTTACGACTGGGAGGAAGTCGCCGTTTGGCTCCTTCGTAGTTCAAAGCGGCCAGGCAGATTTGCTTGAGATTGCTGCGGCAAATGGATGCTCGAGCGGCATTGCGGACCGCCTGCAGGGCGGGCAGGAGGAGGGCGACCAGCAGGCCGATGACGGCGATCACGACCAGCAATTCGATGAGGGTGAACGCCGGTTTTCGCGAGGGGGGAAGGGGCATGTTTCTCCTTTTCCTTCTCTCGGGGCCCCGTTGGCCGGGTCCCTCCGCCGGGCGGGGAGACCCCACCAGGCTGTTGCAATTGAGACTCATTCTCATTTAAGCCGATATTCTAGCCCTGGCCCTTCGGCCGTCGAGGGGGGTGGGTAAAAAAATTTTCGTCGCCCCAAGGCGGCCGCCCCGCGGCCGCGACAACTTGCAGGGGTGCTCAAACCCATTTATATTCGCTTCTGGGAGCCATCACTTTTTGACTGGCGACCCTCTTCTTCGGGAGGGGGGCGCCTGTCGATCCTCCCCGCCGCCTCGGGGGCCCCGGTCGGTGCGGCGTCACCGGCAGCGGTGCGGCGGGCGAGCCCAATGGGACCCACTGACCGGCCCCCGACCGGCTCTTGGGCGAACCGGCGGTGCCAGCAAACCGTAGCTAACACAGCCCGCCGGCCTACGCACCGCTGGCGTGTTGAGCCACCTTCGATCAAGGACCACTTATGCAAGAACCTGCTGTTGCCCCATCGCCGGTCTCCCCCTCCCCAGGCTCCCCAGGGGAGGTGGTCATCGAGACGCGGAATCTGACCAAGGTCTATCGCGATTTTTGGGGAGTGCAAAAGGTCCGCGCGCTGAAGGCCTTGGACCTGGAGGTCCGCCGGGGGGAGATCTTTGGACTGCTGGGCCCCAACGGTTCGGGCAAATCGACCACGATCAAGTTGCTGTTGGGACTGCTGTTTCCCACCAGTGGTCAGGCGCTGGTCTTTGGCCGCGACGCGACCGAAGTGACCAAAAACGAGCGGATTGGATATTTGCCAGAAGAGTCCTACCTGTATCGATTTCTCAACGCGGTGGAAACCTTGGATTTTTACGGTCGGCTGTTCAACATGTCGACGGCCGAGCGGAAGAGGCGGACGGCCGAGTTGATTGAAATGGTCGGCCTCACAACCGCTCAGCGGCGGCCCCTCAAAGAATACTCCAAGGGGATGACGCGGCGGATCGGGCTGGCCCAGGCCTTGATCAACGATCCCGAGCTGATTTTGCTGGACGAACCCACCACCGGGCTGGATCCGATCGGCACCAAGCAGATGAAGAACCTGATCTTGCAGCTGAAAGAGGAGGGCAAGACCGTGGTGCTGTGCAGCCACCTCTTGGCAGACGTCCAGGATGTCTGCGATCGGATCGCGATTCTGTACCAGGGAGAACTCAAAGAGCTGGGACGGGTCGACAGCCTGCTGAAGGTGCGTGACGTGACGCAGGTACGGAGCACGGGGTTGAGCGACGAGGCCAAGGAGGAGCTGCGGAGCGTGATTGAGCGGCATGGCGGTGAGTTGCTGGCCATGGAAAATCCCACGTCGACGCTGGAAGAGCTGTTCCTGGGCATTGTTGAGGAAAGTCAGGCGCGGCCCGGCAAACGGGCTCGCACAGAGACAAACCGGTAGCCGCCCTGATGGTTGTTGAAGACTACGTTCTCCCGATGGCTCAGTGGCTGGGGCCGGCTCTGCAGACCTTTGCCACGACATTTGCCGTGGTGGCCGTCGCCGGCCTTCTGCTGGCCTACCTGGTGTCCGCCTTTCGCCACGGCCCCCTGGGCGGTTTGCGGGTCGTCGGGCACTATCTGCGGCAGGCCCCCGTCGACTTGATCAACATCTCTCCCCGCCGCGTGCTCGGTTTGACCAAGCTAGCCATCCGGGAAGCGCTCCGGCGGCGGGTGTGGATCGCCCTGGTGCTGTTCGCGGCGATCCTCATGTTCGCCGGCTGGAAATTGAACCCGGACACGGACGAGCCGGCCAAACTGTATTTGAACTTTGTCCTTTCGGCGACCACCTACCTCATGTTGCCAATCGCCGTGTTTACGGCTGCGTTCAGCCTGCCCCAGGATATCCGCAACCGCACGATTCACACCATCACGACCAAGCCGGTGCGGGCCAGCGAAATCGTGCTGGGACGCCTGCTGGGATTCGGCCTGGTGATGACCGGGCTGGTGGGGCTGATGGGTCTGGCCAGCTACATCTTCGTGGCGCGGGGTCTGCAACACCACCACCAGCTGGATCCCCAGGAAATGGTCGAACGGCAGACGCAAGGCAACCTGGTCTACGAGGGCACCACGTCATTAGCCCGCCGTCACCGCCACGACGTCCGCGTGGACGGCGAGGCCTTCCTGCCCGAATTGGATTTCGCACCGGCTGCGGATGCGGTGGGGATCCAGATTGTCCAGGTGGGCGATGCGGCCGAGGCCAGCGGCCTGGCGATCGGCGATATTGTGCTGGAGATCGCCGGCCAGCCCACAGACGCGATGTCCCGGGGTACCATCCTGGAGGCTCTCCGCGGCCGTGCCGGTTCAACCGTCGCTCTGCAGGTCCAGCGAAACGCCGAGTCGCGGGTGGTCAACGTGGTGCGGTCGATTCAGCAGCTGGAGACCAGTACGGACAACGGGCACCGGCATCCCGTCTGGGCGCGGTGGGTCGCCACGGCAGGCCCCGAGGGAGGGCTGGTCTACGAGCTGGGACCCGCCGAGGGCATGCTGGTCGCCCGCGTGCCGCGCTACGGCCAGCTCCGCTTCCGCGACCGCCGCGGTGACCCCAAGAATCCCCAAACGTGGGAATTCAAGGAAACCGCCACCAATATCGGAAAAATCTTCTCCTACCGCAGCTACATCCAGGGCAACACCCTGGCCGCTGCGGTCTGGACTTTCGAACAAGTGACGGCCGCAGACTATCCCCAGGGTTTGCCGCTGGAACTGACGATCCGCGTCTACCGCTCGCATAAAGGCAAGGTCGACGAACCGATCCAGGGGAGCGTCGTCGTTCGCAATCCGGATACGGGCCTGGAGAGTCGCGAGCAGATTTTCTCGGGAAAAGACTTCGCCCTCGACCGGATCCTCGTGCCTCGGAAGTTGTACGACAGCCAGGACAACCAGATTGACCTCTTCGAATCGCTGGTCACCCCCGACGGCCGCACGGAAGTCTGGGTGCGGTGCCTCAACCCGGGACAGTACTTTGGCATGGCCCGGGCCGACGTCTATTTGAGCGCTCGGCAAGCCTCTTACACCGCCAACTTTCTCAAAGGCATGGTGGGCATCTGGCTGCAGGTGATGCTGGTCACCGGCCTGGCCCTCCTGTTCAGCACGTTTCTCAGCGGGCCCATCGCCATGTTGTTGACCGTCACCGCGATCATCCTCGGCTTCAACCGTGGATTTCTGGATCACGTCGCCATCAGCGTGCTGGATCCCGAACACATGAAAGAGCTGGTGGCGTCCCACGAGCGATACTATGGCGGCGGCCCCCTGGAGGCCTTCTACCGCATCGTTACCCAAAACAATCTTGTCTCGGAACTCGACGAGGGCGTCCTGACCACGGTCATCAAGAAATCCGACCTGGCGCTGGTGACCTTCGTGGACAAAATGCTGAAGTTGATGCCCGACTTCGAACAGTTCAGCGAAGTCCGCTACCTCTCGCACGGCTATAATATCAACGGGCACCTTTTGCTGCAGCACGCCCTGATGACGCTGGCGTTCCTCCTGGCCGCCTACATCATCGGCTATTTCATGCTCAAGACCCGGGAAATGGCGCAATGAATCCCCAACGTCTCTTCGTCCGCAAGATCATCTATTTTTCGGCCATTGCCCTCCTCCTGTTCCCCCTCTTTTTGCTCAGCCAACCCGCCACCACCAGTTCCCAAGGGGGCCTGTTGGCGCGGCTTCGTCGCGACGCGGGGCTGACCGAGGCCAACCTGGGCCAGATTGATCCGACCAGCGCCAGCATGAAACTGGCCACCTTCGGACTGCACGGGGCCGCCACCACCAAGCTGTGGTCTAACGCGATTGCCTACAAGGAGCGCGAGGACTTCACGAATTTTGGAGCCACGCTGCAGCAGATCACCCACCTGCAGCCACACTTTGTCAAAGTCTGGGAATTTCAAGGACATAACGTGGCTTTCAACATCTCGGTGGAATTCGACGACTATCGAGATCGCTACCACTACGTGATCAAAGGATTTAACCTTTTGAAAAACGGTATCCGTTACAACGAAAAAGAGCCTAAACTGCTGCGGGTCCTGGCGTACTTCACGGGCTTCAAAATCGGGCGGTCGGACGAAAAGAAATTCTTCCGCGTGATGTATCGTGATGACGACGACTATCATGCCCCGCCTCGCGACCAGAATCCGCTGCTGGGCACACGCTACCGGCGCCCCGAAGCGCTGCGTGACAACTGGCTGGTCAGTAAGTGGTGGTATCGCGAAGCGGAAAAGCTGATTCTGAATCGCCTGGCCAGCTATGGGACCATCAACCCCTTCCTGGTGCATTGCGATGCTCCCCGCCAGCAGATGCAATACGCCGAGGCGGTGGAAAAGGAGGGTGAGTTCGGAGAGAAGGCCAAACAGGCCTGGGAATTATCGGCTCAGGAATGGCAGGACTACGGCGACCGCGATATCCCCACCACCTGGGGCTTCTCCGTCCGGCTCAGCCAGCTGGAACGGTTCCGCCAGCTGAGGGATCAATACCGGGAGGAATTGCGGCAACTGGAAGGGGGACTCCGCGAGATCCTCCAACAGCAGGTCCTGGATGACTTGCCGCCCGACGAACTGGCGGCCTGGAACACGCCGCCTGCCGAGCGGAGTCCCGAGGAGGCCGCCCTGGCCAGCCAGGTTGCAACCCGCCTGAATATCTCGCTGGAGGAACTGGCCGAACAGCTGCCCGAAGACACACGTCAAAGGGCCCTCCAGCTGAACGAACGGTACGAATACGCGAAGCAGCGGTTCGACATGATCGAAAAGTACCGGGATGTGGTCAATTACGGTTACTGGGAACGGCGAGCGCAGATTGAGCAGTCGCCCGACACCATCGCCGCTCACAAGAATATCTACCTGGCCAAAAAGGCATACCGCGACGGTGATCTTCCCGCATCGCGGAAATATTTCGAAGAAGGTATCCGCCGCTGGGCCGAAGTGCTGACGAAGTTCCCCATCCTCCTGGAGGAATACCTGATGGTCGACGACCTCATGGAAATGATCCAGGCCTACCAGGAGGTCCTGGCCCAAACCCACCCCGACGGCAGCCGCCAGCTGCCGGAACCCTTCGACCTGCAACGCGTCGTGGACAAACACCAGGAAAACATGGGCGGCGGGGCCCCCCGCGACGCGTCGCCGACCACCCCTCTGCAAGACGAGTAACACGGCCCCCCGTCCCCGGTCCCTGACACCGCCCCAACCCCCGCCCACCTCCCCAACCGGTTCACCGCCCCCGGCCGCCGAGCCAGACCCACTCGGAGCTCGCCATGGACGTCGTCAACATCGCCAACGTGACACCCTTTACCACCCAAGACGGCTCAGAAATTCGCGAACTCTTGGCCCATCGCAATTCCTGCATCCGCAACCAGAGCCTCGCCGAAGCACGCCTCCCCCCCGCGACCGCGACCCTGCCTCATCATCACCCCCAAACCGAAGAGATCTATTACATCCTCGAAGGAGAAGGGCGAATGCAGATCGGTACCGCGGTCCGCTCGGTCGCCGCTGGCGACGCCATCGCCATCCCCCCCGGAAAGGTGCACACGATCGCCAACACCGGCGCGGGCGTCCTCAAATTTCTCTGCTGTCGCGCACCAGGATACGAACACGAGGATACGCGGCTGCAAACGGAACCGGGCCAGCCTGGCTGTGTGTAGTTCCGCCCTGAGGCAGTTGGAAACAGTCACCGGCCCGGGCGTCCTCCATTTTTTCGGCCGGGACCGGCTGTTCGCCCGCTTACCGATGCAGCAGGAATCCCAGCACCACGCCAAAAACCGACACGGCTGCCCCTCCGGCGAACACGAAGTAGGTCGAGAAATAAAACCAGCTGTTGTGCAGCTGGACTCCGACAAAGCCCAGCAGGGAGCTGCCCAAAACCATCACGGTTCCCACGCGCCTCATTGTATCCGCGGTCCTCATGGTCCGGCACCTAACTCCCCAGACCGTTCTGCCCCGTGGCGGCGCGACCCAGATCGATGTGGGCCCGGGATCGTGTGGCCCCTGGCGGTCCGCTTTTGCTTGTTA
>CAYFZZ010000323.1:0-5368 GCA_964347545.1 uncultured Planctomycetaceae bacterium | reverse complement strand
CCGGACGCTCGCCAGGTCCTGCGGACCGGCATCGAGGCGGCTCGCCAGCAGGGCGAGACGCACGCGGCGGGGGAGATGAGCGAGCTGTTGGCGGGGCTGGGCAGCCTGGGCCCGGCGGGCGAGTCCGATTCTTGAGCGGGAAAGGGGTGACGGGATGGGGGACGCAGAGCGAGTGACGTTTCGTCCGGAACTGGTCGCTCAGACCGCCTTCATCGCCGCCACGGCCGTTGTCCTGGGCGACGTCACGTTGGGGGAGGAGTCCAGCGTGTGGTTTCAAGCCGTCGTGCGGGGAGACGTGGCCCCCATCACAATTGGGGCTCGTACCAATATCCAGGACGGGGCCGTCCTGCACGCCGACGAGGGCTGTCCCTGCACCCTGGGGGACGGGGTGACCGTGGGCCACAACGCCATCGTCCACGGCTGCCAGGTGGAAGACAACGTTTTGATCGGGATGGGCAGCGTGGTGATGAACCGGTCGGTGATTGGCCGCGATTCGATCATTGGGGTGGGCGCGGTGGTGACCGAGGGAACGCAGATACCGCCCCGCAGTTTGGTGCTGGGCGTGCCCGGCAAGGTCCGCCGGCAGTTGGACGAACAGGATCTACAGCAGATCGCCCACGCGGCCCAGCATTACGTCGCCAACGCCCGCCGGTATTGGAAGAGTGAAGAGTGAATGGTGAATGGTGAATGGTTTTTCCCTTGAGCGGCAAGGCGCTAGCCGCCGGTGGCCCAGGGCATAAACGTCGCAAATAACGTACCGGCGGCTAGTCCCGGCGCGCCGGGACCGCTCAGAAAAAACAATGTTGCCAGACGCTCGCAACCCGCGTCCCGCAACCCGCATCCCGCATCCCTCTTCCCTCCCTGTCCCGGCGCGCCGGGATTCCCATTTCACTCTTCACTCTTCCACCTTCCACCTTCCACCTTCCACCTTCTGCCTTCCCCCTAGCCCTCCCCCTTCCATCCCCGCAGGAACAAGTCCGCGCCGGTCCGGTCGGCTTGGATGGTCCACTGCCCCGACGGGATGCCGGCGGCGGTGGCCAGGGCGGCCAGCTGGGTGGGCGAGCGATAGTGGAGGTACCAGTTGCCGATCCATTCCATGTAGGCCCGCGTCGGATGTTGGGGGACGAAATTGCCGACCAGCAGCAAGCCGTCGGCGGCCAGGCACTCCCAGCACCGCTGCAACGTGGCGGCGGCCACGTCGTCTTCCAGGTAATCGAACAGGCCGCTGCAGATCAAGAAATGGGTCTCGGGGGGGAGGGGGGACGAGCGGCCGGGCCGAGCCAGGCGGAACAAATTTTCCCGTTCGGCCTGGATCTGACCGGGCTCGATCACCTGGCCAATCTGGTCGCCAGCGAACTGCAAGCCGGCTTCGTCCAGGTCCAACAGCGTCACCTGCACTCGGCGGCGGCGGTCGGGGGGCAGCAGCGAGAGGCCCCCGCAAACGTCCATCCCGGTCCCCACCCCCACGCTGACCACGCGGCAGGGATCGCTGGTCAGCCCAGCCAGGTGGTCAGCCAGGGCCAGGCCCGCCTGCTGGGTGCGATTGCGGACCGCCTGGGGGGCCGCCTGGTTCAAAAAATAGCGGTCGAACAGCCGGCCCAGGGGATGATCGCAACAGCGGTCCAGCACGATGTCCGCCTGCAGCTGGAAGTCGCCGGCGTAACCCCACGGCTTGGTCCGCGCTCGATGCTGTAACGATCCCACGGCCAGCGTGGGGCCGGCGATCTTCCACAGCAGGTCGGAGGGCAGTTGGTTGGCCCGTCCCCAGTGGCCGGTGGCGGCCAGCCTTGTCAGGCAACGGGTCAGAGCCGCATCGACCAGGGCGTAGCCCACCGTTTGGTCTGCCCACCCGCCGCTGCGCCGTTCCGCTGCGGCCAGGGCCGTCAGCAGCCCTTCGGCGGCGGCGGTCACGATCCGGTGAGTCTCCTCCTCCGACGCCGCCGCGGCCGCCGAATCGGCTTGCCAGATGGGACAAAACACCACGATCTTCGTTGCTCCTCGGCGAAACTACCCAGCTGGTACAACTGGCCCGACCGACCGGGGCGGGCCGGCGGACACGACTGCTCCGCCCCCCACAATTCGGCTCGACTTTCCCGCCACCGCCGGCCGACATGTTTTGTGCAGGCCCCGCTGCCAATCACGCTCGAAACGCAATGCTCACGGGAGGGCGAGTCTCTTGTCACTGTTAAACCGCTTAGAATACCTACAACTGGCATACTTTTCCAAACCCAGCCACGATCGGGTGCTGTACCGGGCCGTGCGTCGCTGGCGAGTGCGGCGGATTGTCGAGCTGGGACTGGGCGATGCCCGCCGCGGCCTGCGGCTGATGACCCTGGCGGCCCGCGGGGCCGGCGGACCGGACCAGATCCGCTATACGGGGATCGACCTCTTCGAAGCGCGACCCGCCGGACCCCCCCTGTCGTTGAAAGAGGCCTACCGGCGGTTGGCGGCCAGCGGGTGCGGAATCAAACTCTTGCCGGGCACCGTGGGCGACACCTTGGCCCGCGCGGCCAACTCGCTGCTGCACACCGACCTGGTCGTAATCTCGGCCGACGTCACCGCTCAAGACCTCGACCGCGGCTGGTTCTACCTGCCCCGCATGTTGCACGCCCAGTCGCTGGTCTACCGCGGCGAGTCGACCGCCGAAGGGGAACCGGCGGCGTATCGGCGGTTGAGCGTCGGGGAGATCGAGTCCCTGGCCCGCTCGGCGCCGGCCCAGCGAGCGGCGTGAGGGGCCGGTAATACCCGCGGTCATGGCGGCCCGCCCCGGCCGCTCGCCTCACCCTCCCCTGCCCGTCCGTACAACCGCGGGCGACCGCGCGGTATAATACGGGGCGGCCGTGGGCGCTCGGCGCGGCGGACTCGACCGGCCTTCCTACCTGGCCTCCTGTGCTCCTTTTCTCCTGTGAAAAACCTGCCCCCCGGATCCCCCCCTGCCTGTTATGGTGACCAACGACCATCCACCTGCGTCTGGGCCTCGGACCCTGTTTGAAAAGATCTGGGACAACCACGTGGTGTCCGACGAACCGGGTCGGCAGACGCTGTTGTACATCGACCTGCACCTGGTCCATGAAGTGACCAGCCCCCAGGCGTTTGAGAGCCTGCGGCTGGCGGGGCGGAAGGTGCGGCGGCCGGACCTGACCGTGGCCACGCCGGACCACAATGTCCCCACCACCGATCGAACGGTCCCTATTGCCGATCCCATTTCCCGCAAGCAGGTCGATACGCTTCGAGACAACTGCCGGCAGTTCGGCGTCCGCCTGTACGACCTGAACGATCCGCATCAGGGAATTGTGCACATCATTGGTCCCGAGCTGGGATTGACTCAGCCGGGCATGACGATTGTCTGCGGCGACAGCCACACCTCGACGCATGGCGCTTTCGGGGCCCTGGCGTTCGGGATTGGGACCAGCGAGGTGGAACATGTGCTGGCCACCCAGACGTTGGGCCAGTTCAAACCGCAGACGTGCGAGCTGCGGGTGGACGGCGACTTGCCCCGGGGGGTCACGGCCAAGGACGTGGTGCTGTACCTGATCGGCCAGCTGACGGCCAGCGGCGGGACGGGTTACTGCCTGGAGTATACCGGCAGTGTGATCCGGGGGTTGAGCATGGAGCAACGGATGACGATCTGCAACATGTCGATCGAAGCGGGGGCTCGAGCGGGTTTGATCGCTCCGGACGAAACAACGTTTGCCTACCTCCGCGGCCGCGAGTTCGCTCCGCACGATTTCGAGGGGGCGGTCCAGCGGTGGCGGCAGCTGCCCAGCGACGAGGGGGCGGTGTACGATCGGGTCGAGCGGTTTGCGGCGGCGGACATCGAGCCGCAGGTGACGTGGGGCACCAACCCGGGCCAGGTCGTGTCGGTGGGCAGCTCGGTCCCCGACCCGGCCACGGCAGCGGACGAGGTGGAACGGAAGGGTATGGCCCGGGCCTTGGACTACATGGGCCTGAGTGCCGCCACCCCCATCACCGCTCTGCAACTGGACCGCGTCTTCATCGGTTCCTGCACCAACAGTCGCATCGAGGACCTGCGGGCCGCGGCGGCCGTGGTCCGCGGCTATCGCGTGGCCGATCACGTGGGCGCGATGGTGGTGCCGGGCAGCGGGCAGGTGAAACAGCAGGCGGAAGAGGAGGGGTTGGACAGCATCTTCCGCGAGGCCGGTTTCGAATGGCGGGAGGCGGGTTGCAGCATGTGCCTGGCGATGAATCCGGACAAGTTGGAGCCGGGCCAGCGGTGTGCTTCGACCAGCAACCGCAACTTCGAAGGCCGCCAGGGGAAAGGGGGCCGCACGCACCTGGTCTCCCCCGCCATGGCCGCCGCGGCCGCCATCCGCGGGCACTTCGTCGACGTCCGCCAGTGGGAATACCGTAACTGATCAGCCGCCCGCCCCCGCGGCGGGGCGCAGGAAGAATCGCACCATGAAAGCCTTCAGGCAACATACGGGCCAGGTCGCCGCCATGGACCGGGCCAACGTCGATACGGACCAGATCATCCCCAAGCAATTTTTGAAGCGGATTGAGCGGACGGGGTTTGGGCAGTACCTGTTCTATGACTGGCGCTTTGGGGACGACGGGTCCCCCGACCCGGCCTTCGAGCTGAACCAGCCGGCCGCCGCCGGGGCCACGATTTTGCTGGCGCGGCGCAATTTCGGCAGCGGTTCCAGCCGCGAACATGCGGCTTGGGCCCTGGAGGACTACGGGATCCGCGTCGTGATCGCTCCCAGCTTTGCGGACATCTTCTACAACAATTGCTTTAAAAACGGGATGTTGCCGCTGACCTTCGACGAAGACGTGGTGGAAGACCTCTTCCAGCGGACCGCCACCCACGCGCCGTACGTGTTGCATGTCGATCTGGAGGCGTGCACGGTGCGGGACGACCACGGCCTGGCGCTGACCTTTACCATCGACCCGTTCCGCCGCCAGTGCCTGCTGGAGGGTCTGGACGACATCGCCCTCACGCTGGCTCAGGAAGAAAAGATTGCCGCTTACGAAGCGGATCATCCCCGCCTTGCTTGAAGGCATGTCAGGCCCCGGTTATGACCGTACCCTCGCGCCGCGAAAAAATCGAAGCTCTGCTGGCCGACGATCCCCAGGACCTGTTCCTGCAATACAGCCTGGCCCTGGAACTGCAGAAGGAGGATCGCTGGCAGGAGAGCCTGCAGATTTTTGAGCGACTGATGGGCCAGGCACCGCCCTACGTGCCGGCTTTTCACATGGCCGGCCAGCTGCTGGTCCGCCTGCAGCAAATCCCGGACGCTCGCCAGGTCCTGCGGACCGGCATCGAGGCGGCTCGCCAGCAGGGCGAGACGCACGCGGCGGGGGAGATGAGCGAGCTGTTGGCGGGGCTGGGCAGCCTGGGCCCGGCGGG
>CAYFZZ010000322.1:0-16341 GCA_964347545.1 uncultured Planctomycetaceae bacterium | reverse complement strand
CGGCGCGCCGGGACCGCTCAACAAAACCATGGCGGCCGGCGGTGAGGAAAGGCCCGCCACCCGCATCTCGTATCTCGCATCCCGCACCCCGGATCCCTCGCCTCCCCTAGCCCCTAGCCCCTAGCCCCTAACCCCTAGCCCCTAGCCCCTAGCCCCCATCACCCCACCATCACCCGCTGGCCCGTCCGAGCGGACTCGTAGACGCCCAGGATGATCTGGAGCGTTTGCCTGGCCAGCTGCAGGCTGCCGTGTTGCGGGGGGCGATCGTGGGCCAGGGCGTCGAGGTAGTCCAGCAGGCAGTCCTGCATCCGCTGGGCCCGGCCCCGCGGCGGGGCGGCCAGGTCCACGACCTCCCACTGGCCCGCTCGGTGCAGCCCCAACACGGCCGGATCGTCGTCCGAGACGTCCAGCGTGGCCTCGGTCCCGGCCAGGAAGGTCTGCCGGGGGCGGAGCGGATCGGCGGCCAGGGTCCAGGCGTGGGCCGAAACGATCCGCAGGGGGCCTTCGAAACCGACGGTGAACGAAACGAAATCCTCTCCCAGTTCGGCGATCGTGCGGCCCTGGGGATCGACGCCCAGTTGAGCCGCATCGGCGGTGACCCATTGGGGTCGCCCCTGGCTGCTCAGCCAGAAGAGGTGTTTGTAAACCATGTGGTAGCCACCGTCGATCAAGGTCCCCCCCCCGGCCTGGTCCCGCCGGGTTCGCCACGTCTGCCGGTCACGGTAGAAACGATCGTGGTGGCTAAAGGCCGTCTCGACCACCAGAAACGGGCGGCCCAGGGCGCCTTCGTCGACCAGGCGGCGGATCTGGTGGTGGAGCGGGTTGTACAGTTCGTTCATCACGATCAGCAACCTCCCCGCTCGAGAATCCGCCTCCGCCAGGGACCGATCCAGATCGGCCAGCGTGATCGCTCCTGGTTTCTCGCAGATCACGTGCTTGCCCGCCTCCAGCGCCGCCCAGGTGGTCGCGGCGTGCAAATGGTGGGGCAGCACCACGTCGACCACTCCCACCCGCGGGTCCTCCCAGGCGTCGGCCAGCCGGGTGGTCGTCCGCTGGACGATGGCAAACTCGGACGCCAGCTGCTGCAGGGTCTCCGCGTTGCGGCCGGCCAGGACGACGCCGGCCACATGGGGGCTGCGGGCCAGGGCCGCCAGATGGACGCGGGCCCATTGGCCGCTGCCGATTACCGCCACCCACCAGGACATGCCAGGGCCTTTTGGGGAGAGAAAGAGGAGAGCTGGGCCTTAAGCCCCTCCTGCACCCTGTTTTAACCGATCCAGGGCGGCGCGGACATCGGCGGCCGAACCGCGCGACCTCGTGGGGCCCCCCACCGCCGCCTGGTGTCCCGCAGGTGACGACGCCAGGGACGATGCGCCGCGATCGGCGCGGTACCGTTTGCCGGCCAGGGCCTCCCGACACAGAACCTGCCTCGGGTCCGCCTGGCCGACTGCGGCGGCCAGCGGGGCGCGACGCACCAGATGCAAGGGGCCGGGACCTGCGGGGAGCGGATCCCGCGCGGGTCGCACCTGCAGATGATGGATCAACTGGCGACGCCACCAGGTCTTGCGGCCGCGACCATTTCCCCCCCGCAAGGGAGGGACCACCGCCGGTGGGGGGGACAGCTGAGCCAGGGGTGGCAGGTCGTGCCGAAAACGCCAGCTGTGGACCAGCCGATCGTCCGACCACCCTTGATTGCCGTCGCACAGGAGGACGAAGTGGCCGGGGGTCCTGGGCAGGCCCGAGCGGATCCTGGCCTGCCAGCCCTGTCCGCAGGGGTGACGGACGTAGTCGACCTGGGGATATCGCGTGGCCAGTTCCCAGGCAAGCTCTTCGGTCCCGTCTTGCGAGCCGTCGTCCACGATTGTCAAAGCCAGCTGGTCGGTCAGGTCCGCCGCGATCTCCAGGAGGCTGGCCACGAGGGATTCCAGGCGTGACTGGCAGTTGGAGACGAACAGCAGGATGGCAAGCGAGTCGCTCAACGAGACAGACCGGGTGAAGCGGGGGAAATTAAACAGACTTTGAGGGCGGCTGCCTGAACGGGTTATCGGGCGGATCGCGACAGGCAATCCAAAGGGATCTGCCTGAGGGAGGTTACGCGGTTGCTGCGGCGGTTTCCGGTACGCGCGGGAAAACGCAAAGATCTGCTCGATCCATACTCGTTGTGCGGCCGATACCGATAGTAGGGTTTGCGCGGCGGCGGCGGCGCGAGGGGTTGCGCCCCGGGACAGTCCTGCGCCGCGGGCCACGGCAAACCGCGGACCCCAGAGGCCGGTCGAGACGTCCCCTTTGGGGTCTGTGCCTCACCGGAACGTCCCACGCTTCCCCTCGGACCCTTCCAACGCGGGCAGGACAGATGGATCCTTTGACGCTTGAATTTCCTGAACAGGTCCAGCACTGGGCAAATCTGGTGCTGGTCTGGGTCGGCTACGGGACCTTAACCGGCCTGCTGGCCAAGGCGATCATGCCGGGCCGCGATCCGGGCGGGGCGGTGGCGACGTTGTCGATGGGCATTGGGGGTTCGGTGATCGGGTGCGGCATCTTGGCTTTCTTCCACGAGCAGGCGCGGGTGGCCCCGATCAGCCCTGTGGGGTTTCTGGTGGCGACTGGCGGAGCGTTTGTGTTGCTGTTCTTCTACCGCCTGCTGGGTGGTTATTTCTTTGACGAGGGCCATCTGCCGTTGCGGCGGCCGTATGCGGTGCGGCGACGGCGGCGGCGACGGGTCTACGACCCCGTCTTGGACTGACCTGCCGGGCCGGGCGTGCTGCGGGGGGTTGGCAGAACTTGCGGGCCGACCCCCCAAGGTGACGCTCGACGGCCCCCCCCTCCCCCTGCCGGCCCACCGTCTCGGCAGGTAGGGCTCATCCCCCTTTTCCTGTTGGCCTTGTTCCTGTTGGTTTTGTTCCCCGTGGCCTTGTTCCTGTTGGTCTTGCCCTTGGGCGGCGGCGTGGCTGCTTGGCCTGCGGCCCTCGGGTGGGGGGACACCTGGGGGGCCGTCGCTGCGGCCCCGACGGCGGGGTGACGGTGGGGCGGGGAGACCCTCGGCCGAGCGGAAATTCACCTCTTTACAGAATCCAGGCCAAGCCCTAGCATTTAAGGTTTCGCTGTCGCCGCCCGGGCTGCCGGTGAAGCCTTCCGTCCCTGGGGGGGACGAGCGAAGGGAGCTGGTATTTGCGTGGGCGGGGGGGAGTTGGTGATCCGTGGCTAAGGCTCAGGAGATCATTCGGATTCGGATGGAGGCGTACGACCATTCGGTGCTGGACCAGAGCGCCGCGGAAATCGTCGACACGGCCAAGCGGACCAACTCGGAGGTCCACGGGCCGATCCCTTTACCGACGCGGATCGAACGCTATACGGTCCTTTCCAGTCCGCACGTGGACAAGAAGGCCAGGCAGCAGTTCGAGATCCGGACTCATAAACGGTTGATTGACATCGTCCAGGCCACGGCCAAGACGATCGAGGCGTTGAACAAGTTGAGCTTGCCGGCTGGCGTGGACATCAAGATCAAAGCGTCCAGCCGGTAATTTTTTATTCTCACAGACAGGCAGGTCGGTCGCATGGATCGGAAGCTTGTCGGGTAAACTGGGACGTTTTCGTTCACTCTGGTGGGCAGTCCCAAGTTCCCGGCTGCAAAGCATGTGACACAAGGTGAAGGTCATGGCCATTGGATTGCTCGGCCGCAAGGTCGGGATGACGCAGTTGTACGACGCAGAGAGTAGTGAAGTCATACCGGTGACGGTGATCCAGGCCGGACCGTGTCATGTGCTGCAGCTACGCACTCAGGACCGCGACGGTTATGAAGCGGTCCAGCTGGGTTATCTGGACAAGCCCCGGCGGTTGGCAGCCCGTTCCCAGCGGGGTCATGTGGCCAAGCTGGACAGCAAGCGAGCTCGTCAACGAGCGGCGGCGGGCATCGAAACGCTTCCCAAGCCGGGTTGCGAACCGAAACGCCTGATCCGGGAGTTTCGCGGTTCGACGGCGGGCGTCAACGTGGGGGACGAGATTGGCGTCGACAGTTTTGCCGAGATCAAGGCGGTCGACGTGGTGGGGACCAGCAAGGGGCGCGGCTTTGCCGGGGCGATGAAGCGGCATAATTTTGCCGGTCAGCGAGCGTCGCACGGCGTCAAGAAATGCCACCGGCATCTGGGCGGTACCGGCTGCAGCGCCTATCCCTCCCGGCTGTTCAAAGGCCGCAAGATGCCCGGCCGCTATGGGGGAGCTCGGTCCACCACCCGCAATCTGCGGCTGGTGGCGGTCGATCCGGCCGAGCATCTGTTGGTGATTCGCGGAGCGGTCCCGGGTCCCAACGGGGGCTATGTGATGATTCGGGAGCCGAACAAGCTTTACCGCCAGTCTTCACGCCGGCCGCGGCCGGGGGCGGACAGCCCCCCCCGGGGCGAGACACACGGACGCACTACCATGGTTAGCCTGCCCATTTACGACAAGACCGGCAAAAAGGTCGGCAGTTACGAGATGGATCCGGCCGAACTGGCTCCGCGGATCAACCGCCAGTTGCTGCACGACGCCGTGGTGATGTACCAGGCCAACCAGCGGCAGGGTTCGATCCGCACCAAGAGCCGCAGCGACGTGAGCGGCTCGACGAAAAAAATGTATCGCCAGAAAGGGACTGGCAACGCCCGCGCCGGTTCGCGGCGGACCAACGTGCGGCGGGGGGGTGGCCACGCCTTTGCCATCCGCGGCCGGGATTACTCGTATCGACTGCCCCGAAAGGCGGTTCGGGCGGCGACGCGGATGGCCCTGGCGGCGAAGATTCGGGACCAGCAGGTGGTGGTGATTGACGAACTGGCTTTTGCCGAACCGGCCACCCGCCAGATGGCCTCGATCCTGAAGGCGCTTCAGTGCGACCGCCAGAGCTTGCTGGTCGCGACCGCCCAACATGACGAAAACGTCTACAAGAGTGCTCGGAATATCAAGCAGGTTTCCGTGTCGCCGGTCGAGCAATTGAACGCCCTCGACGTGCTCGCTCCCCGCCGGCTGCTGATGACCAAAGCGGCGCTGGACACCCTGCGCAAGCCCCCCGCGGAGACCGATGCTTAGCTGCCTCGCCGACCGGCAGGGTCCGGTGGGAGGGTCCAGCGACAGGAAACGACAGCCATGCCCAAGCTGAAGGGAAAACGAACGAAAGTGAGCACGGCGGGCACAACCACCCGGTTGACGCTGGCGCCGCACCAGGTGATCCTCCGCCCGCTGGTCACCGAGAAAGGGATGCACCGCAGCACCCGCTACAACGCGTACGCCTTTGAAGTCAACCGGCTGGCGACCAAGGAGGACGTGCGTCGAGCGGTGGAGGATCTGTTTGATGTGCGGGTGGAGAGCGTCCGCACGCAAAACCGCCGCGGCAAACCCCGCCGCTCGCGGTTCCGCTACGGCTATACCAAAGACTGGAAAAAAGCGATCGTCAAATTGCACTCCGAATACCGCATCGACTTCTTCTAACCCCTGACCCCTGACCCCTAGCCCCTAACCCCTCACTTCCCATGGCCATCCGACGATACAAACCGGTCACTGCGGGCCGCCGCGGAGCGAGCGTCAGCGATTTTGCTGAGCTGACACCGGGCAGCCAGCCGGCCAAACGGCTGCTGAGGCCCAAGGTCAAGACGGGCGGCCGCAACAACCAGGGCAAAATCACCGTTCGGCACCGCGGTGGCGGGCACAAGCAGCGGTATCGTTTGATCGATTTCCGCCGCAACAAGGACGGGGTGCCGGCCAAGGTACATGCGATCCAGTATGACCCCAACCGTTCGGCGCGGATCGCGTTGCTGCACTACGTCGATGGCGAAAAACGCTATATCCTCTCTCCCCAAGGCCTGGAAGTCGGCACCCAGGTGCTGAGCGGCCCCGAAGCCCCCCCCTCGGTCGGCAACTGCCTGCCGCTGAAAAACGTGCCGCTGGGGATGACGGTCCACAACGTCGAACTGCGGCCGGGTCGGGGCGGGGTGTTGTGTCGAGCGGCCGGATCGAGCGCTGTGCTGGCTGCCCGCGAAGCCGACTGGGCTCAGCTGAATCTCCCCAGTGGCGAGATTCGGCGGGTGCCGAGCGATTGTCGGGCGACGGTGGGCGCGATCGGCAACGCCGATCACATGAACATTGTGCTAGGCAAGGCGGGCCGCAAACGGTGGCTGGGACGCCGCCCCCACGTGCGGGGGACGGCCATGAACCCGATTGACCACCCGCACGGCGGCGGGGAAGGCCGCACCAAGGGGGGCCGCCACCCGGTTTCCCCCACGGGACGGCCGACCAAGGGGGGGGCGACCCGCAAACGGCGCAAGCCGTCCAACGCCGCCATCGTCCGCCGCCGCCGCACGAAACGTTACGGGCAGCTGAAACTGAAGAAATAGGCCCCCAAAAACCGTAGGCCAGACACGCAGGCAGGAACGCACCCGAAAGTCACGTAACCCGAAAGTCAGGTACTGGGAGATGGGCAGATCGCTGAAAAAAGGACCGTTCGTGGACCCCCGCTTGTTTACGAAGGTCGAACGGAGCCGGAATGAGGGGATGCGAGAGCCGATCCGGACCTGGTCGCGAGCCTGCACCATCGTGCCGGAATTCGTGGGGGTCACGTTCATGGTCCATAACGGCAAACATCACATCAAAGTCTTTGTCACCGAGGACATGGTGGGGCACAAGTTGGGCGAATTCGCTCCCACCCGCAATTTCCGCGGACACGGTGGCAAGGGGAAACGGTAAACACCCGCGGGACCGCCGCGAGGCCCGGGCGGGGGAACGAGTCATGAGTTATCAAGCCATTCATCGGTTTGCTCGGATCAGCGCCCGCAAGGTGCGTCCCCTGGCGGACATGATCCGCGGCAAGCGAGCGGACGAGGCCTTGGAGATCTTGCGGTATCAGCCCCAGCGGGGTGCCCGTTTGCTGGAGAAGGTGATTAAGAGCGCCTTGGGCAACGCCGAAGACTTGCGGGCGCGGAATATCCAGCACCTGCGCATCATCGATGCTCGGGTCGATGGCGGCCCGATGTTTAAGCGCGTCCGTCCCCGAGCTCGAGGGATGGCCCACATCATCAAAAAACGCACGTCACATATCCGAGTCGAATTGGACTAAAGCCATGGGTCAAAAAGTCAATCCCACGGGATTTCGCACCGGGATCATGGAGGGCTGGAAGAGCCGTTGGTATGCTTCCAAACGGGACTTCGCCGACCTCCTGGTCGAAGACGTCAAGATCCGCAAGTTCGCCAAGTCCAAGTTCCGCTATGCGGGGATCTCCAAGATTGAGATCGAGCGGACGAGGGACGAGGTCAAGGTGGTCCTCCACGCCGCTCGACCCGGAATCATCATCGGCCGCAAAGGCCAGGAGGTGGAACGGTTGCAGGGCGAACTGCAGGACCTCGTGGGTCGGCGGATCAACATCAAAATTGAAGAGATCGGACGCCCCGAAATCTACGCTCAACTCGTCGCCGAAGACATTGCCGAACAGCTGCAAAAACGAGCCAGTTTTCGGAGGACGATGAAACGAGCGATGGAACAGACGATGGAAGCCGGTGCCAGCGGGATCAAGATCCAGCTGGCGGGGCGGTTAGGCGGAGCGGAGATGGCGCGGCGCGAAAAGCAAATCTCCGGCTCCATTCCGCTCTCCACGTTACGAGCAAAGATTGATTACGGCTTTACGGAAGCCAAAACGGCCCAGGGCCACATCGGTGTGCAGGTGTGGATCAACCAGGGCGTCTATCAAGAGGAAGATACCAATGGCGCAGATGCCCAAGCGGGTCAAGCACCGAAAAAGCCAAAGAGGACGTATAAAAGGTAGCGCCACGCGTGGCAACCGCGTCGTCTTCGGCGAATACGGCTTGCAGGCCACCGAAGGGGGCTGGCTGAGCGCGGCGACGATCGAAGCGGGCCGGATCGCGGCCGCGCAATACCTCCGCACCGAGGGTCGCTTGTATATTCGCGTGTTCCCCCACAAGCCCATTACCTCGATTCCCCTCGAGACCCGCATGGGCAAGGGCAAAGGGGAACCGGACTACTGGGCGGCTGTGATCAAGCCCGGCACGGTGCTCTACGAAATCTCCGGCACCAGCGAAGAAGCCGCTCGAATCTGCTTCGCTCGACTGGCCCACAAAATGCCCGTCCGCGTCCGCTTCCTCCACCGCCGCATCGCCTAACCCCTCACCCCTCACCCCTCACCACTCACCCCTCACCACTGACCACTAACCACTGACCACTAACCACTGACCACTGCCCCCCATGTCCACCCAGGCCGACGAACTGAGAGAGATGAGCGACGAGCAGTTGAGCCTGACGCTCAAGGAGACCCGCGAAAACCTGTTTCGCCTCCGCATCCAGGCTCAAACCGAACGGCTCAACGCGCCCAGCGAGCTGAAGAAGAGTCGACGGCTAATTGCCCGCATTCACACCATCCAGCGCCAGCGGGAATTGGCCGCCGCCCCGCGGCCACCCCGCCGCAAAAAGGCTCAGGCCCCCAAGTAGGAATTACCGGTCATGCCCAAGAAACTTGCCGTGGGAATCGTCACTCGTGACAGCGCCGCCAAAACGCGGCGGGTGGAAGTTCCCCGCCTGGTGAAACATCCCAAATACAACAAGTACCTCCGCCGGCGGACGGTCTGCCACGTGCACGACGAAGAGGAAGCGTCCCAGCTGGGGGATACCGTCGAGATCGTCGAAGCTCGTCCCTATTCCAAGACCAAACGTTGGGAGCTGGTGCGGGTGGTGACCAAGAGCCAGGCGGTCGACCTGGCCGCTCTGCGGGCGGCCAGCAAGGCCGTGGAGTCCGAGCCGGGGGAGGGGCCCGACGCCAGCTCGTCCCCCGCGGCCGAACCCCGTGGTCCCGCAGAAGGAGCTTAGCCGGAACCCCAGCTGCCCGAGACCCGCCCCCCCACACACCGGCCCGCCCTCCGCGGCAGGCGAGCGAACCATGATTCAGATGCAAACCAGATTGGATGTGGCCGACAACACGGGTGCCAAGCAGGTGATGTGCATCAAGGTGTTGGGGGGCAGCCGCCGCCGCACGGCCGGTTTAGGAGATATCATCGTCTGCAGCGTGAAAAACGTGATCCCCGGCAGCGAGGTGAAGAAGAAATCGATCGTCAAGGGAGTCATTGTCCGCTGTAAGTCACCCACGCGACGGAGCGACGGCAGCTATGTCCGCTTTGACAGCAACGCCGTGGTCCTGATCGACAACGATCGGAACCCGCGGGGTACCCGGATTTTTGGAGCGGTCGCCCGCGAGTTGCGGGAACGCAGATTCATGAAAATTGTCAGCCTCGCCAGTGAGGTCGTGTGATGCGGATCCGAGTCGACGACACTGTAGAAATCATCGCCGGGAACGACCGCGGCACGCGCGGCAAGGTGCTGAAGGTCCTCCCTCGCAAAGGACGCCTCCTGGTGGAAGGGGTCAACCGCGTGAAGAAACACGTCCGCCGCAGCCAGCGGAATCCCCGCGGCGGCCAGCTGTCCAAAGAGATGCCGGTCGACGTCTCCAACGTGCTGCTGGTCTGCAGCTCCTGCGGCCAGCCGGCTCGGATGGGCGCCCGCTATCAGGCCGACGGCAGTAAAGAACGGTATTGCAAGAAATGCGGCGCCGGCAACGGCGAGCTCGCTCCGCGCCGCCCCCACTACGCCACCTAGGAACCCTCCCCGCCCCTCCCTTTTTCCCGGTAGTACGCCATGGCGGTCATCCCCCGACTTCAGGAAGTTTACGAACAACAGCTGGTCCCCCAGTTGACCAGCCAGCTGGCACGGTCCAATCGGCTGGCCTTGCCCCGGCTGGTCAAGATCGTGGTCAGCATGGGGGTCGGCAGCGCGATTTCGGAAAAAAAACACCTGGACCAGGCGGCGGATGCGTTGAGCGAAATTACGGGTCAGCGGCCGGCGGTGACGCGGGCCACCAAGTCGGTGGCCGGTTTTCGCCTGCGGGAAGGGGTCCCCATCGGGTGCAAGGTGACCCTCCGGGGAGCTCGGATGTACGAGTTTCTCGATCGCCTGATCAGCCTGGCGCTGCCCCGCGTCCGCGACTTCCGGGGGCTGAACCCGCGGGCCTTCGACGGCCACGGCAACTACAGCCTGGGGCTCTCGGAACAGCTGGTCTTTCCCGAGATCAACCCGGACAAATACCCCCACGTGCAGGGGATGAACGTGACGATCGTGACCAGCACCAACAGTAATGACGAAGCTCGCGAGTTGTTACGCGGGCTGGGCTTGCCTTTGCAAACCGAGGAAACCGCCACCACTCCCTGAGGCCCAGCAGACACGTTGTTCGTGCCTATCGCCCCGGGCCGGGGATGCCTGCCAGATTGAGGAGCCGTCGCTTTTTTCATGGCCAGTAAATCGAAAATTGCCAAGGCGTTGAAGCCACCCAAGTTTTCCACCCGCCGCGAAAACCGCTGTAAATTGTGCGGGCGACCCCGCGCCGTTTATCGCAAGTTCGGCATCTGCCGCATCTGCTTTCGCAACCTGGCAGACGAAGGCATGATCCCGGGTGTGAAAAAAGCCAGCTGGTAACAGGGGGGAGAATACGACCGATGATGACCGACCCGATTGCCGATATGTTGACCCGCATCCGAAATGCGGTGCGGATCGAACGCCCCACGGTGGAAGTCCCGGCCTCCAAGGTCAAACGCGGCGTCGCCGAAGTGCTGAAACGCGAGGGATACATCTGGGACTGGGTCGAGACGCAGGAGAACAAATTTCCCCAACTGCGGCTCGACCTCAAATACGGCCCCAACGGCGAACGCGTTATCCGACATATCCAGCGGGTCAGCAAACCGGGGCGGCGGATTTACAACCGAGCCTCCGAACTAAAACCGGTGCTCAACGGCCTGGGGATCACGATCATCAGCACCAGCCGGGGCGTGATCTCCGATCGCGAAGCCCGGCAACGCAACCTGGGGGGCGAAGTGTTGTGCCAGATCTGGTAACCGGCCGACCGGCCAGAGGCACTGGACCTGGGGAATGGCAAAGACCTGTGGAACTGTTGAGACCTGTTGAACGGACGAGCAATCCTTGAGGGCCGGGGGGCCGTCGCCCCCGGGTTCCTCCTTACCACGAGCGTTTGGACCATGTCGCGGATTGGCAAAAAACCTGTTCCCCTCCCCCAGGGTGTCAAAGTCGGCATCCAGGACCGCCAGGTCACCATCGAGGGGCCCCTGGGCAAGCTGGACTACACCCACGCCCCCGAGGTCAGCGTCAGCTGGGACGAGACCGAGCAGGTGTTGCGGGTCTCCCGCCAGGCCGACGACCGGGCCGCTCGAGCCAAACATGGGCTGACCCGAGCTCTCTTGCGGAACATGGTCCAGGGGGTGACCCAGGGGTACGAAAAGAGACTGGAGGTGGTCGGCGTCGGTTACCTGGCCGCCGTGCAGGAGGACAAGCTGCAGTTGCGGGTCGGATTTGCCAACGAGATCGAAAAAGTCATTCCCGCCGGGCTGGACGTGAGCTGCCCGGACCAGACCCATGTGGTGATCAAGGGGATTGATCGCCAGCAGGTGGGCCAATTTGCCGCTGAAGTCCGCGCCGTTCGCAAGCCGGAACCGTACAAGGGGAAAGGGATTCGGTACGAAGGCGAACAGGTCCGCCGCAAGGCCGGCAAAGCGGTAGGAGCTTGACGATGAACCACGAACGAGCCATTCGCAAACAGCGCCAACGCCGGCGGCAGCGGGTCCGCAAACCTATCCGCGGGACCAGCCACCGCCCCCGGCTGAGCGTCTTTCGCAGCCACAAACACATCTACGCTCAACTGGTCGACGATTTGGCCGGCAAGACGCTGGCCGCGGCCAGCACCCGCGATCAGGAACTGGCGGGACAGGTGGCCTACGGCGGCAACGCGGCGGCCGCCGCGGAGGTGGGCAAGGCGATTGCCGACCGAGCCAAGGCGGCGGGGATCGAGCAGGTGGCTTTCGATCGGGGACATTTCCAATACCACGGCCGCGTGGCCGCTCTGGCCGAGGCCGCCCGTGAGGCCGGGCTGAAGTTTTAACCACAGCCAAAACTTGCCAGGGGCAAGGGGAGTAGCAGGAACGGTGGCAGACAAAGAATTTGAAGAACCGAAACCGGCAGAGATGATCGACCGGGTGGTCAAGATCAAGCGCTGTGCCGCCGTCGTCAAAGGGGGCCGCCGCTTCAGCTTCGCCGCCATGGTCGTCGTCGGCAACGGCCGTGGCCGTGTCGGCTGGGGGTACGGCAAAGCCAATGAGGTGCCCCCGGCCGTCGACAAGGCGGTGAAGAGCGGCAGCCGCAACCAGTTCGAGATCGCTCTGGAAGGCCACACCATTCCCCACACCGTCCAAGGACGCTTTGGGGCCGGCCGAGTGATCTTGATCCCGGCCACGCCCGGTACCGGCGTCATCGCCGGCGCGGCCGTGCGGGCCGTCTGCGAAGCCGCCGGGATTCACGATATCCTCACCAAGAGCTTTGGGACCACCAATCCTGTCACCCTGGTGAAGGCCACGATGCAAGCCCTGGAACAACTGCGGTCCCGGGCGGATATCGAACGGCTGCGGGGAGTTTCCCTGACATGAATCTGCACGACGTTCATCGCGGAATCCAAAAAAACAAACGCAAACGGCGGGTGGGCCGAGGTCCCGGATCGGGGCATGGCAAAACCAGCAGCCGGGGCCACAAGGGACAAGGGTCCCGCAGCGGCTCGTCGCGGCACGTGACCTTCCAAGGCGGCACCATGCCCCTGGTCCGCCGCGTCCCCAAACGGGGTTTTCACAACCAAGGGGCCCTGCGGGTCGCCACCGTCAACGTGGCGGACCTGGAGGCCGTGTTTGCCGCCGGCGACCAGGTCACGGCCGAGGCCGCTCGCCACAAGCGGCTGATCGGCCCCCAGTTCGACATCTTCAAGGTCCTGGGCAACGGCAAACTGACCAAAAAACTGACGGTCGTGGCTCACCGCTTCAGCAAAACCGCGGCCGAGAAAATCCAACAGGCGGGCGGCACCACGACCATCCTCCCGGGAAAAAATCCGGTACCGAAGAATAAACAGAACACGTCGGCCAGGTAGGCGCCACAGGGGTCTGGCTTTTTTTGCATCCCATAGTAACACGCCACCCGATTGCAGCCGAGGAAAAGACATCGCGGTTTTCATTGCTCGCCAAATACGCCTCCGGTTCCCTCTCCCCCGTCCTCCCGGCTCGCCGGGAGGATGGGGGAGAGGGGACTGTTGCGGGCCCGACGTGAGATGTCATGGGTGACTTTCACCAAGATCCCGCGTAGAACACGAAAAAGGTGCTTGACCCCCTCAGTCCCCGGGACCAGCCGGCTGGGCGATACCCCAACCCTGCGACCCCCACGCCACCCCGCATTCCCCTTCACCAGGGACGCGTGAAGTTATCCTCAGCCACAAAGGACGGATCGAGTCATGTGGGAAAAAATTCGGATTATTTTTACGATCCCTGAACTGCGTCAGAAGATCCTCCTGACGCTGCTGTTTCTGGCCATCTACCGCGTCGGCTGGCAAATCCCCCTGCCGATCGTCGACCGCAATCAGATGACCGCCCACTTCAGCCAGACCGGCGGATTGGGGGACGTGCTGCAGCAAGTCGCCGTGTTTAGCGCCAGCCAGCTGAACCAGGCCACCATCTTCGGCCTGGGAATCATGCCCTATATCTCGGCGTCGATCATCTTTCAGCTGCTGGGCAGCGTCTACAAACCGCTGGAAGAACTGCAGAAAGAGGGGGAAGCGGGGCGGAAAAAGATCAATGAATACACCCGCTATGCCACCGTGGCCTTGTGCCTTTTGCAAAGCTACATGTACCTGCGTTATTTGATGAGCGTTTCGGCGGCCCAGCCCCTGCGGCCGCTGATCACCGAATCGATCTGGGTCCTGATGGACCCCAATTCCGAATCCTACTCGCTGCTGGCCAGCGGCGCCTGGCAGCTGGCGGCCGTGCTGACCATGACCGCCGGCACCGTGTTCCTCATGTGGCTGGGAGAACAGATCGACGAATTCGGGATTGGCAACGGGATCAGCTTGCTGATCATGGCCGGGATCCTGGCTGGGATGCCCGGGGCGGCCTTTCAGTTGTGGGAGCAGACGACCCCCACGCTGGGCGGATCCGGGAACGATCTGGGGATCGAGAATTTGATCGTGCTGGCGGCGATGTTCGTGGCCGTTGTGTTCGGCGTGGTCTACATCACCCAGGGACAGCGGCGGATCCCGACGCAGAGCGCCAAGCACGTGCGGGGCCGCCGTGTGTTCGGGGGCACCCGCCAGTACCTCCCCCTGCGGGTCAATCAGGCCGGCGTGATGCCTATTATTTTCGCCTCCAGCCTGTTGATGGTCCCCATGATCCTGTTCAACCAGCTCTCCCAAGCGTATCCCACCACGGTCATGGCCGACCTGGCCGATATCTTCCAGCGGGGGACCTCCTTTGCCTACAACTTGTTCTACGTGGGCCTGATTTACTTCTTTTGCTATTTCTGGACAGCCATCACCTTTAACCCCAAGGACATGGCGGAAAACCTGAAGAATTTCGGAACCTTCATCCCCGGCTACCGGCCCGGAAAACGAACCGCCGACTACCTGGAAAAGGTGATGGTCCGCATTACCTACGTCGGCGCCGGCTTCCTGGCGCTGGTGGCCGTGATCCCCACGATCATCTCCGGGGCGATGAACGTACCTTTCCTCGTCGCCAGTTTCTACGGGGGCACCGGCCTGCTGATCGCCGTCAGCGTGGCTTTCGACCTGGTCCAGAAGATCGACAGCCACCTCGTGATGCGCAATTACAAAGGTCTCCTGGAACGCACCTAGCACCGTTGAGCCATGCGACTTGTTTTTTTTGGTCCACCGGGAGCAGGGAAGGGAACGCAATCGGCATGGCTGACCGCTCATCTGGCCATTCCCCACCTCTCGACCGGGGAAATGTTGCGAGCGGTTGCGGCCACGGGAACCGAGGTGGGACGCGCGGCGGAAAGCTGCCTGGCGGTCGGGCGGCTGGTACCCGACCCGCTGGTGATTCGGATTATCGAACAGCGGTTGGCCGAGGACGATTGCCGGCCCGGGTTCCTCCTGGATGGCTTTCCCCGGACCCGCCGGCAAGCCGAATCGCTGGATGAAATGCTGGCCCGACGCGGGACCCCCCTGGACCTGGTGCTGAACCTCGTCGTCCCCGAAGAAATGCTGGTCCAGCGGCTCACCGCCCGGGGTCGAGCGGACGATACCGAGGAAGTGATTCGCCAGCGGTTGCAAGTATTTTATGCCGAAACGGCACCCCTCTTGCAGCACTACCAGGACCAATCGCTGGTCCGCGACGTGGACGGTAGGGGGACGCCGGCGGAGGTTCGCCAGCGGATCCAGGCCGTGGTCGAACCGCCGCAGACCCCGCCGGAAGCCGGGGAAGAGGGAAAAGGGAAGAGGGAAGGCTGAAGAGGGAAGAGGGAGGCACGTGTCCAAATCGATCGTCTTACGGTCTCCCCGCGAGATCAACATGATGCGCCCCGCCGGCCTGGCGGTCTGGAAGGCCCACCAGCTGATCCGCGAAACGGTCCGGCCGGGCGTCACCACCGGGGAAATCGATGAGGTCGTGCGGGATTTTTATCAACGGATTGATGCCGAGCCGCTGTTTTTGAACTATCCCAACAGCACGGCCGGGCGGCCCCCCTTTCCCGGCGTGACCTGCACTTCGGTCAACGAAGAGGTGGTGCACGGCATCCCCGGGCCCCGCAGACTGGTCGAGGGGGATGTGGTCAGTATCGACACCGGCTGCCGGCTGCGCGGCTGGTGCGGTGACGCCGCCGTCACCCTGCCCGTCGGGGAAATCTCCCCAGACGTGCAACGCCTCCTGGACGTGACCGCCGAAGTCCTCGTGCTGGCCATCGACCTGATCCCGCGGAAGTCCAGATGGAGCGAGGTGGCTGGGGAGATGGCCGCGTTCGTCCGCCAGGCCGGTTTTTCCACCGTGGAAAACTTCGTCGGTCACGGCATCGGGCAGAAGATGCACGAGCCGCCCCAGGTGCCCAACTACGTCGGCAAGAAACTTCGCCCCAAAGATGACTTCCGCCTCGATCCCGGACTGGTGATCGCCATCGAACCGATGGTCAATATGGGGAACAAACGCGTGGTGGCGGAACCCGATTTCTGGACCATGTCCACCGCGGATGGAAAACCGAGCGCTCATTTCGAGCACACGGTCGCGATCATGGAACAAGGCGTCCGGGTGCTGACCGCGCCCCCCCTGGACGACATCGACGAGCAGATCGTCAAGAGCCTAATCTGAGCCGCCACGCGCGCGTTGCGGGATCCGGGATGCGGGCTGCGAGTTTCGGGGCTCGGGATGCGCGATGCGGGATGCGCGATGCCGGATGCGAGTTGCGGGATGCGTCAGGCGGGGGACGGGCAGGAGTGCCCGTCC
>CAYFZZ010000321.1:0-2799 GCA_964347545.1 uncultured Planctomycetaceae bacterium | reverse complement strand
TGTGTGTCATAGTTTTCTTCAAAGGAATTGAAATGGTCCTGAAGGATCTCCTGAATGACATTCTTTTCCCTTGGTTTATAACCAGGCAAACGGCCCTCCAACAACCCTTTGCCTTATATAAACCAGCGGCTTACGGGATTTGATCTATATCGGGTGGGAAAATATCCAAAAAAAAACGATATTCCTCAGACTAACAAAAAATCAGTTCGCAGTCAAAATTTATCAAGCTGAAATGCCGACAAATAAAAAATCGGGGTAACCAAAATCATATCCCCGATTTTTAGGCATGGATCAGATAGTGTCAAAAATTTTAAGGACCGCACTACTGTCGAAACATAGCTGGAAACTTTAGTTTTGATCAACTGAAGTTTTCATTCGATATTGTTAAATTTTGGAGCTTAGGATAACGTCCCGCATCAGCCGCTCGCACGGCGTCCACGGAAACCCTGCCCAATTACAGACACGCTTGAGATACCAAACACGCCCGCACCAGAAGCGCGCAGCGTGAAGCGGCTGCATGCGGTGGTTGGGCCGCCAGGCCTTGAACGCAACCTGTCCGTTTGAATATCCTGTAGTTAATACCACTCAAAACTCTTACTACAGTGATTTACTTCACCCTTTTCCCCAAAGCATTGGTCATTCGCCGTAAAGCAGGAGAAAAATCATATGGATCAAGCCGAACATCCAGAATGCAAAAGCCTTCCTGGTAGTCCCGGGCCGCCTCCAAAGCCGCTTCAAATTCCTCTTCGGTTTGAACGTCGAAACCTTTACCAGCGCCAAGCACCTCGGGGAGACGCGCATATTGCCAGGGATACACTTCATTGAAGCTCCCATCCAGCATCGGCCGTTCAGTCCCATAGCCCAAATTGTTTAGCACGATGATGATCGGATTGAGGTGGTAGCGCGCGGCCGTTGCGACTTCCATCCCCGTCATTTGAAAAGCCCCATCGCCAACCAAAACAAGCGGACGCAGCGTGGGAAGCGCCAATTGGACGCCAAGGCTGGCAGGGACAGCAAACCCCAGCGAAGCATAATAAGCCGAAGACATGAATTCCGTGGCCCTGGGTATCGAGATGTCCGCCGCGGCAAACAGTGCATCCCCAGTATCGGCAATGACGAACGTGTGGTCGTCCAAAAAGGTTTCCAGACGTTGGAACAACCGCTCCACCCTAATCTTGGTATTGGGAACAGGTTGAAACGGCGTCAACGCCGGCGCATGTGGTATCTCGGTTGTCTCCCGGCGCTGGAGATTGGCCTTGAAAAGCCCCAGCAGAAAACCGTTGAGATAGACGCTGGGATACGTGTGATAGCGGACGGAGGTCTTTTCGCTGGTAGCGTAGATTGATTTCCCCTGGTCGAGATGAGCAGTAAAAATCCCAAGGGCGAAGTCGGTCAATAGCACTCCCAAGAGAATGATGCAATCGCTGCTCTCCACATATTGCCTGATATTCTCCTGGCTCAAACCCCCTTCATATAGCCCAATATACAGCGGGTGGCGCTCGCTAATCGCCGATTTACCCAAGAGGGTTGAAGTAACCGGAATATTCGTTTTTTCCACCAGCTTCTGCAGGAACTGGTGCATGCCGTAGCGCAATAATTCCACGCCAGCTATGATGACCGGTTGCTTCGCCTGGTTGATCATCGCTTCCGCTTCCAGCAACGCTTCCTTCAACGGCCCCTTGTCTACGTCGGGCGGTTGGAGCGTCGTCTCGTGCGGGGTAATTTTTATCGCCACCATATCGCGCGGAAGCTCAATATAGACCGGGCGCCGATAGCAGATTGCAGCGTCCAACACCCGGTTGATCTCCTGACTGGCCGTGGCCGGGTTGTCCAGCACGGTCTGTGCAACGGTCAACTGTTCGAAGACTTGTAGCTGCGTGTCGAAGTTCTTGACCTTGTGATGCAACAAGGGATCCCCCAATTGTTCTTTGACGCCTGGCGCGCCGCTGATCACCACCACTGGGGACTCTTCGGCATAGGCCTGGGCGGTGGTATTCACCACCTTCAATCCGCCCACGCCATAGGTAATGCAGACCGCCCCCAGGCCGCGCACGCGCGCATAGGCGGTAGCGGCAAACCCGGCCCCCTGCTCATCGCACGTGTTGATAATTTTGATTTGGCTCTCTTCCAATTGCTTGTAAAAGCCGAGCACGTAATCGCCCGGAATACCAAAGGCATGGCGCAACCCGGACTGATACAGCCTGTGAATAAGATATTCTCCGATCGTAATTTCAGTAGGCTTCATAACAATTCCTCTAAAAGATGAATGTGCCAGACGCTAACATCGCTGGGAAAATACAAAATATTCAGGGTAATGATTCGAGTACCTGACACGCGGCACAACATTAGTTATTCAATAGATTTTGTCGTTTTATGCCCGAAAGGGCAATTTACGATATTTATATAAATTAAGATTTTGTTGCAATATTAAAAAGCAATAAAATACAGACTATTACAGCAAACATTCGGAAAACGGAAAAACGAAATATTGCTAAAAATGCCGCTTTTGAGTCTAATTATTACACATCAAGACAAAAACCAATTGATATTGATAGGAGTTTTTATAAATTGGGACTCGCAAACATACGAAAAAAAAAGCCGCCAAAAGCCCCTCATTTGCCCATAAAATATTCAAGAATGCATTTTCTACCGAAAAACGACATCATTATTGTAAATATAATACCCGTAATAGAACATTCTGTCAAGAATGAAGAATAATGTGAATCTTCTATGGCATTGCTGAAAATATGGGAGGGCATACCTCACCCCCTGGGATATTTCTCATTGATGTGAAAGAAA
>CAYFZZ010000320.1:0-9435 GCA_964347545.1 uncultured Planctomycetaceae bacterium | reverse complement strand
CCAATCATGCCTGTCCTTTTTTAGGCACTCCTGTCCTTTTTTAGGCACTTTTTTAGGCAGGGACCGCTGTTGCCACACTGGTGGCCGGTTGCAGCGGGGCGAGGGGGGTGAAGGATGAGCGGCGAGAGGAGGGGGTGGGTTAGAATGTGACCAGCCGCGGCCGGGGAGTTGCAGCGGGGGACGGGGGCAGGAGAGCGCGAAGGGCAGACGATGGCCGCAGACGCAGGGAGACGAGTGTTGGTGACGGGGGTCAGTCGCGGGTTGGGTCGCGCGCTGGTGGACGGCTTTGTGGCGGCGGGACACGTGGTCTGCGGGTGTGCCCGCCACCGCGAGGCGATCGACCAGTTGAGTGCCCGGCACGGGGATCCGCATCAGTTCGAGGTGGTGGATGTGCGGGACGAGCGGCAGGTGGGGGCCTGGGCGGGGCGGGTCTTGGCGGCGGGCGTCCCCAATCTGGTGGTGAATAATGCGGGGCTGATCAACCGAAATGCTTCTTTGTGGGAGGTACCCGCCGCGGAAGTGGACGACGTGATCGACGTCAACCTGCGGGGGGTGATCCACGTGATCCGTTATTTCCTGCCGGCCATGATCGAGCAGGGCAGGGGGGTCCTGGTCAATATGAGTTCTGGCTGGGGCCGCTCGGTATCCGCCGAAGTGGCTCCGTATTGCGCGACAAAGTGGGCCGTGGAGGGATTGACCCGGGCGCTGGCCGAAGAGCTGCCGTCCGGCCTGGCAGCCGTACCGCTCAATCCTGGCGTGATCCATACGCAGATGCTGGAAAGCTGTTTTGGCTCGGAGGCGGCCAGCCATGAAAGCCCGGCCCAATGGGCCCGGCGGGCCGTGCCGCTGCTGTTGGATTTGGACCACCGCCACAACGGAAAACCGCTGAACGTCTGAGCCGCTCGGCCGGCCGCCGGCCTCACGTGCTTCGCTTGCGGCTCGCGGCGGCTTGTTTAATAATCCATGCTTGGTTTTCTGCCACCGATCATGGCCTCCTGGCGATGTAAAACCCGCGGAGCGTTGTGGGTCGGCGGCGGTTGCATCCTACCCCTGGGGGGTGCGGGTGGTTCCGGACCTGGGGATGTCTGACACCGAAAAAGAAGTGGCTGTGGCTGATTTTGATCCCTACTCTGCCTGGCTGGGAATCCAGGGCCTGCAGCAGCCGCCCGACCATTACGCGTTGCTGGGCTTGGCGCGGTACGAGACCGACCTGGAGGCGATCCGCCGAGCCGCCGATGCTCGGACGGCGGCGGTCCGCAGTGTGCGGCCGGGTCCGCATGTGGTCCCGTGGCAGCAGCTGTTGGACGCCATCGCCGCCGCTCGGGCTTGTCTGCTGACGCCAGCGGATAAGGAGGCCTACGATCGTCAGCTCAGCCAGCGGGCGGCCG
Source organism: uncultured Planctomycetaceae bacterium (assembly GCA_964347545.1). GTDB lineage: Bacteria > Planctomycetota > Planctomycetia > Pirellulales > UBA7805 > CS4-C045. The sequence goes on along the minus strand of CAYFZZ010000320.1, from coordinate 8,047 downwards.
GCGACCAGCCGCAGGCCGAAGGCCGCGGAGAAAACGTGATCTGGGCCGCTGATGGTTCGCTGAGCGCCGCACCGGATTTGTCGCGGCCCGAGCCCAGGCAGGCGGAGATCCGCCGGGGGGGGCTCAAGCCGGCCGCCAACCCGCTCCCTCCTCCCCTAAGGCAACCGGGGCAAGAGGGGGAGGATTTGGTGGCCGAGCCGCCGGAGACAGCGCCGGTCGAATCGTGGACCAAGAACCTGCTGCCCCCGTCGCTGGGGGCTCCTGAGCCGTCCCCGCCGACGCAGCGAGTTGAATCGCCCTTGGCCCTAGGACCGGCGGTTTCCGGTCAGCCCCAGCAAGCGGACATCGGGCCCGCGTTTTCCTGGCCGGCCCCGGCTGACGAGCCGCAGGTTCATGCGACTGCTTCTCTGCCGCTGGACCAGCTGCTGCCCCCCATGGTGGGACCGGCCCCCGCGGCCAGTGCAGCGGCAAACGGGCTCGAGCTGCCCGTGGCGGCCCCTGTGGCGACCCCAGCGGCCCCTGTGGCGGCTCCTGTGGCCACGCCGGTCACGCCGGCCGCGACCACGGCGATGCCCCTCCAAACGCCCACAGGGCTGCCTGCGGCCACGGACCCGAGGGGACCCAGTGCGGCCGAAGTGCCATTGGCGCCAGCCGCGATGAGGGAGAACGGAACGGTGCCAGTCGTCGATCCGCAAGTGACCGTCGTGCCCAGCCCGGCGGTGGCCGAAACCGCCCCCGCCCCAGGTCGCTCGTCCAGCGGTCGGGGCACCTTGGTGTTACTGCTGATTTCGCTGGGCGCCCTGGCCTACGCCGCTTACCTGGTCGTCGGCCCCCGCGGCAAAGAAAGCGAATCCGACCCCCTGTTGGGGCAACGGCCCCCGGTGGTCGAGCGGCCAGCGGCAGCGGCGGGCCCCGAGGAGGCGGAACGTGACGGGGCGGCGGAGGGTCAGCAGCCGAAGGGCGAGGAGAGGACCACGACCGGAGGGGAGGCCCAGGAGAGTACCCCCCAGGACGACGGGCAGGATCTCCAGCTTGCGCCGCCGGTCAGCGACGAGGTTGTGGAAGACGATTCCGCGGACGAGGGGGCCGAGCCTGAGGTTTCGGCGAGCGAGCCGGAGATGCTTGAGGCAAGAGAACCTGAGGTTTCGCTGGCGCCCGAGGAACCGCTGGAAGACTGGACGCCGGGGGCCGACGTCCGCCCCCCCGCGGACGAGAGGCCGATTCCGGCAGACGAGCTGGATGAGATTCCTGCGTTGAGTATTCCTGAGTTGACCCCCGGTTTTCCTGAAGCGAAGCCGAGCGACCCTGGGGTGCCTCCGAACGTGCCTGGCGTAAAGCCGAGTGTCCCGGAGGTGCCCCCCACGGTTCCGGCGCCGGATCCTGTGCCGGCCCAGCCGCCCGCTCCCGTGGTACCCCAGTTATCCGAGAGCCAGCTGACCGAGCTGGCCGCGGCTTTGTCCGAGGTCCCGCGGCTGCTGGGGCAACGGAAATTGGCAGAGGCGAAACAGAGCCTGCAGCGGGCTCAGGCGTTGGAACGGCAGGGGGCGGAGGGACCCCATTCGGCCCGAGTGCGGCGGATGGAGTTGCTGTGCGATTACGTCGAACAGTTCTGGGACGCGGTGCGACAGGGAATGCCGGGTGTGGAGGGGGAGGATTTGCACTTTGGCGAGATGGTGATTCACGTGAGTGTGGCCAACGAGCGGGGAATTCGTTACCGGGATCGAGGCCGGAACGTCACGTGGCGGTTTTACGAAATGCCGGCGCAGCTTGCGCGGGCGATTGCCGAGAAGTGGTTAGACGATAGACCCACCTCGCAGATCTTCCTGGGGGCGTTCATGGCCGTCGATCCGAAATACGGAGTTGAAAAGGCTCGCCAACGGTGGCAGCGGGCCCGGCAGGGCGGAGCACCGGTGGACGAGCTGATGCCGATCCTGGACGAACTGTGAGCGACGGCGGGCCGCGGGCAGTTTTTCGGTCGGGCGCCCGGTTGGCGAAATAGATCCCCCAAAAAACGGGTCTTCAGGGAAGTTCGTGGCGATCCCCAGATGCCCGGAAAGAGCAGCACCTAAGGATTTTTTCAGCCAGGCCCGCGGCCTTGGCCCGCTGACGGACCTTGACGCTGCCGGGGCGCCCTCAAGACCCTCACGGCCATGGTCAGGAAGGGTGCCTGGCCAGGAAAGAGGTCGGTAAAGGGTATCTGGAGAAGGGGGATTTCACCACGAAGGACACGAAGAGCACGAAGGTCAAACTCGACAGTCGAAAAAGTGTGAGCAGCGGGGAGGATGGGGATCAGTGGGTGGTTCAAGGGTATTCGGTTAAGAGTATTCGGTTAAGCGTGTGCGGTTAAGAGTGGGGGTTAAGGGTGCATTTTATCGCAGTCTTAATCGCCACCCTTAACCGGATACGCTTAACCAACCTGCTTAACCGCTCTTGACGGGCCAAAGCATCTCGCTGAGTGAAAAAATTTCACCCATGGCTGGCAGCCTTCCCGCTCAATTCCCCTCTTCCATGTCAGTCGCTTCTTGCCCACAGATTCCTCTGAAGACCCAAAAACAAAAAACACGCTGAGGGTGCGCTGTTTGCAGGGCGCACCGAGCTCAGGACCAGCTTCACAGCAGCCGGCTCCAGAAGGGGGCTGCTAGCATGATCGGGGCCGCTGTGGCGGGCAAGGCCCGTTTGGCGTGCGGTGGCGGTTTCTTTCCAACCTGATTGGCAGCAACAGGTTGTGGCCATCGCAGAAAAGCGCGAACCTTTTGGTGGCCGGTGCGTCATAAAGGGGTTGCCGCGGCGGGCCGGGGGCCAGTCGGCAGGTTCCCGCTGGCGTCCTGTGGCAGGTAGGCGTTAGGGTGGAAGTTCCGGTGGCGGCGATTCGAGGATCGTCGCGGGACCTGGCGATCCGGGTCGACCACCGATGTTTGTCATTCTCTCCAACCGCGCGGAAGCGCAAGGAGTGGTGCCATGGCAGTCAAGACGCGTCTTGGGATCGAGGTAGGCTTCTGGCAATGCCTGCTCGGTGACGTGCTGTGGTACGGACGGATACTCCTCCGCCATCCGCTGGCCCAACCCGCTCGGGTTGGTGCTCGACGGCACCCCGGTCCCATTCGACGGCCAGCGTGGACCCGCGCCGTCCGGAGAGCCGGGACGGCGGCCAGCGTGCTGGAACACGATTGTTCCGGCAAAAGGCGGCTGCCCGCGGCCCGTCTGCTGGCCAGTACCCGCTAGGCCCAAGCGACCCCACCTGGCCTGACCGGGCCGGGGGAATGGACCAGGGGGACGAGGCTGTCCGCCCGAGATGCGGTAGGGAAGCGTTTCCGCGTTGCCCAGGCCTGCGGTTTCCATGCTGTGTTGGCTGGTCGGAAAGTGGGGCGTGTCGCGAGTTTTCCTTGGGGCCGGCGACGGAGCTGACCGTGGAGTAAGAATGATTTTTTTAAAGTGTGATGAAAACAGCGAGCAAGTTATGGCGACCATGACCAAAGACGCGCTGCAAAACCTGACCGTCGCTCAACTGGTCCGCGCCGCTCAAGACGGGGACCGTGAGGCGTTTGGTCAGCTGGCCAGTCGGTTTGAAGGGGCGGTGTATGCGATTGTCGTGCGCCGCATCAGCCATACCGCGGAAGCTCAAGAGTTGACCCAGGAAGTCCTGGTCCAGGCCTTGCAGCGTCTGCACCAGCTGCGGGCGCCCGAGCGGTTTGGGGGGTGGTTGCGGAGCATCGCGGTGCGGATGGCGATTAACCTCGCCACGCGGCGGAAGCCGGTTGTGGCGACCGAGCCGGCGAGGATGGAAGCGACCTGTGCCGTGTCGACCACGCCGCTGGAGATTGTGTTGCGCCAAGAGCGAGCGGCGCTGGTCCGCGCGGGCCTGGACCGACTGCGTCCGCTGGACCGCGACACGCTGGAGGCCTTTTACCTGCGGGGCAGCTCGCTGGCGGAAATGAGCCACCAGTTTGATTCGCCGGTGGGGACGATCAAGCGTCGTTTGCACGTGGCCCGCCGGCGGCTGGCCCAGCAGCTGGTCTCGCCGCGGGGGTGATGGCCCACGCGCCTGGGGGGTCGCCGGTGGGGAAGCGGTTTGGCGAGCGGCCAGTGGAGCGGCTGTTGGGGGGTGGGAAATTTGCGTATACTTCGCGGCGGCATGTTTCGTGATCGCTACCCCCTGTTCCGGTCCACCCCTTGCGCCCGGCTGTTCTGTTGCTGGGCCCTGCTGGCCTGGACCGTGGGCTGTGGTGTCGACACCCCGCCGTCGGCCGGGGCCGGGGCGGCCAAACCGGCAGGTGCCGCGGCGAAGGGCGGCGGCTCGGTGCGGGTCACCTTCGAATTCGGCGGTCAGGCGGCGGTCCAACAGCGGGAGGTGGTGTGGCGGGAGGGGATGACGGTCTTGGATGCGTTGCTGACGTTCCCGGCCGGCGAGATGGACGTCCAGCACCGGGGTGGGGGGGCTCGAGCTTTTGTGGAGAGCATCCAGGGGGTGCCCAACCGTGGCGCGGGGAAAAATTGGTTGTATTACGTGAACGGCGAAAAGGCGGACCGGGGTGCTGGGAGTTATGTGTTGCAACCCGGGGACTCTGTCTTGTGGAAATACACCGACGAAAAGTAGAATCAGCGTCCTCGCCGGCGCTGGGAAGGTCCCCGGGTGACGGGGGGCGAGCTGGCCGCGGACGGAAGGAAGAAGGAGCCACGCCTTGAGAGTGCCCACAACGAAGGAAATCGCGGTTTTTGCCTTTTTGGTGGCCGCTGGCGTCACCGGTCGGTTAGCTTGTGTCGAGATCCCTAATTTTCAGCCCACAGCGGCGGTGGCCCTGTTTGCCGGTTTTTATTTCGCTTCCCGCCGCCTGGCGGTGGGTGTTCCGCTGGGGGTGATGGCGATCAGCAACCTTTGGCTGGATCCCTACCAGTCGTGGGCTCAGCTGATCATCGTCTACGGGGCGTTTTTATGTCCGGTATGGCTGGGGCGGCGTCTTTTGCGCGGCCCGCGGGTGGGCTTGCCAGCGGCGGTCCGTTGGGGCGTCTGCCTGGCCGCCCCCTCGCTGCTGTTTTTCCTGACGACCAATTTCGGCGTGTGGCTGTTTAGCGGGATGTATCCGCCGACCGCGGCGGGACTGGGGGCCTGCTACGCCCTGGCGATCCCCTTCTACGGCTACTCGCTGGCGGGCGATCTGGTGTTTGGGCCGCTGTTGTTCGGGGCCTACCAGTTGGGCCGCGCGGCCGCGGGGCAGCGCTGGGGGATGGACCCGGTCGCGGCGTAGCCGGCCCGCTTTCAGAATTCGAACTCGGGGGGTCTCGCCACCGGCGGCCGGGGAACACCGTCGGTTGTGGGTGCCTCGTCCGGCTCGTCTTCTTCCTCGACCGCGGTCCCTGGAGCGGCCATGACTTTCTTGACGGTGGACATGGTCCGCGTCAGCGTCTGCTTCTGTTGTGTGTCCGCAGCGGCACTTTCGGCGAGTTCGCTGGCCAGCGTGGAAATGGAATTTTTGACCTGTTTCGCGATGATTTGTTCTTCGTTACCGGCGAAGCCTTCCACGGCCGACAGGGCGAGCTGGATGCCTTCCAGCGAGGTGGCCAACCGGGGCCAGGAGACCTGCTGGTCGCCGTTCTCCCCACCCTCGATTTCATACTGGCAGGCGTCCACCAGGAGGGTCCCCAGCTGGCGGGTCAGCGGATTGGCCTGGTTGGCTGGCAGGGCGTCGGGTTGGATCTTGCCGATGGCCTGGGCGGCGGCCGCTCGCAAGACGAGCGGCTGATCGCGGTCGGCCACCATGGCGGCCAGCGTGGCCAGGAACTGTCCGTTCGGTCCCGGCAGACCGAGTTCCCCCAGAATGTCGATCGCTTGCCGCTGGATCCACCAGTCTGCATCTGCCGAGCCACCGGGGGCGGGCCGCTGCTGGACGATTTTTTGCATGTTGCTGGCGATGATGTCCTTGATGCCGTCGTCCTCGACTGCGATATGTCGGGCGATGCCGATCAAGGCGGCCACCCTTAGCGACGAGGGTGCCTGGTTGGCGGTGGCGACGCGGACGAGCGGATTGAGGGCTGTCAGCCAGGGAACGGCCGGCGTGTCCCGGCCGGGGGGTTTTTCGTTGAGCCCGGCGATCAACAGCATGGCGTTATACTTGACGGTCGGGTGGAAATCGCGGGGCGGCCGCTTCGTTTCCTTGACCAGGGTGGCCGGAATGGGGATGTGCGAGAGCGTCTGGTAGCCGACGGTCCTCCCGCTGCGATCCGTGCGGCGGATCACGATACCCTGGCGACCATCCTTTAAGACGGCCACCCGAGCTCCGATGGCCAGGGCGTACATCATGTCCAGCGTCAGCTGGTTGAGGCGTTCGGTCGACTCGGGGTTTCGCTTGGCCCGCTCAAAGTACGATTGCAGCTCGGCACGCCACTCGGGCAATTTGTCGAGGTTGTCCTCGCGGGTGAGTTGCGGAAAGAACCATTTGACAAAAAAATCATCAAAGGTGGGACTCAACGGCTCGCTGCCCCGCAGCATGCCCTTGATCGTCACGGTCCGCAGACGGCTCAAGGGCGTATCCACCTTCAGCTCCAGGTAGGGCCAAGGCGGCTTGGCCGGCTCTTTTTTCTCTTCCCCCTCCTCGGTTTTGTCCTTGCCCTTGTCCTTGTCTTTTTCCTTGGCCGCCGCCCTGGAAGTTTTGGTCCGCTGGGCGTGGGCCGCGGGAGGCTGGCTGACGGCCAAGACGGCCGCTATCAGGGCGAACCCGATCACGATCCCCAGCCAGCAAGGGAGGTACCACGTACCACCTATCCGCCACGAAGTTCGCTGCATGCGACTTGCCTGTTCCGTGTTCCTGATCGCCCCCGCCGCGCTCCTGTCGGCGGCAAGGGTTCGCCGGGACCGCCGGCCGGGGACTGCCAGGGGGAAGCCCCCAGAGGCCTCATTTTCCTACTTAAGCGTACTATCAGAAGATCGAAAATGTCAAATCTCGCCGAGCGAAATGGCTGAGGCAGCCGGGTGGGGGCCCTCAGGTTGGCCGCCGGACACCCGCCGTTCAGCGCGCGATCAGCGGGTGCAGGTCCGCCGGGCTAGGGGCCGAGGAGATCCCGCTGTGGCGGATCGCGTGCACCAGTTCAATGGCGGGTCTCGCCTCACGGATGCCGCAGCCCCCTCCGCCACAGATCTCGCGATAGACCGCGGTATGCAAGTCCTCGAAGCCGGTGCTGAAGTCCAGCTCGTCGCCGTTGATGGTCAGCGAACGGTAAGCGGTCTGGCCGGCCTCGACGCAGGCGGGTGGCAGGTCGGCGGCGTCGACCGACAGATACCACTGCACCGTCGCCCCCTGTAGCTCCAGTTTCCCCGATGCCTTGTGCGGCTGCAGTAGATACACATCATTCCGCTCGACCTCGCCAAACAACCACAGCAGCGCGTCCAGAAAATGGATGCCGATGTTCATGATCACGCCACCCGATTTTTCCGCCGAACCTTTCCAGCTGTGGTCGTACCAGCGGCCACGGCGGGTGATGTAGGTCAAGTGAATTTTCGCTCGGCCGGGGACAGCATTGGCGGCCAGGCGGTCCTTCAGTGCCAGCAGGTTGGGATGGCGGCGTAACTGGAGGACGGTGTAGATCCGGCGGTTGTATTCGCTCTCCAGCTCGGCCAACGCGTCCAGGTTCCAGGGATTGATCACCAGCGGTTTTTCGCAGATGGCGTGAGCGTGGAGGCGGAGGGCGAGCCGAACATGAGCGTCGTGCAGATAGTTGGGCGCACAGATGCTCAAGTAGTCCACCCCCGGCCGCTGGTTGTCGCGGCGCAACTTTTCCAGGTACCGGTCGAATCGCTCGATTTCGGTAAAAAACCGAGCGTCGGGGAAGTAGCGGTCCAGGACGCCAACCGAATCGTGCGGGTCGACCGCCGCCAGCAACTGGTTACCCGTCTCGTGGATCGCCTTCAAGTGACGAGGGGCGACAAAGCCTGCCACGCCGATCAGGGCGAAATGCGCGGGGCCGGATGGGGTGGAGGGCTGGTTCATAAGCGGCGGAAGTCAGCGACTGTACCGGGGAAGAGCGGCATCTGCGACAAGCCATCCCGTGGGAGTTG
>CAYFZZ010000319.1:0-3456 GCA_964347545.1 uncultured Planctomycetaceae bacterium | reverse complement strand
TTCTGAAATTCGTATCCGATGCGATTGACCCTGACGGAAAAGGCTCCTCTCTTCGTTTTGACCTGGAAATTAACGCAAAAAAACATCTGGGGCTTAGTCATGCCAGCAGCCAACGAAGCAACAACATTTCTCTCGAGCCGATGGACGCGTTAGAAGAATAAGGGATATTTCCGAGCGGCGGACCACAGGATGAACCTGACTGGCGGGAGACATCCATGATTTGGCGATTCCTACTGACATCCGCGCTGTGTGTGGTCGCGTTTTCGACAGCGACTGGTGCCGCGGAGCAGGCCGAGACGCTGGAGCAGCTCCGCCAACGGTATCAACAGGCGCGCGACGTCCTTGCCAAAACAGAGAATCCAGAGCTCGGTTCAGAGGGATTCCCGGAAAAACTCAAGGTCTGGGCGGCAGTTTATCAGCAATCGCAAGCATCGGCCCGTGCGCTGATTTCCGCACTGTTGAATCATTGGAGGACCCTGCCGGATGACTCTGCGGAAGTGCCCGCTGTCTGCAAGGAGATCAAAACGGTTTTCCAGGAAATGGCTGCTCCGCCCTCCGAACAATACAACCTTGCGAAATCCTTATTAGCCAGGGCCGCCTGGCCACTGCTTGCGGACGAAAAGCTGACACCAAAGCGGGCGGCATTTCTTGTAGAATTGACCGAGCCGCAAATGCTTGTTCGTGAGAAGGACAGACTAGCGCGGCTCGGCCAGTCGACAGAACCTTTAGGCTGGGACGTGCAAGCCGCCTATGCCTTGGCCTTAATTCGTAGCGGCAAGGACAAGCAAGCTGGTGGTGAGATTACGGCCTTGCATCACAAAGTCGCCGTGAACCACAAAGTCAATCCGGAAGGCAGGCTCGACTACGGGCCGGAGGCCGGCGAAGCCCGTTATCGCAACTACATCGACTATCTTCAGCTCTGCGAAATCTTGCTCGGTTTGCAAGCGGCGGTCGCCGGGGATCACGCAGGCGCCGCGCGACGCGTTGAGCAAGCCCGAGAGCTGCGCGATGTTCTCTCTCCGGAAGCGAGCCTGTTGATCGCCGAAATTGGCCGCCGAGCCAAAGCGGACGAGGATTGACACTGTCAGCTGGCAGTTCCGATCTATTTTCTTGCGCGGGCCGTCGGTGCTGCTGGGCAGGGCGGCCCCGGGGCGATGCTGTCGTTGGGGCTAGTTATCGTCGCTATTCTTTTCTTGATGATGGATTTGAACCGGCCGCAACGTGGGGCGTTACAGATGGGTGTAGGCACTTTGGAGCGGGTACAGGAGCGCATGTCTGGGTTGGCGAAGCCCTGACATCGTGGCACCAACGTTTCCGCATGAGAAACGGATGCCCCGGAGCCGGAAATGCCGGGTGGGCTCGCTTCGTTCGTTCACTTCAACCTTCGGCGCGGTTATACTTGGCGTTATCCGGCACACAACACACCAAGGCAAACCGCTACCTGGAGGAGTACCATGAAGACAACGATCTTAAAACTCAGAAAGCCTTCGATTGCCAAATACGTTTTATCGCTCGTCGTGGTGATGGGATTCGCTGGCACTTCATTCGCTCAGCAATTCGACGCGCCATATTACGCTTATCAGAAGAGAAACGAAGAAGCCTGGGCGAAACAGGACGAGCAGGTCCATGTAAGGCTGGCAGCATTGGAGCAGAAATTTGGTAAGAAACCGAACATCATCTACATCCTCGCGGACGACGTTGGCTGGGGAGAGATGGGATGGCAAGGCGGGGGCAAGCATCGGGGTACCCCCACACCGACGCTGGACCGAATGGCTCGTGAGGGAATGCGATTTTGGTGTGCGTACGCGGAACCATCTTGCACGCCGTCCCGAATTGCCATCATGACAGGCCGCCATCCGGTTCGGACCGGGCTGTTGTCTGTCCTTTGGCCAGGACAGACCGACGGGCTTTCGGGCAAGGAAGTGACCGCAGCCGAGGTGCTATCGGAGGCGGGCTACCACACCGCCATGTGGGGCAAGTGGCACCTGGGTGAAGAGCCGGAGCATTTGCCTGAGAATCAGGGTTTCGACTACGCGTATTACGGCCTTTGGAATGGTGCGCCTGACAACTGGCCAGGTTCACACGCCCTTTACAAGGACGCACCCAATTCTCACAAAGCGATGTTCTACGACTTCCCAGGGGAAGAAGAGTATTTGAAGCGAACCGGGATTGATCTGTCTGTGGCCGGTTATGTGGGGCGCAAGGGCAAAGGACGCCAGCCGATTGCCGGAGTCGCGGGCAAACTGGGTCCAGATCGACAGGAGGCCTTTGAGGCCGAATCGAGCCAGCAGATCACGGCTTACATCAAGGACCATGCCCGGGGCGACAAACCCTTTTTCATCTATTGGGCAACCTACACCCAGCAGCTCCAAGGCTCGAAAGCTCATCACCACGACAAGCATGTCGACAAGGTCAATGCCCAGGCGTCCGGGATGGCGGCCCACAATGCGCACGTCCGGCAAATACTTGACACGCTGAAGAGCGAGGGCATTGCCGAAAATACCCTTGTGGTTTGGATCAGTGACAACGGTCCCATGTACGCCTTTTACCCGAATTCCGGCTACTCTTGGCTAAAGGGTGGCAAAGGCGATGTCACGGAAGGCGGTGTGCGGGTGCCGGCGATGGCCTGGTGGCCGGGTATGATCGCGCCCCACCAGGATCCGGTGGACATCCTGCATATCACCGACCTGTTCACGACGGCTGCCCGCTTGGGTGGGGCACTCGACAATATCCCCCGAGACCGCGTCACGGACGGCGTCGATCAAACCGCGCTGCTCTTGCTTGGTGAAGACCACGGCCGCCGCAACGTGATGTTCCATTACAGCGGCGGCGTGCTGGGCGCGATCCGCTATGAGGACTTCAAGGTCCATATCACGGAGGGCCATGGCGGGCTGCCGGGAATGAATTTCTACAACGTGATGCGCGACCCAGGCGAGAAGTATGGAGAGCTTTACCCAGGCCTGTTCACCGTGACCCCAATTCAGATCACGTTGCGGGAGCACCACAAAATGATCCAGAAGTTCCCACATCGCGTATCGGACGTCACGCCCCAAGGCGCGGAACTTACACCGCACGATTAACACCAATCATTACACACACATGAAAACGGCGATCGTGAAGACCAAATTGCCAATGAACTTCAACGTGACCACTCGGAAAGATGGCATGCCGCATTTCGTTCTTTGATTTTTCGTAACACCTTAGCCGATTGCAGCAACTGGTTGTCGTCGCACCCCATGCCTTTGCGGTTCCATCCTCATAGCCCCGTGCTTTAGCGCGGGGTCGAGGTCGCGTAAAAAAATGTGTCGAGCCCCGTTTACGGGGCTTCCCGCTGCCCGGCTTTAGCCCTGGATGACTGGCGGCGGAACAACACTCAACAAACAGCACCACGCGCGATCGCCAGGGCTGAAGCCGCAACGATCAGAAGACCCGTAAACGGGCCTTCCCGTTGGGGTG
>CAYFZZ010000318.1:0-18659 GCA_964347545.1 uncultured Planctomycetaceae bacterium | reverse complement strand
GCCTAAAGGCGGAACTACGAGCAGGGGGCTCGGAAACCGGCCGGGACTTGCCCCGGCCTGAGGGGACTGTCCCTGGCAGAGACATCCCAAAGGCAGTTGTCCCCGGGAGGGACAGGAGGGACGCAAAGGCAGTTGTCCCCGGGACGCGGAAAAGCGGGAGACAGCGGAAGAAGCTCTTTATTCTCCTTCCGCCACGCCGGTCATGGGGACGAAGGCGACCGGGGCAACACTTTCTTCGCGGATGCTGCCGTCAGGCAATTTTTCGATGACCCGCAGGTCCTGGAAGAAGCGGCCCACGGGGATCACCAACCGCCCACCCACCGCCAGCTGCTGGACCAGCGGCTGAGGAACATGGTCCGGGGCCGCGGCCACGATGATCACATCAAAGGGCGCCTTGTCCGGCAAGCCGCGATAGCCGTCGCCACAGATGACCTCGACGTTGGTGTACCCCAGCGACTGGAGCCGCTGACGGGCCGAGTCGGCCAGCGGACAGAGAATCTCGATGCTGTACACCCGCTGGACCAGCTCGGCCAGCACCGCCGCCTGGTACCCCGAGCCGGTGCCGATGTCCAGGGCTCGAGCATCCGGTCGAATGCGGGCCAGCTGGGTCATCAGAGCGACGATGTAGGGTTGGGAAATCGTTTGCTGGTGGCCGATCGGCAGGGGACGGTCCGCATACGCCCGGGGCCGCAGCTGGTCCGGCACAAAGGCGTGGCGGGGAATCCGCCGCATGGCGGCCAGCACCCGCCGATCGGTAATGTCGCGGCCCGCTAACTGCCGCTCGACCATCTCCTGCCGCAGCTGAGAAAAAACGGCTTCCCCGGCCCCCTCGTCCGCCGCCGGCGGCGGACGGAATGGTCGCTGGCCAACCGGCTCGTCCCCCGGCGGCGGCGGAAGCGGCGAGCGGGGGAACACCATCCACAGGCAGACACCGGCCGCTGTGACCAGCAGGACCAGCAGGACCAGCCGGCGGAGCGGACGCCGGCCAGGCTGGGCAGCGGCAGCCTTCTCGACGTGGGACCCCATGGGCCAATCCCTCCTTCGCCGTTATGGTACCAGAACCAGAAGCATGCAGAGCGCAAATTGTGATTTATCGAGCCCGCGGGCGGGAACGCCCCCGCCCCCCGGGACCGCGGAACCGCCCCGTCCTGCCCTCGGCCTGGGGGACACCGTCAGCATCATCGTGGGCATCGTGGTCGGCGTCACGATTTTCCGCGCGCCCCCCTTGATCTTCGCCAATGTCAGCGGCCCCTGGACCGGGATCGCCATCTGGCTGCTGGGCGGGCTGCTCTCCCTGGTCGGCGCTTGTTGCTATGCCGAACTGGCCACGACGTACCCGCAAGCGGGTGGTGACTACGTCTACCTGTCGCGGGCCTTCGGACGCTTCTGGGGCTTCCTCTTCGGCTGGGCTCAACTGGTCGCCATCCTCACCGGCAGCATCGGGGCCTTGGCCTACGTGTTTGCCGACTACGCCGCCGCGTTTTTCGAGTTGGACGCTGCGTATGCCTTTGGGCTGGCCATGGCGGCTGTCGTCGGCTTGACCCTGACCAACGCCTTGGGCCTGGTGTTAGGCAAGCTGATCCAAAACCTGTTGACGGCCGCCAAGCTGGCGGGCCTGGCGGCCATCGTGCTGGTCGGTTTCGTTTGGGGCACCGGCCAGGGCGCGTGGGTGGCCCCGCGTCCCGCGACCGGTCCCGGCTTCGGGCTGGCACTGGTCCTGGTGCTGTACGCCTATGGCGGCTGGAATGACGCCGCTTTCGTGGCAGCCGAGGTCCGTCGGCCGCGGCACAACATCCCCCGGGCCTTGTGGCTGGGGATCGGCATCATCACGCTCGGTTACGTCGTCGTCAATCTCGCTTATCTGTGGGCACTCGGCTTCGAAGGTCTCCGCCAGACCCGTGCGCCGGCCGCCGACGTGTTGCGGCTGGCCCTGGGAGGGGGAGGGGCCAGGGCGATGAGCCTGCTGGTGATGGTCTCGGCCCTGGGCGCCGTCAACGGCATGATCCTGACCGGGTCGCGCGTGCTGGCCAGGATGGGCAGCGATTATTGGTTGTTGAGCATGTTTGGCCGCTGGCATGTGCGGCGCGGCGCGCCGGTCTCGGCCCTCGTGGCCCAGGCCCTGGTGGCCCTGCTGCTGATCGGCCTGGTGGGAACCGCCTGGGGACGCCACTCGGTCGACGCCGCCCTGGCCTGGTGCGGTCATCACGGCCTGCCCTGGGAAGAATATGACGGCGGCTTCGGCACGCTGGTCGCCGCCATGGCACCCGTCTTCTGGTTCTTTTTCTTGATGACCGGCCTGTCGGTGTTCGTGCTCCGCAGGCGAGACCCGCAGATCGAACGGCCCTTCAAAGTGCCATTCTACCCCGTCGTCCCCCTGATCTTCTGTGGGATGTGTGCGTCGATGCTCTATGCAAGTATCATGTATGCGTCGGCCTTGGCCCTGTTGGGAATCCTGCCGGTGGCCCTGGGCGTGCCGCTTTTTCTTCTGACGCGGTCACGTGGTAACCGTCATCCGCCTGGATCTTTTGTCGTTTAAACGGCGCGGCCGGTGGCCGCCACCTGGCGCAGGACGGGGCGGAGTGCCCGTCCTGCGAGCCTCCGCGCAGGAAAACAAGAAACCGCCTCGTCGTACAACGAATTGAAATCCCGCCGTCCTCTTGCCTGCCCTCCCCCATGATTGAAATCTTCGAGCACACGGCGGATTTGGGCTTGCGGGTGCAAGCGGCAGAGCTGGATCAGCTGTTCGCCGAGGCCGGCCGGGGGCTGTTTTCGGTCATCGTGGCCAACCTGGACGCGGTCCGACCCCGCGAATCCCGCTCCTTCCACATCGCCGGCGACGACCGCGAATACCTGCTATTTGATTGGCTGAGCGAGCTGCTGTATACGTTCGAAACAGAAAAACTGCTCCTCTCCCAATTCGACGTGCACGTCACCGACGCCGGGCTGGACGCCGTCTGTCGCGGCGAGACCATGGACAGCCAGCGGCATGACATGGATCATGAAGTCAAGGCCATCACGTACCACCAGCTGAAAGTCCAGCCCGCGCCGGACGGCTGGCTGGCAGAAGTCATCGTCGACATCTGAAGGCGCGCCATGCCCTCTCAAGCTTATACCGGTCCCCTGGAACAGGTCAGCGATGTGTGCTGGCGTATCCCGCAGAGCTACAAGCCCGGGATGCGGGTGGAGGGACGGATTTACGCCGACGCGCGGTTGATCGAACAGATCCGCAACGATCAGGCCCCCGAACAGGTGGCGAATGTGGCTTTTCTGCCAGGCATCCAGCAGGCCAGCCTGGCCATGCCCGATATCCACTGGGGTTACGGGTTCCCCATCGGAGGCGTGTGTGCCACCGACCCCCGCCAAGGGGGCGTGATCTCGCCGGGCGGCGTCGGCTACGACATTAACTGCGGCGTGCGGCTGGTCCGTTCCAACCTGTTCTTCCCCGATGTCCAACCGCGGCTGACCCAACTGGTGGACGAACTGTTTCGCCAGATCCCCGCCGGAGTGGGACGCGGCGGCCGCTACAATTTCACCCAGAAAGAACTGCGACAGTTGATGTCTCTGGGACCGCAGTTCCTGCAAAAGCGTGACCTGGCGACCGACAGCGATATCGCACACACCGAAGCCCACGGCTGCCTGAAAGGAGCTCGACCGGAAAACGTCAGCCAGCGAGCTTTACAGCGGGGAGCGGACCAGTGCGGGACCCTGGGATCGGGGAACCATTTCCTGGAAGTGCAACTGGTCGATGCCATCTTCGATGAAGAAATCGCTCGCGTGATGGGGCTGGCCAAAGGCATGGTCTGCGTGATGATCCATTCCGGGTCGCGGGGACTGGGTTACCAGGTCTGCGACGATGCCTTGAAAAAGCTGAGGAAGGCGCCCGAAAAATACGGCATCACCCTCCCCGACCGGCAACTGGCCTGTGCGCCGGTCGAGAGCCCGGAGGGGGCTGAGTATCTGGGAGCGATGTGTGCGGCGGCCAACTATGCCTGGTGCAATCGCCAGCTGCTAATGTGGCAGGCTCGCCTCGCCTTTGCCAATATCTTTGGCAAACCGTGGGAAGAGCTGGAAATGGAATTGATCTACGACGTGGCCCATAACATTGCCAAGCTGGAAGAGCACGCGACGGACAGCGGACCCCGCCAAGTCTGGGTCCACCGCAAAGGGGCCACCCGAGCTTTTCCACCCCACCACCCCGAAGTTCCTCCCATGTACCAGCAGATCGGCCAGCCCGTGCTGATCCCCGGCGACATGGGGACCGCCAGCTGGGTCCTGGCCGGGCGGGAGGGCAGCATGGCCCAGACCTTCGGCACCTGTTGCCATGGGGCGGGGCGGAGGATGAGCCGCACGGCGGCGGCCCGCACCGCCAAGGGCCGTCGCATCGATCAGGAACTGGCCGCCCAAGGCGTGATCGCCAGAGCACGCAGCTGGCGGGGCCTGGCCGAAGAACAACCGGCCGCCTACAAGGACGTCGACCTGGTCGTCGACGTCGTTCACAAAGCCAACCTGGCCACCAAAGTCGCCCGCATGCGACCCATCGGCGTCGTCAAAGGCTAGCCGCCCTCACGTTTCCTTGACGACTGGCCTGGTCGCCAACCGCCAAGCGGCGACAGGCAACAGACCGGGGTGCCAGCCCCAGGTTAAGGATTCCCCATGCAAATCAAGCCGCAACGCGGCGCCATGCCACAGCCTGGGGCGCCAGCCCCAGGACGCAGACCGTCACCCAAACCCGAGCCGCAACGCGGCGCCATGCACCAGCCTGGGACGCCAGCCACAGGAACCCCGATCCGCCAAAAAACAAGCCGCAACGCGGCGGCATGCAACAGCCTGGGGCGCCAGCCCCAGGAACCGCGATCCCACAATAAAATCGAGCCGCGAAGTGGCGACATGCAACAGCCTGGGGCGCCAGCCCCAGGACGCAGACCGTCACCCAAACCCGAGCCGCAACGCGGCGGCATGCAACAGCCTGGGGCGCAAGCCCCAGAAACCCCATCCGCCAAAAAACAGCCGCAACGCGGCGCCATGCACCAGCCTGGGGCGCCAGCCCCAGATCCAGAATGCCCCGTCCAAATCGAGCCGCAAAGCGGATTACACCTCGGCGACCACCGTAATCTCGATGCGGTGGCCGATCGCTCGTGCGTAGCGGCGCAGTGTCTCGATCGTCGGATTGGGTCCCTCCATGTTTTCCAGGCGGGAAAGATTGCTGACAGTCATCCCGGTTCGTTCGGCCAGAGTGGTCAACGAAATACCGCGCTCTTCTCGGATGGCCTTCAGCTCGGATACCGTGGCGCTTAATTCACGACGCGCTCGCAAAACATCACGTCCGAGCGCTTTGTTGGCTTCCATGCCTGCCCGTTCTTCTTCCAGTGCTTGCCGATAGGAAGCTCGTTCTACTTCGGTCGCCTTGCGAACGATCCGGCGACCAGTTCGTTTCTCAGCCATCGCTCAATCCTCCACCTCATAGGCCGTCACCGGATACACCGTCACCTCGTCCACCCACTCGAACACCACAGCAATGTAGCGCCCGTCCAATGTGTATCCAAAGCGAATTGGCCGTCCTGTTCTTCTGCTAACCGCTTCCGCCTCAATGTTTTCAGTCACCTGCTCGATGTCATCCATCGTAAGTTGATGTTCAGCGATGTGTTCGATGTTGCCATCAGCTCCCTCGAGCCACAAATAGTCGAACCACACCATTTCCATCGACCTCGCCGGGAGTTATCATTTATGATAAATATATCCTGCGAAATGGGCAACGGATAACACGATAAAACACGATAAAAGGACAGGCATAATCCAGCTCATCCCATTCTGCTCTATTAAAACACGATAAAAGGACAGGCATAAAACACGATAAAAGGACAGGCACACGATAAAAGGACAGGCATAATCCAGCTCATCCCATTCTGCTCTATTTACCCTGATCCCCCGCCGCGTCTCCCCCCTTCATCCTCTTTCGCCGACCTTGGCTATCCAGGCTGCCAAGCGGGCTGGCCCGGCTCAGAGCCCGCCCCAGGCAGGCGGCTCGCCCCCGCGGCCCTCGAAACCGGTTAAAAAAAGCCCTCTGCACGCCAAAAGAGCCCGCACCATCCGGTCCCCACCGAGCTGAACTATGCCTGTCCTTTTTTGACGTGCGCTGAACTGAACTATGCCTGTCCTTTTTCAGGTGCTCCATCAGCCGAGCTGAACTATGCCTGTCCTTTTTCAGGTGCTTTTTCAGGTGAGGGGGGGTGGGTGGGGGGCTACAATCGGACGGATCAACGCGGGGAGGGGAACGGGTGCCGCCGGCCGGGGGAAACTGGCCAAGGGGTGATCAAAAAAAGAGAAAAGAGCATGAGGTGGTGATGCGTGTCCATGGTGATTTCCGGATTCTCCTGGGCTTGACCCTCGCCAGCCTGCTGGCCGGGGCCTGCGGTCAGGCGTGGGGACAAGCGGCGACGGCCGAGCGGCCGGGGGCGAGCGGCTTGGCGGTCACCCCGCCGCCGCCGCCGCTGACCCATTACATGGGCCGGGAAATCGCTCAGACGATGCATTTCACCGGCGCCCCCTGGCTGATCCGCGAGTCGCGGGAACGAGAAGAGGAATGCAGCACGCTGCTGAAGGTGCTGGATCTGAAACCAGGACAAATCGTGTGCGACATGGGCTGTGGCAACGGCTTCTACGCCCTCAAAATCGCTCCGCTGGTCGCCCCCCACGGCCGAGTCCTGGCGGTCGATATCCAGCAAGAAATGCTAAGGCTGCTGGAAGACCGCGCCGCCCAGGCCAAGATCACCAATGTAAAACCCATTTTGGGCGGCGTAATCGATCCCGGGCTGCCGCCAGGCAAGCTGGACCTGATCCTGTGCGTCGACGTCTATCACGAATTCTCCCATCCCGTCCACATGCTGGACAAAATGCGAGCCGCCCTGGCACCCCAGGGCCGCGTGGCGCTGGTCGAATTCCGAGCCGAAGATCCCAAGGTGCCGATCAAGAAACTGCACAAGATGAGCAAGCGGCAAATTCTCAAAGAGTGGGAGCCGAACGGTTTCAAGCTGGTCGGCCAGTTCGACGAATTACCCTGGCAGCACGTGATGTTTTTTGCCAGAAATGAGGAAGGAAGAGTGAGTGGTGAGTGGTGAGTGGTGGTGCAATCAGGACATGGGGGGCGGTGGAATGCTACTTGCGACGCTTGTTATTCGACCTCCACGTACAGCGGCAGGTAGCGGTAGGCGACTTCCAGCGACAGGAGGTTGAGGGTGGTGACATAGATCCGCCCCCCGTGGCTACCCCAGCGGTCCGGGATGGGTCCTTGCGGGTCCCAGCTGCCGGCCAGCGGCCCTTCCTGCACCTGGGTCTCCCTCAACAGCTCCTGCAGCCGCCGCTGCCACGTCTCCCAGTAGTGGCCCCGCATGTGGAACAGGACCTGCGTGGCATAGTACCAGTAATAGGTATCCCGCTGGCCCAGGCGATACTGCGGCAGCTGTTCCAGCAGGTAGTCGGCCCCACTGCGGATCTGGGGATGCGACCGGTCCCATCCCTGATACAGGCGGATCAGCAGTCCCACGGCCGTCATCGATCGAGAGGGGTCGCGCCCCTGTCGCTGGTGGGCCGTCAGCGGGGCGTGGGGATTGTAGACATAGCGACTGCCGTCGCCCCCCACGCCCTGGCAAAGATCGAGGTATCCCAGGGCGGCTTCCAGGGTCTGCGGCGACACGGCCAGCCCTGCCAACTGCCCGCTCTTCAAGGCCGCGTACATCCAGCCGGTGACGGACAGGTCGGACGAGCTGCCGGGCCGGTATCGCCAGCCACCCCGCTCTGGATGTTGGGTGGCCTCGATGTAGGCGATGGCCTGGCGGGCCGGCCCCTTCAGCCGGGGATCGCGGGTCATCCCGTACGCCTCGCAGAGGGCCATGGTGGCAATGGCATGGCTGTACAGGGCGGCCGACTTGCTGCTGACCGTATCCTGGTCCACGTACAGGTTGCCGTCCTCCTGCTGGTTCTCAATCAAAAAGTCCACCGCCAGTTGGACTTCCCCCGCATATTGCCCGCCGAAATCGAAGTGATCGTAGCCGGCTCCTAAAAAACACATCAGGGCCAGCCCGGTGGCGGCCGTATCGGCGTGGATCTGGGCAGTGCCCTCGTCAGGCATCTCGCGAACGGCGGGAAAATTATGAAAGCTCCAACTGCCGTTGTCCGACTGCTGCAGCCGCAGGAACTCGAGTCCGGACCGGATGGCAACTTCGAGATGCCGGGGTCGAGCGCCCGGTTCGGTCTGCCCCCCCCGAGTTTGTTTGCGTTGTTCGAACGCGGCCTGCGGATCACGAGCTCGGGTGTCACCTGTCGGCAGCGGTCCGCCCACGTCGCGCTGTTGGAAGCGAGCATCGGTGGTCAGGGTGACGACGTCGCTGGTACGTTGGGCTTTCCGGCTGGGATGGCCGACCTCGGCAGACGGTTTCAGGCCGATGCCCCCTGCCGCTTCTTCGGCGCGGGCCAGGACTTGCACCCTGCCGCTCTGCCGCCGAGCGACGTTTGTCCCTTCCGCGCTGCGTGCGACCTGGCCCTCCGCGGGGGCGGCCTGCGGCCCCCCATCTGCCGTTGCGGGCTGGTCCACGGCAACCTTCACGCTGGGGGGCACCTCCGCCGGGCGGCTCGGTTTCCGCGGCCCGCGACCGGTCTCGGCGGCGACCGCGGGACCGGGTGCCCCGCCGTCGGCGGTGGCCCGGCCCAGTCCCCCTTGCGAACCGGGCCCGCCCACCGCGGGGACGTTCAGGGCCACGTCGCTGGGGGCGGCACCGGTGGGTGTCGTCAGAGGCACTCCGCGGACACCCGGGCTGCCTGCCTGTCGCACCGGCTGTTCGCTGGCCGCCTCGACGCCCTCGGCTGCTGCCAGGCCACCGGCGGACAGGACGACGGCCGGTGCCTCGGCCTCGCGGGGGGCCGCCTGGCTGACGCCTCGCGCCGCAGCGGCCGGAACGGTACTGCCACTGGCCACGGCATCGGGAGCCGCTTCTGAGGGGGCCATTTGCCGCGGCCGGGCGGCGGCCACGCCGCTGGGCAGGTCCATCCCGGCCTCGGCCACCTCCACCGGCCGGCGGGCCAAAGTTTCTGCTCGACTCGCCTCCCGCGTGACAGCGGCGACGCTGCTCTGCCGCTCGGCCACCGGCCCCGCGGGCCGACCCCCACCTTCGGCGGGCCTGGCGACCGGTTCGGGGGCGACCGCCTGGGTGTCCAGGGCCGCCAAGGGGTCACCGCCGGGGGGTGTCAGCCGCGAGGCGTCGGGCGTTTGCGTGGCGTGATGCAGTTCCGGTTCGCCACCCCCGGCCGCTCGACCGGTCCCCAGTTCCGCCGCGATTTGCGTCGGACCGGTATCGTAGTCGGTACTGCCGGCATCGGCGGTCAGCGTGCCGGGGTTTTGAGCGGCGGCGCTGTTTCGCACCGCCGCACTGCTGGTGGCGCTGAGGACCCCTGGTTCACTGGCACCGGCAGAGACCGCGACTTCCGACGACTGGGCCTCCAGCGTGGCGGCGGGTGTCTGGGCCATGGCCCGGTCCTTGGCGACCCGCGCCTGCCGGCTGGTGGTCAGTTGCGTCGGATCGGGCGTTTCAGAAGTCGCTCGGCTCCGCCGCGCCGAGGCGGAGGCAACTTCGCTGACGGTCCGCGGAGCGGGATCGCCCCGGTCGAGGTTCCGTTGAGCGCCCACGCCGGCCACACCGCGCCGCGCGAGGCTGAGTGCCGTGGCGCGGGGATGGGCGGGATCGGGTTGAGGCTGACTGGCCTGGACCGTGGCCGGGCTGGAAACGGCCACCGGCGAGACCTCGCGGGAGTCTGGGCGATGCGTCCGGCGGGGCGATTCCTGTGGCTGGCTGCGGGGGAGGGAACTGGCGGTGTCCGCGACCGCCGCGTGGCGGGGCCGCCCGCCGCTGGCAGAGGGGGCCGGCGCGGGCCGGGCAACTTCCTGGGGTGGGGACACTGCCAAGCGGGCGGCGGGGGCCGGTTGGCGGCGAGCCGGCGTCGCTGGCCGCGGCACCGCCGGGGCCGGCGGCCCTTCTCTCGACTCGGCCGTCGCTCGGCCCGCCGGTTGGCTTTGGCCCACCTGCGGCACCAGGGGCATCTCGACCGGCTGCCTGACCGCCCGCCGCAGCGTCGGTTGGGAAGTGGCCAGTTGCGGTTCGGCGGCGGTGGGATTGGGGCGGCGGGCGGTGGCCAGTGGGGGCTGTTGAGCGGGGGTGGTCGGGGTCGGCCGCTGGCGGGGCGCCGGGCTGGCTGCGGCCTCGGGGCGGCGGGCCAGTGGTCGGGAGGACGCGTCCGCCGTGGCGGCCGACGCGTCCGGCCGCGCCGCGGCAACCTGCGGCACCGCGACCTGGTCCGGCCGGACGGTACTGGGCTGCACCTGGCGGCTAATCCGCCCCACCGTGTCCGCCTGCCGCGGCGGACTCTGCCGCACCACCGCCTGCTGGCGGGGCGCTGCCTCGGCCTGGCGGACCCGCTGCCGGTCCGGCTCTGCCTGCTGGGCCTGCCGACGGACCGTCGGTTCCCGGTCGACCGTCTGCGGTTCCAGCTCTGCCTCCTCCTGCTGAGCCACCTCCGTCTCGGCAGGCTGCAGGTGTTCCAGCTGGATCTGCTGCCGCTGGATTTCCTGCAGCTGGACGAAGTCCGGCAACACCAGCTCTTCCCGCTGGACCACGTCGCGAGGCGCGTCGTCCATTTCCACCGCCTTGAAAATCTCGAAGTAGTAGCAGGCGGTAAACAAACACGCCGTCAACAGGAGGGCCAGGGCGCCGGACAGCTGAGTGCGGCGGGCGAGTCGTCCGCCCCATTTCCAGGCCAGCAGCATGGTGCCGAACACGGCGAACCAGACCCAGCTGAGCCAGGTCCAGCCGTTGTTCAGCACAGCCGGCGTCGTGAAATCGCCAAAGACCAGCACCTCGCCGCTGACAAAGCCACCCAGGATCAGCAGAACCACGTTGATCGGCCACAGCTGATCGTCGATGGTCGCGCTCAGCGGCGGCGGCACTCGGCGTATGACGCGTCGAACTCGTCCAGCCATAACATGGTCCATCTCCCTGGCGACGGGAGCGCTGTTACTTGGCGGTCGCGACCGTGCAGTTGGTGATGTTAGCCTTCCGGCAAAGGTTCATCACTGCCACGGAATATTTCAAATCGCTGACTTCGTCCCCGCGAATAATCACCGACTGGGTCCCCGGGTTATCGGCGGCAGCCTGCACGAGGATTGTTTCCAACTGATCGAGGCTCACAATTTTCCCCTGGACGAAAAAGTTCCCCTCGCGGTCGATGTTGACCCACAGCACGTCCGGTTTCTGCGTCAACGGCTTGGCCTGGCTGGCTTGCGGCAGCGTCACGTCCAGCTCGCGTTCCTCCTCGGCAAAGCGGGTGGCGACCAGGAAAAAGATCAGCAGCAGAAAGACGATGTCGATCAGCGGGGTGAGGCTGAGCGAACCGAGCACCGATCCTTTTTCGAGCTTGACGGCCATGCGGTGGGAGGGGCTAGGGTTTGGTGGGTTGGGCGAGCGGGGGTGGGGTGGGTTCGGCGGTGGCCGCGGGGCGGTCGGGTTCGGGGGGCGGGGGCGATTCGGGTTGGCCGGCGGCGGCCGGGTCAGTAACCGGGGGGGGTGGTGCGGCGGGCGCGGTGGTCGCCAGCTGTTCGCGGCTGACGCGCAGTTTTCCCTCAAAGCGTTCGATCTGGGGCAGGAGGTTGAACAGCAGTTCGTCAATTTCGCGAAACAAGACTTGAATCCGCCCCTCGAAAAAGTGGGCGGCGATGGCGGCGGGGATGGCGACGAACAGGCCGCCCAGGGTGGTGACCAGGGCGATCACGATCCCATCGGCCAGGACCTGCGCCTTGCTGGCCCCCTCGGGCAAGGTGGCGGTGGCGTAAAACGCGTTGATCATACCCCACACGGTGCCGAACAGCCCCATCAAGGGGGTCACGGCGGCGGCCAGATTCAGCCAGCGGACGTTGGCGTACAGCCGAGCCGCTTCTCGCTCGTTGGCTTCATTGACCGCGTGTTCCACTTCCGCGTGGGGGCGGCCGATTTTCAGCAGCATGGCGCGGATCACATTGGAAGCGGTGCAGGGATACTGCTGACAGATGCGATACGCCTGGCGGGGGTCAAAGCCTTTACCTCCCGTCGCCAGCCGGCCGAATTCGGTCGTCAGCGACTCGGGCAGCACCTTCAGCCGCCGCAGGCCCAGCAGGCGATCGATCACAAAAGTGATGACCAGGACCAGCATTCCCACGATGGGAATCATGGGCCAGCCGCCGGCGAAGAGGAGGCTGAGCAGGTTCAGGTGTGCTTCTTCTGCCGCGGGCCGGGCCGCGGCCGTCGGTTTCCCGGGCACGGCCTCCGCCGGCTCGTTGGCCAGCTCCTCTTCCGCCGCTTTCAGCTCGGCGGCCACCTCGGCGTCACTGGCGGCCCCCCCGGGCGGGGGCTGGGCCGCCAGGAAACCCGCCGGGGCCAGCAGGGCCAGGGTCAGGCAGCAGCAGATCCAGTCGCGTGTTCGCTTCATCAGGTTCCTCTCAGGTCCAGCGCTCTCGCCGCACCATCCGCGGCGGCAGGTCTTCATTTCAGTTCTGCCAACCGCTGTCGGGCCAGCCCGGTCAGTTGATCGTGGGGATAATCGTCCAGCAGTTGTTGATAATACTTTTTGGCGAACTTCACGTTTTCCAGCACTTCAAAACAGCGCGCGGCCTCGTAAAGGGCCTGGGCTTTCCAGCGGTTGTACGATTCGGGCGCCCCCTGATAGCCTTTAAACACCTTAAAAAAATCGACGATCGCCTGTTTGTACTCCCCTTTTTCAAATTTAATCTCGCCCATCATCAGCCGCCCGCGGGCCCCGACCTCGCGCTGGGTCATGTCGCTGACCTGTTCGTAGAGGGCCAGCGCTTCGTCCAGCTGTTTTTTGTTCTGTTTGGCCCAGGCGATCTCGTAGAGGATCTCGGGTTTTCGAGGCGTGTCGGGGAACGCCTGGCGAGCCTGCTCCAGCCTGGCCAGGCCGGCATCCCACTGCCCCAGTTGATTGGCGGCTTGGCCGGCGTGCAGCAGAGCCAGCACGCGAAAATCGTCCGCCGGGGGCGGATCTTTTAGGAGTTCTTCGTAGGCGTCCCACGCCTGCTGAAACTGATCTTGCTGGAATAAACACTCGGCCACCATGAACCGCGCGTCGCCGGCCAGCTTGCCGTCGGCAAACGTCTTCAGCTGCCGCGCGAAGGCCGCCTGTGCCTGGGGATACGATTTCTGGTGGTACAGCGACCAGGCCAGTTTATGGAGTGCCATTTCGGCGATGTCGGCCTGACCGGCAGCCGCCGCCTGCTTTTCCGCGGCCGCATAGCTCTTGGCCGCCGCCGGGTACTGCCGCTGAGCATACTGCTGCTCGCCCACGTGGTACCGCGCCTCGGCCGCCAACGGGCTCTGCGGATGCCGCTCAGCCAGCTCGGCAAACATCGCCGCCGCCTCCTGCGGACGGTTGGCATCCCGCAGCGACCAGGCCCGCTGATAGCGAACCTTGTCCAGACCGTCGTATTGGGGGTCGTCCTTCAGGATCGCCGCAAAAGATTCGCTGGCGGCAGCAAACTGCTTTAGCTCCATCTGAGCCAGGCCCTGTTCAAAGAGGGCCGCCGAACGGTCGGCACGCGAGGGCTTCCCGGCCAAAAAAACTTTCAGGTCGGCCAAGGCCGCGGTCGGGTCGCCGGCCAGGCGGCGAGCCTGGCCGCGCAAAAACCGAGCCGGGCTGGCCAGGCGATGTTCAGCGTGCTGGTCCAGCAGCCTCGTCAGCCCCTTATCGGCGGCCGGGTAGTCCTGCACGGCGAGTTGGGACGAGCCGAGCCCGTAGAGGGCCGCGGGGACGAGGGTGCTGCGGGGGAAGGTGTCCAGGACCTTCTGGTAGGCCGCTACCGCTGCGGCGTATTGCTGACCGTCAAACAGGGTTTCGGCCAAATCGTAGTGAGCCCGGTCCTGCAGCTGGGTGTCGGGAAAATCGGCCATCAACCGCTGCAAGGTCGCTTGGGCCGCCGGCAGGTCGTCCAAGTGCCGTTGGGCTCGGGCCAACAGCAGCAACGTATCGTCGGCCTGGCCCCCCCGAGGGTCGGCCGCGATGCCTTGCTGTAAGGCGTCGCGGGCGGCCTGGTATTTTTTCAGAGCGAACAGGCTGCTGCCCAGCAGCAAGCAGGCCTCGCTGCGGTTCTGTTTTTCCTGGAAGTCGGCCACCAGCGGCTGGAGAAAGGCGACCGCCGGTTCGTGCTTGTCCTGGCGGTACAGGGACCAGCCTTTCAGCAGCTGCCACCGCGGGACATCTTCGTGCTGGGGATGGCCGCTCAACAACTCGCCATACATCCGTTCGGCCTGCGGCAGGTCACCGGCGTTCAGGTGGCTGTCGGCGGCGATCCCCGCCGCGGCGGTTCGCAATTTGTGGTTGGGAAACGCCTCTCCAAAGCGGGCCGCGTACTGTTTGGCCAGGTCGTAGCGCTCCACCTGAAACGCCCCCCACGCGGCGTTGTAGAGGGCCGTGGCCGCTTGAGCGTGATCGGCGTGCTGGTCGGCGATCGCGGCATACATCTCCACCGCCTTCTCGCGGCGTTCGGGAAATTCGAAGGTTGCATCGGCCTGATCCAGCAAAAGGTCCACCCCATGATCGCTCGACCCGGCCGCGGCCAGCACTTTTTCCACCGCCGCCAGGGCCTCGGCCGGTTTCTTCAGCGCCAGGTAGGACCGTGCCAGCCAGTGGGCCGCTTCGATTGCGGCGTCCCCCTGCACCTGCGACAACCACGCAATCGCCTGCTGGTGATTCCCGGCCAGGTGATAGCGACTGCCGGCGGCCAGGCGAGCGGCGGGGACGTGCGGCGATTGGGGAAATTTTTTCGGCAGGGAGGCAAACAGAGCGGCCGCCTCCGCGTAACGACGGAGACTGGTCAGGCAGTCTGCCTGCCGCATCAGGCAGCGATCGGCGGGGGCAAAGCCGGGGGTGGCCGCCAGCTGGGCGTACCCTTCCGCCGCCTCAGCAAACTTCTCCTGGTCGAACCAGGCGTCTGCCCGGTGCATCTGGACTTCCGGCACTCGGGGATCGTCCGGGAACGCCTTGAGAAATTCCTGGCAGCGAGCCGCCGCGGCGGCCGGTTGTTTTGATTCCAGGAGGGTGACGCCCAGCGCGTAGAGGGCGTCGGGCCGCAACTTGTGCTTGGGGAACTGTTTCAGCAACCCTTCGTAGGCCGCGGCCGCCGGCTGCCACTGGCCCAGGGCGTAGTAGCATTCCGCCTGGTTGTAGAGCGCGGTGGGGACCAGCGGGCTTTGTGGAAACTCCTTGAATAACCGGCCGTACGTGGCCGCCGGCTGGGCATACCCCTGCGGGTCCTCGCCCGCGCTGGCCAGCCGATACTGGGCCGTCCCCAGGTTCAGCAGCGTCTGGTCCAGCAGTTCGAACTTGGGATCCCCCGCGGCCACTTTCACCAGTTCGGCCGCCGCCTCGGCATATTCTTTCTCCTGGATCAGGCAGACCCCCAGGTAATGTCGCGCCTTGGGCACCAGGGGATCGTCGGGGAATTTTTCCAGAAACTCGCGGTACTGGCCGACCGCCAGTTCGAACAGGCCCTCGTTCTGCAGTTCCGCCGCCGCACTGAACTGGATCTTGGCCGCGTCGGGGGACGATTCGGCGGCGGCGGGGGACGGGGGGAGGCCGACCGGGGTCGCGGCCAGGACCAGGAGGGCCGTCCAGGGCAGAGCGGTGCGAGGGAACTGCAGGTGCCGCGTGAACATCTTCTGCCTCTCTTTTCAGCTGTTTCCGGTGCAGGGCGGGGCGGGGTCCGCGACGGTTCGTCGGCAAACCGCCGGCGGCACACGTTAGGGGCAGGCAACGCGAGGGCAGGTCGAGCAGTGGCGGGCCGGGGGGCGCAACCCGGATCTTCCAGTCTAGCGGCCCCCCGCCGCCGGTTAAAGTTGCGGGACATCCCCGCCGCACCAAACCCGCTCGCCGCGGTTGCCAAGCCCAACGGGGGGGCCTTATGATGAGCCGCGCCGGCGGGCCGCGGTGGACCGCCGGGCCCGCCCAGGTCGCTTGTCACAACCTGCGTATCAACAACACCTTGCGTCTATGCTCGCCCATCTCCTGTTGATTGCCACAGGTTGTATCCTGCTCTATTTCGGCGCGGACTGGCTGGTGCGGGGCGCGTCGCATATCGCCGAGGCCCTGGGGGCCGCCAAAGCGGTGATTGGACTGACCCTGGTCGCTTTCGGCACCAGTGCCCCCGAGATGTTCGTCAATCTATTGGCCGGTTACCACGGCGAAACCGGTTTCGCCCTCTCGAATGTCTCGGGCAGCAACCTGACCAATATCTGTGTCGGCTTCGGGCTGTGCGGCCTGCTGGGCGGGGTGGCCATCAAGTGGTCCACGTTTCGCACGGACGGAGCGGTGCTGGTCCTCTCGGCCGGCATGATCACAGCGATCCTCCTGCTTCACGGCTCACCGCCCCACGTTCCCTTTTGGGCCACCGCCCCCCTGCTGGGGTTCCTCCTAATCTACCTCATCTCGCTGCTCCGCCGCGGAGTGATCGGCCCGGAACAGCCGGCTGGCCCTGACACATCCGCCGCCGCCATGCTGGGCTACGTCGCCCTCCTCTTGGCGGGGACGGTCGCGCTGTACGGCGGCGGCCAGCTGGTCCTGGACAGCGCCGTCGCGGTGGCCCAACAATTCCACGTCGATCCGGCGTTGATCGGATTGACGATCGTGGCGGCCGGCACTTCGGTCCCCGACACGGTCGCCTCCCTCATTGCCGCTCGCCGAGGCGAACACGAAATCGCGGTCGGCAACCTGCTGGGCAGCAACATCTCCAATGTCCTGGTCGTCCTCTCGGGCACCCTCCTGGCCAGCCGCCTGGGAGGGAAACCGGCCGACGGCCCCGGGGTGCTGATGGCCAGCCCGGACATCCTCCTCGACTATGTGATGGTCTGCGGGGTCTCCCTGGCGTTCGTGGTGCTGGCGGTGACCAGCCAGCACGTGCGGCGTCCCGCTGGCCTGGCAATGCTGGTCTTCTACGGGGCCTACATGTCGTACCGGGTGATCCTGGAACTGTTTTTCCGGGGGGGCGGTTGACGGTCCAGCGGCCGGGCATGTTCCGGGGGCGATTCAGCGGTTAGGCTGCAGGCATGAAGACGCATCTGGTGACCGGCGGAGCCGGGTTTATCGGCAGTTACCTCACCGAAGCCCTCTTGGCGGGTGGCCAGCGGGTGATCGTGATCGACGACGAATCGACCGGCGACTGGTCCAACCTCGACGCCGTCGCCACGGACCCGCGGCTGACCAAGGTCCGCGGCAGCGTCACCGACGCGGCGCTGATCCGCGAGCTGATCGGGCAGGCCGATGTCGTCTATCATCTGGCCGCGGCCGTGGGGGTCCAGCTGATCGCTCGAGCCCCCATTCAGACGATCGAAACCAACATCTATCCCACGGAACTGTTGTTTTCGGAACTGTTACGGCGGTGGGAGAGCGGGGTGCCGATTCGCTGTTTTCTGGCCAGCAGCAGCGAGGTTTACGGCAAGAATCCGAAGGAAATATGGACCGAAGACGACGACCTGGTATTTGGCCCGACCCACCGCGCTCGCTGGTCCTACGGGGCTTCCAAGGCGATCGACGAGTTCCTGGGGCTGGCCTACTGGCGGCAATACCGCTTGCCGGTCGTCGTGGGCCGCTTCTTTAACGTCGTCGGCCCGCGGCAGACGGGGCGTTACGGGATGGTCCTGCCGCGGCTGGTCGACGCCGCCCTGGCGGGCGGGCCCCTGGTGGTGCACGATGACGGCCAGCAGCAACGCTGCTTTGCCCACGTCCGCGACGTCGTCTCTGCGGTGCTGCAGCTGATGGAAACCGACGCCGCCGCGGGGCAGGTGTTCAATATCGGCAGCGATCAGCCGGTGACGATCCTGGAACTGGCCGGGCTGGTCGCAGACGCCGTCCAGCCGCGGCCCGAAATGGTCTTCCAGTCGTACGCCGAGGCGTATTCCGAGGATTTCGAGGACGTGCGGCGGCGGGTCCCCTGCCTGGATCGCATCCGCCAGACGATCGATTACCGCCTGCAGTCCACCCTGCCCCAGATGGTCGCCGAGGTGGTTCAGTGGCGACGGGCTCGGCGAGCCGAAGAGGGGGACCGTTGAGCGACCTGCATGTGATTCGGCTGAACGAACCGTGGCAGCAGTCGCAGGAGGATCGTGCGATCCGCTACCAGCGGCGGTTCCACGCGCCCACGGGCCTGACCACAGAATCGGTCTGGCTGGTCCTGGAAAAAGCCCCAGGCGAGATGACGGTCCGCGTGAACGGGCAGCGGTTGAGCGGCCGGGCGGGGGAGAGCGGCGGGGTCGAGTTCGAGATTACCCGACTGCTGGGGCCGCGGAACGAGATCGAGGTCCACCTGCCGGTCACCGACCCGCTGCCGCGCCAGCAGACGCTGGGTCAGGTCCAGCTGGAGATCCGCGCCGGCACGGCGCTGCAGGGCTGACCCCGGGTGGTTCTCCTGCTACTGAGCATTGTGTTTTCTTGCGCGCGCATTCTTGTAGGACGGGCACTCCTGCCCGTCCCCAGCCTGACGGGCAAAAGTGCTCGTCCCGCATGTGGTTTGTGGCCCGTGGCGACGTCGTTCTCTGCAATTCAATCGCGGAGCGGTGGCAGCGATGAGCCGGAGGTAA
>CAYFZZ010000317.1:0-2638 GCA_964347545.1 uncultured Planctomycetaceae bacterium | reverse complement strand
AACATCGTGATTCATTGGTTCCCGGAATAAGCCGATTTGAGGAAGATGACTTTCTTGAGGAATATTACCATTACTTTGAGCCTTTAAAACATTATCTAAAAATAGGTGCAGAACCACCGCCTGAAACTGTCGGGAAGAAACTGCGGGATTTCACGTAAAATGCCATACAGCCTTGAAATGCATGTGACCCGCAGCTTATCCGCAGATGTTATGAATCCAGATACCTCCAACTTATCAGTAAAGAAGGCTAGTCTCAGATAGTTACTATTTTTGTGAACTCTCGGATGGCCGAAAAACTTGCGATTAGCAGATCAATACTGCAATTAATCGTTATTCAGCTCAAGAGTGAATTTTGGCAAGTAATCGAAACGAAATGAGTGTTGTTCCAAGTAAGACATATGGCAGAATAGGTAAATCGTAGCTTTCGAAAAGATACCCCAAGATCTTTACATATTCTCAATCATTCGCAGGCTAATTAGCTCTCATCGTCACAACGCTCAATCTACTTCCAAACATGACCTTCCCCAAAAAACCGTAGTCTTCTTGAAGACTTGACAGAGATACCACGGACTTGTATATTTGCAACTTCTAATAACACGCAGTATGATATCGTTGAATAAGGTGCCACCACCTTTACTATGTTATGGCCAAACAGGCCCTTCTTTCTTTCTAATCTTATGAGCACACCCGCCCTGGTGGGAGGCAAGCCGTGAGCGGAAAGCCAGATTTCAAGGAAATCTACGAAGAGTTTCAGCCGAAAATACGCCACTATCTTACCGGCCTGGCAGGACCTGCTGAAGCGGAGGATCTGACACAAGACGTGTTCGAGAAGGTTAGTAGCGCTCTTGAGGGTTTTAGGGGGGAATCAAAGCTTTCAACCTGGTTATACCGTATTGCCACGAATACCGCTTTAGACAGATTGAAGTTTAAATAAAGAGTGCTATACGACGAAATGGAACGATATCACATTTATCCTACGAATATACAGGATTGCAATCCTACATATCGTCAGTCCACTATTAGTTATGTCAGCAGAAGGAGACAGTAATTGAACAGATCTGTTCTCATTATTCTGATCCATCAAATTGTCTTTCAGGGCATGTTCTTCGCAAAAAACATTTCGCTGCGTCGCAAGCTGAGGATGCCGATTAGAGGGCGGAATCGAGAGGCAAACTTGTCGGTCGGATTCTTTGGCCTGTTCATCATCGTCTCTGTTCTGCTCGGTTCGTCGGACGCCCCTTTGGGAACCCTTAAATTGGTAACGAGAACCACCGCACTGGCCGCCGCTCTTGCGCTTCTTGCTGTGAATCTCTTGGTAGGATCGGCATCGTTAATAGGTTTGAGGGATTCGTGGAGAGTCGGCGTGCTGGAAGAACAGCAGACTGAGCTGATTGAAGTTGGGATCTATCGCTTCTCGAGGAACCCCTACTTCGTCTCTTATCTGATTATGTTCGCTGCTTACACGGTTCTCCTACAGAACATAATCCTTCTTGTCCTCTCGCTAGCCGGATTCGCTATGATCCATGCAATGGTGTTGAAGGAGGAAAAACATCTCACAGCTCTGCATGGGGATAAGTATCGCCAGTACCAGGCAAGGGCGCCCAGATACATTATCATTTGAAGTGCATAACAATGCCATGCACGCGGAGGGGAATTTCGCTACGTTCCATTTTCGCCGGTGATGACCACGTTATCTGCCTAGGTGGTCAAAGGAGATCGTCATGAGGCTGTTGAGAACATTATTCGGATACGAAAATGAAAACATCCCGAAAGTCGCATTTCAGGCTTATTCCCTCTTCGTTTCAATTCGAGATGTTTTTGCCCCCGTAGGCCACCGGTTAGATGGTTTCGGCATCAAGAACGGTTCTATTGTTGTAGATTTTGGGTGTGGACCGGGAAGCTACATTGAGTGGGCCTCTCGAACAGTCGGTGACACAGGCAAGGTCTACGCTGTAGATCTTCACCCATTGGCGATCAAATCAGTCAAGGCGAAAGTAAGGAAGAAGAGCCTTAACAATGTTATTCCAGTCCTCTCAACAGGCTATCCGGTGGACATTCCGAGTCAATCAGCGGACGTTATCTATGCTATGGATATGTTCCATCATGTGCGACATGTCGAGGCATTTCTGAGTGAATTGCGCCGCTTGCTCAAGCCTAATGGCACGCTCTTTATCGAGAGTGGTCATCAACCGTTAAGCGACGCGAGGGAGAAGATAATGAAAAGTGACTGTTGGAATATTGTTAGAGAGGAACGCAACCTGTTTGAGTGTAGGATCAAAGAACATGATAGGGCATAACAACCGGTTCCAGCGGATGGCGCACCTCCGCCGCTGAACCGGGACGTTAACGATTTCTTCTCGTAATCATAACAAAATCCGATGTTCAAAAAGTATAGCTACGATAAGAAACCTATAATACCTGCCAACTGAAGGGTTCTGCTATAAGGCTATTCCTCAGGCCACACCTGGAAGCCTATTATTACGATTTGTAGGCAGCTAAGGGGTTCAAACCTTCACTGTTGACGAGAACTTCGAACGTAGGGCGATTGGAATTTCTTCTAAGAGATCCTTTCTCAATCGCCTTTTTCCATTTTGAAGTGTGGCCGCAAGGAGTAAACAGTTGAGGTTTGACCCCTATC
>CAYFZZ010000316.1:0-5027 GCA_964347545.1 uncultured Planctomycetaceae bacterium | reverse complement strand
CCAACCTAGCGGTTAATCCCGGCGCGCCGGGACTCGCTCTACCAATCCCAGCTACCGAGGATGATTGCCTTATCCGTCTTCTAATCTAGCGGTTAATCCCGGCGCGCCGGGACTCGCTCTACCAATCCCAGCTACCGAGGATGATTGCCTTATCCGTCTTCCAACCTAGCGGTTAATCCCGGCGCGCCGGGACTCGCTCTACCAATCCCAGCTACCGAGGATCGTTTGGTTCCCTCGCAAAGGTCGACGCAATCGTAGGCCATTTGCCGCCGCTGGGCAAGATCCTCTAAACGCTCGATGGCGATTGTCCGCCCGGTGATGATCGGGGGGCCAGCTAGAAGGTCGCTAAAGCGTCTGTCTCGTCGTCGCAAATCTCAAAGACCTTGTTCAACCGCGTGATGGCAAAGACCTCGTAGATTTGCGGACGGATATTGCTCATTTTCAGATGACCGCCGTTTTTTTTGACCGTCGAGTTCAGCTTGATCAGCTTGCCCAAGGCGGCACTTGAGAGAAATTCGACGTTCTCAAAACACAACAGCAGGTTGGTCTTGCCGGCGGTTTCGACAAGCCCTTCCAATTCGCGGCCCAGCTCCTGAATGATGGCTTCGTCCAGGATCTTGCGGTCCACGAAGCGGACCACAGCCACATCGCCGACGTCGTCGACCTTGATACGGTTCAAACCTTGCATGGCACCTGGGGGGGGAATCAGCAGAAAATCAAGGCATCATCATAAAATCCGGTCTCCACGCCGTCAACAAGCGGGGAGGGTGGTCCTGGATGGGGCGTCGCCCGCCGGAATCCAGCGGCCACCAGCGGGCGACGCCGATGTCGCTTATTCGCAACATCCTGTCGAGGGCGGGCCACACACGGGGCCCCCTGCGACGGACGCCGCTGAGCGGCAACTTGTTGTGTGATAACAACTTCTTCAACACGCCGCCTGCTGCGCACCTCGGGGCACGCTGATTGCCCCCTTTCGCGGATCACATCGATGGTGGTGTTCTCTGAGGAGCGCGCTTGATGATCGTTGCTGGGATAAGGATGATCGGCCTGCTGCTCCTGGCCAGCTTACCTGCTGGCGCTGGGGGGGCAGGTGCGGGCGAATCCGCAGGGTCGTCCCCAGTTATGGTGGAGCTGCAGGGGGGCACCCGGCTGGTGGCGGCCATCGACGCGCGTACCAATCGACAAACGCTGTGGCTGCGGTTCGGGGGGACCACCGCCACGCTCTACCGCGGAGTCGATTGGCAGGAGGTAGTGGGCATCTGGCATGACGGGCAAGTTTATCGCGGAGCGGCGATGCGGGAGCTGTCCTCGCGGTTGAGCACCCTCCGGATGCCACCGGAACGGACAGGGGTGGACCCGCGGCGGCCAAACCTGGCAAGCCTGTCGACCCCGCCGGTGTTGCAGGGCGAAACGCCAGCAGAGATCCCGGCCTTCCCACCCCGCCTGCAGGTCGTCCAGACCGATGCCTACGTGGCGAACTGGGATGCGGACGTCGAGATCGATGGAATTGTGCTCTGGCTGACAACGCTGGATGAACACGGTCATCCCGTGCCGGTGCATGGCACCGTCACCGTGGAACTGCGGGGGGACCGCCGGTCCCGCACCAAGCCCCCCCTTCCGCAGCGGCGGTATGCGGACGAGCGGCTGGGGTATTGGAGAAAAACCCTGCCGGCGGCAGCCGGTGGAGAAACGGTGTTTTTGCTACCGTTTCAGGCCTTGCACCCCGAATTCGAATTGAACCTGGCGGCCCGGGGGCTGCTGCATGTCAAGCTGGTGGTACCGGGACAAGGGGTGTTCGAAGATTCCATCGCCGATCTGACGGTTCGCCCTCTGCGCCGGATCCGCGACCAGATTCAGCAGTCCCAACAAGGCTCACGATATCTGCCCATCGAGCGGACAGGGCGCGGTGCGCAACTGCAGTGAGCCCTTGCCGGTTAGCCGGGTCGGCGGAGGGCCAGGGCGTGCAGAGCGAATACGGCGCCGGCGGAGATCAGTGCCCAGCCGATCCAGCGGGGTGGCTTAATGACCTTGCGAGGCGCCATTTGCCCCAAGCTGGCCGTTTGAATGATCTCTGCCCTGGCCACCTGCTGCTTGGAACCTATTTTGCGGGTGATGAACCGAGTGCTCTGTTCATTCAACACCACCGAGTCCAAGGCTCGCAGTTGAAGCCCCAGAAACAGAAGCAAGAGACCCACCAGAAAAAAATGATTGCGGTTGAATTCCACGTCGATCCACCTCCCGAATTCCCGGGGAAACGGCCGCGCCAAGACGACTGGTGCTGTGTACCCCCTGGAGGTATCGTATCCCGCCGGGTGACGACTTGACGCCGCGGGGGATCATAGCGGTTTTGTCGTGGACCGACGCTCAGAACCGGCGCATCTGGTAGTTTCGGCAGGCAGGTGCGGGGCCAGGCCAGCGGTACCGGGGCCCAGACCGTCATCCCGCAACCAGGTCCCGGTGGGGAGGATTCAGCCCCCCATGGAGTGCAGCAGGCCCTCGACGCCATCAAACAGCGAATCGATGGCGGCTCCCTTCATCAGATCTTCTTTGCCCGCCCGTACCATGGCGGCCGCCACATTCGGGTGCTGGGCCCAGTCGCGTGGTTTGAAATTGCGGATATCCACATACGTCTCTTGGAATGTGGCTCCCATCTTGGGCACCAAATGAATACCATCGTCGGCGTGAATGACGTGATACTTCAGGGAACCCAAGACGAAGACGCCGCCGGCGATGAAACCAAACACGAAGGCTCCGAATCGACTAAACATGACACCCGCGCCTTTTTCCGCTCTGGCCCTTCACAAAGGGGGGCGATTGTAGACGGCGGGGCGGATCGATATCAACGGCAAATGCGCCCTCCAGCTAGCACCGCCGCTTGACGGGCGCCCGCTGCCGGTCCAACAATGCAGGATCGTCCCCCGGACCCCACCTATCCGCTCTGTTGGATCGCGATGAAAATCCTCACTCTGGAAACCACCTGTGATGAAACGGCCGCGGCCGTGGTCACGGACCAGTTGCAAATCCTCTCCTCGGTGGTGGCATCCCAGGACGACCTGCACCGCAAATATGGTGGGGTCGTCCCCGAGCTGGCCTCACGGGCTCATGTTCAGCGGATCCTGCCGGTGATTGAGCAGGCCTTGGTTCAAGCGGGGATCACCTTACGTGACTTGGACGCCGTTGCTGTGGCGACCTCGCCGGGCCTGGCCGGCTCCCTGCTGGTCGGGCTGGTCGCCGCCAAAACGCTCTGCCTGGCCCTGGACCTGCCCCTGGTCGCCATCGACCACCTGCAAGCGCACATCTACGCTTGCCGGCTGGCCGCCGGGCACGATGTGTTTCCCTGCGTGGGGCTGGTCGTCAGCGGGGGACACACCAGCCTTTATCGCTGTCCCCATCCGCTCGACTTTCAGCTGCTCGGTTCCACCCGCGACGACGCGGCCGGCGAATCGTACGACAAGGTGGCGGCCATGTTATCGCTGCCTTACCCGGGGGGACCCGCGGTGGATCGGGTTGCCCGGCAGGGGAACCCCCATGCCTACCGCTTTCCACGAACTTTTCTCAGCGACGAGGACCACCTCGACTTCAGCTTCAGCGGCCTGAAAACGGCCGTCCGCTACCAGATTGCGGGCCCGGGCAAAGTCGACTTTTCCCAACTGCACCTGCCCCCCCAGCAGGTCGCCGATCTGGCGGCCAGCTTTCAGGAAGCCGTCGTCGATTGCCTGGTAGGGAAAGCGGAACTGGCCCTCCGCAAAACAGGGCTCAACACCCTCTGCGTCGGCGGGGGAGTCGCCGCCAACAGCCGCTTTCGCCAGCGGCTGGAGGAGTCGAGAGGCCGACATGGATGGCAGCTCTATCTGGCCCCCCTTCCGTTGTGCACCGACAACGCGGTGATGGGCGCGATCGCCGTAGAACGCCTGAAGGCGGGGCTGGTGGAATCCCTGGACCTGGATGTCCAGCCCGGCATGGTTCGGGCAGCCACCCTCTCCTGAGCTCGCCACACAAGCGCGAACAACTTACCGCCGGGCGATGAATGAATGGTTGCTGGGCAATCCCTAGTCCCACCACCAGCTTGCCTGGGCGGGGCGAGCGGCGTCATCGCGGCGGGCTGCCAGCGAGCCGTCGGGCTGGTGCCGGCCAGCCACCTGAGTCGCGCGGATTTGCACGCCGCCGGATGCGGTCAGCACCAGATGCCTTCGTTTCAGACGGTAGCTGACGCGGGAGGGAACATGCCGGGGAACGGGCTGTTGAGCGAGCGAGATGAGGCCGGGGTTCAGCAGGTCGCCCAGCTCGAGGCCGGCCTTGACGTGAAGTTTTTCGTTGGCGATCAGAGCCGCGATCACGGCTGCATCCATGCAGTTCCGCAGGTCTCCGAAGACGGGCGACTTGGCCGCCAACTGGTCGTATTTTTCGGTCATGGTCTCGGCCCACTTGCTGGCCAGGGGACTGACCTTCCCTGTCGCTTGCCGAGTGCCATCGGCCGCCACTAGCTCGTCCTCGGTCAGCACCTTCACGCCGCGGCCCTGCAGTTGCCAGGCCAGTCCTGCGTCGTCGGTCAAGAGGGCCTGGTAATCGTCTTCGATCCACCAGCGGGGCATCATGTTGGTCGCGTGCGGGTTGCGGATCATGTCCACATAGCTGGGCATGCCTTTGACCGGGGAAGGCTCGAATCCCATGGCCAGGCGTTTCATACGGTAGTCGGAGGCCACCAGCACGCCGGCGAAGCGGGTGGTCGGATCGATGCCGGTCAGCTTGATCTCCTGCAGGCCCAGCCGCTGTTCGATTTCGTGAGCCACCCGATCGGGGTTCTCTGCGGCCCTGCGGTCGCCGGCGATCTGTTCGAGGTAGGCCTGCATTTGGCGGACGCCTTCGGGCAACGGTTCGATCGAACAGCTGATGGCATGCGGGTTCGGGTCAAACGCGGCCCGCAGGGCCGCCAGGAAGTATTCCAGGCGGACGACCGCCTGGCCGCTGGTCACGCCCACCGGATTGCCCAAGTCATCCTTTCGCCAGGCCTCGGCCGGTCCGGCCAG
>CAYFZZ010000315.1:0-9756 GCA_964347545.1 uncultured Planctomycetaceae bacterium | reverse complement strand
ACGAGGGGGGAGGCGGTAGTTGTCGTAGGGTATACGGGTATTGAGGCACGTACGGGGAAACCCTGACACCGGTCTATCCTGGAACCTATCGTGACACTGCCCCTCCTCTACTCGACTGGCCTTCGTGGTGAAATGCCCTTTCGTCGGATACCCTTTACCGAGGAGGGGGTCGGGAGTCTTTTTTGCGATATCCGCGTGGCACGCGCGATCGACTCGGTCGCGGTCGCGAAAAAGACTCCCGACCCCGTAAAGGTGGCCCTCACCCCGCGCCGAGCCGCAACGCGGCGGCATGCACCAGCCTGGGGCGGCAGCCCCAGGACGCAGCCCGTTACCCAAACCCAAGCCGCGAAGCGGCGGCATGCACCAGCCTGGGGCGCCAGCCCCAGGACACGGCCCGTTACCCAAACCCGAGCCGCAACGCGGCGGCATCCGCCGGCGAGCAAACCCCTACGGCCCGCCGACCGTTTGCCCAGCCGGCCAGGGTGGCGATTCCGCGGGCGGGGCGGCATGGTCGCGGGCGGCGAGGTTCGCCTGAGGAAGCGAAGCGGCGGGCCACAGACGTCCCCAACCGTCGCGAAAGATCATCAGCAGGCTGAAGAGGGTGGGGACCAGCACCAGCGTGAAGATGGTCGAAACCAAAAGGCCGCCTAAGACCACGCTGCCCAGCCCCCGATACAGCTCGCTGCCGGCGCCCGGGAACAGCACCAACGGCAACAGGCCCAACACGGTGGTGATCGTGGTCATAAAGATGGGACGAATCCGCGTGCGGACGCTCTGCAAAATGGCCTCGTCGATCGGCATGTCGTGGGTCCGGATGTAATTCAGCGAATGGTGCACGATCAGAATGGGATTGTTCACCACGGTACCGATCAAAATCACAAAGCCCAGCATGGTCAGCACATCCAGTGGCTGGAAGACGAACAGGTTCAGCAGATTCAGGCCCAGGATGCCACCCACCGCGCCCAACGGCACGCTGAAGATGATCACCAGGGGATACAACCACGATTCAAAGAGGGCTGCCATCAATAAATAGGTGATCAACAGGGCCAGGATGACATTGAACCGGAGGGCCAGCCACGTATCCCGCAGTTTGTCGGCGGTGCCGGCCAGCCGGATGCGGTAGGCGGCGCCCAGCTGACCCTCGGCCTGCAGCGGCTGGACGATCTGGACAGCGATCTGCTCCATGGCATCTTCCAGGGCGATCTGGGGTGGGGGCGAGACTTCGATCGTGATCGCCCGCTCCCGCTCGCGGTGGTTCACCTGTTCCGGACCGCTCTGCAATTCCACGTCGGCCAAGGCCCCCAGGGGGACCAGCTGGCCGGAGGGGGTGGCCACCGGCAGGGCGGCGACCTCCTGCGTCCGATCGGCGTACCGGCTTTCGCCCACGATCATCCGGTCGATCTTGTCGGCCCCCACGTAGTAGTCGCCGGCGTAGGCCCCGTCGATCAGAGCGTCGGCGGCGTAACCCAGGTCGGCACTGCTAACGCCCATTTCGGCCGCCTGGATCAATTTGGGCCGGATGTGTACCTCGGGGGTGGAAAGGTCGAGGCTGGGGACGGGGCGGGCCTGGGCGTCGGGCATCAGCTGTTTCACCTGGCCCAGGACGCTTCCGCCCAGCTGGACCAGCTTCGTCAGTTCGGGTCCCGTAATTTCGATGTCGATCGTACGTCCCGCCCCCAGACCCTGTTCAAACAAACTCGACTGCTTGGCGACCCCAAACGTGCCCGGAATGCTGGAGGCCGCCTGACGGACGAGCGGGACGAGACCAGCGACTTGGAGGGGGTCGTCAGCCCGCAGTCCCATGAAGACCTGGCGTCCTCGAGCCACGAAAAAGAAATCGCCGATCACCGGGAAATCCAACTGGGCCGCCTCCGGGCTGTCCGGATCCACGTCCCAATACGGTCGCAGCTCGGCCTCCACCCGCTCGCCCAACTCCATCAGCTGGTCCAGGTTGTAGCCAGGCGGGGGCAGGAGGATGCCAAACACCAGGTTGCGATTGCCCGTCGGGAGGTACTCGACCTTGGGCCAGAACACCCAGCTCAACCCCACCGCCACGCCGACCAGCATCACGACCACGGCCAGGCGGCGGGCGATCCCTCGTTGGATCCAGGCATTGGTCTGCACGACCAGATCGACGAACCGCTGCCCGGCCAGTTCGATCGTTCGCGCCAGCCCGACGCCCCAGCGGCGGAGGGTCCGCCGCGGAAGAGTGGCGGCCAGGTGGCGCTGCCCGTGTCCGGCGGGGACCGGCCCGCCGGGATGACCCGCGTGTCCGTGGGCGTGCCCGGCGAAGAGTCGCGCCGCCGCCGTGGGAATCACGCTCATCGAAACCACCAGCGACAACGACACCGCCCCGGTGATCGCCAGGGCGATATCCCGAAACAGCTGCCCCGCTTCTTCCTGAACGAAAACCACGGGGAGGAACACGGCGACCGTGGTCAGGGTCGAAGCCAGCACGGCGCCGGCGACTTCCTGGCTGCCGCGGACCGCGGCCGTAAAGGGAGGCTCGCCCATGCCACAGCGGCGGTGAATATTTTCCAGCACCACCACGGCGTTATCGACCAGCATGCCCACCGCAAACGCCAGCCCGGCCAGGCTGATCACGTTCAACGAACGTCCCAGGATCCCCAGGATGAGAAAGGTGCCGATGATCGAGATGGGGATGGCCAGTCCCACCACGAGGGCTCCTCGAGCGAACCAGAAGCCGATCACGATCAGAATGGCCAGGCAGGCGATGGCGAACCAGGTAGAGACCAGGGCCGCCAGCAACGCCGCAGCCAAGATGATCGGGATGGAGAGCAGGGTGCGGGCGTTCAAATGGAGGAACAACATCAAGACAATCATCGTCAGGGCCCCGCCCAGAAAGATGTTCTGGCGGACCAGGTCGATGGACGAGTGGATATATTCGGTCTCGTCGTAGACCTGCAACAGCTGCAGCCCACGGTCTTTGAGGATCCCCTCATCCAGCTCGCGCCGCGCCGCGCGCAAGCCTTCCATCACTTCCAGCACGTTGGCGCCGGTTTCGCGTTGAGCGTTGATGGCGATGGCGGATTCGCCAAAGCGGCGGACCAGGCCGTCCGGCTTTTTAAAGCCGTGCCGCACGCTGGCCACGTCGCGGACATAGACTGGACTCCCCCCACGCACTGCCAACAGCTGGTTTTCCACCTGCTGGGTGCTGCGAAACTGGCCCAGCGTGCGGACCACCCACCGCCGCTTCCCCTCCCAGAAATCCCCCGCTGACGTATCGGTGTTCTGACCGCGCAACACCTGGCGGACGTCGGCGATGGTCAACTGCCGAGCGGCGAGTTTTTCGGGATCGACCACCACCTGCAGTTCGTCCTCCAGGCCGCCAATCACGTTGGATTGAGAGACGCCGGGGACACGCTCGAAGCGAGCTTCGATCACGTCCTCGGCAAAACGGCGCAGTTTCGTGACGTCCTGGTCGGGCGGCAGCAGCTGGCCAACCTCCGGATGCTGGCGGGCCAGCAGCCTCAGCCTCAACATGGCCAGGCCAGGGTTGTGCGCCCCGCGGACCCGCGCCAGCCCCTCGCGCAACTCGGGATGCCGCTCCTGGAATTCGGCCATCTGCTCGGGCGTGGGCTGGCGGGAACTGAAGATGAACCAGGCAATGGGCCGGTCCGAAGAACTGGCCGTGGTGATCACAGGCTGGTCGGCGTCCTCCGGATACTCAGGCACCTGCTGCAGACGACTGTTGACCTTCAAGAGGGCCTCTTCCATGTCCTCGCCCACTTGAAACTCCAAAGTGATCGTGCCCTTCGAGTCGGTGCTCTGCGACGACATCTTCACAATGCCCTCGACGCTCTTCAGGAACTCCTCCTGTTCGAGAATGATCTCCCGCTCCACCTCCTGGGGGCTGGCACCCCGCCAGGTGGTCTCAATCGTGATCGTGGGCGTCTGGACCTCGGGGGTCAGCTGCATGGGCATCCGCGTCAGCGCGACGTAGCCGAACAAGGCGACCAACAGGACGCCGACCGAAACTTTTACCGGGCTGCGGACGAAGTATTCCAAGAATGACATAACGTGAGACCCGCCTCTCCAGCTGAAACATCCTCAGGTTGCCCGAATTTCACCCGCGGCCAAATCGGAAATCCGAAATCCGCCACCGATGCCCGGCAGGCCCGCCAGCAGAGCAAACTCAGCGGGGTGGCCAAGCCAGGGAAGGGGGGGTGAATTTTGGATTTGCGAATTGGGGTCGGCGATCGTGTGAGGAAAAACAAGTTGCGGCGCTAGGGGTTCGTCGAACTTTCGGGGCGGCGGGCTTCGCTTAGCGGTGAGGGGGAGGATTCGCCCACGGGCGGCTGGACGACCTGCGTCACGACCACCTCCTGGCCCGGGCGCAGCCGTTCGTTGCCCT
Source organism: uncultured Planctomycetaceae bacterium (assembly GCA_964347545.1). Lineage (GTDB taxonomy): Bacteria > Planctomycetota > Planctomycetia > Pirellulales > UBA7805 > CS4-C045. The sequence goes on along the minus strand of CAYFZZ010000315.1, from coordinate 5,381 downwards.
GCACGACCACCTGCTGGTCCGCCGTCAACTGACCGCGGACCTGAATCCACGTCCCTTCGGCGACACCCAGCTGGACCACCACCGGCTGGACCTGACCCCGCTGGCCCGCCGCCGTCTCCGGCTGAAATACAAACACCACCGCGCCAGCCGGGCCGCCCAGGACCAGGGCATCCTTGGGGACCAACAGGGCCTCTTGGGGTTTGCCGGTGGGCAGGATCACACGAGCGATCATGCCGGACTTCAGCAGCGGGCCGGCCTCGGTGATCTGGTTCTTGACTCGTACCTTGACCGGAAAAGTCCGGGCCCGCAGGTCGGCCTGGGGAACCACCAGGGCTACTTTTCCCGGAAATGGTTGATCCCCCAGGGACGGCACCCCCACGCGGACCGAACTGCCCACCTGGACATGGGGGATGTGGTCCTCCAGGACGGCCGCCTGCACGTCGACCTGGTCCAGTTCCACGACTTCGACCACCGGATCCCCCCGGCTGACCCAGGCCCCCACTTCCGTAAATTCCGCGGTCACGTAGCCGTCGAACCTGGCGAGCATGGTGTGTTTTTTGATCTGGTCCCGCAAGCGGTCCGCCACCGCCTGCTGGACCATGACCCGTGCCCGCGCCTGGGCAATCCGCTCCTGGCGGGGGCCGGCGATGACCAGGGCCAGGGCCGCGCGGGCCTCGGCCAAAGACTGTTCGTCCTTGGTCGCCGCCGCCACGGCCTCCTCCAGGATCTCCTCGGAAATCGCACGGCCGGCACGGCTTTCGTACAGCCCTTTGGCCCGTTCCAGCCGCGACTGGCTGAACTTCGAACTCGCCTCAGCCGCTCGCATTTTCGCTTCTGCCTGCCGGATCTCCTCGGGACGCGACCCGTTTTCCAGTTCCGCCAGCTCCTGCTTGCGCAACTCCAGCTCAGCCTCGGCCGCGGCCAGCTCCAGCTGGATGGTTTCGGTCAGCAGCCGAGCCACCGGTTGGCCGGCGGCTACGCGATCCCCCTCATCGACCAACAACTCGACGACCCGCCCGTCCACGGCACTGCCGATGACCACTTTTTTCAGTGGCATCACCGTACCGACAAAGGGCTGGCCCACCACCACCTGCCGCTGGATGACCGGTGCCACGGTCACGGGGGATGGCCCCAACTGAGCCCATGACTGACTGCTGGTGACCAGCACGATCGCCACGGGGGCGGCGACCAGCGACAACACACGAAAGGTTCCAGCGATACGCATCGGTGGGTAGGCTCCGTTTACACGACTTTTTCCAGGGCGGCCTGATGTTCTCGCTTCCCCGCCGGGGAATCCGCCGCCAGATTCTGATGCACTCTGCGTAGTAAATCGCGCAGCGTTTCCACCTGCCGCTCGCTCAGCCCCGCTGTCGCCTCGGCCCGAATGGCGCGAGCCGACTCCAACACGCGGTCCCAGCCCGGTTCCGCCGCGGCGTTCAACTGCACGTACTTGCGACGCCGATCGGACGGGGAAGTCCGCCGACTGATCCAACCCTCCCGCTCCATGCGGTCCAGGATGGCGACCAGCGTCGGCGGCTCGACCATCATCCGCTGAGCGAGCTCGCCTTGAGACAAATCGCCTTCCAGGGCCAGCCATCCCAAGACCTGCGCCTGACGGAAGGTGATCCCCTGCGGCGCCAGCCGGTCGGCAACCGCGCGGTGGTACGCTTGCGTGGCCACCGTCAACCAATAACCAATGCTCTGCTCAAAGTCGTAAGCTTGCACCGTGGTACACCTGCTGGTTGAGCTCGAGGCCTTGCTGATCCCGAGCGGGCGGCCCGCGAAAACGGCCCGCGGCCCGCCGGTTCGGTGGACCCGAGCGTATTTTCCAACTGCAGCTTGACCGGCTCGGGGCCGGACAGGGCCCTCCCCACACCAGGAACAGGCTCCCCCTCGCGGGCTCGTCCCCGACCCACGTTTCCGTGACGGAAACGCACGGTTTTCCGACCCGATCCGGATAATTCGTTAGCCTAACTAACCAATCCGCTGCTGTAAACCAAGCCGGCCGCGGCCGCTGAGCGGTGACCATGGTGGAAACGCCACATCCGATTCTTCGCCGGGACCCTCTCCCCCCTTCCCCTCGGAAAAAGGACAGGCATCTTTGCACCGGAAAATGCACGGCACCGGCGGAAAAAGGACAGGCACCGGCGGAAAAAGGACAGGCATCTTTGGGACGCAACAGAAAAAGGACAGGCATCTTTCGGAAAGGCTCAAAAGCGGAAAAGAAGCCGAAAAATGGGCGGAAAAAGGCGGAAGACAGGAGCGGAAAAGGACAAGCGGAAAAGGACAGGCATCTTCGGAGCTCTCCCCCCGGGGTGGCCTGTGGCGGCCAGGGAACTACGGGGCGGGCGTCAAAAAATGCCTGTCCTTTTTCCGTTTCCGTTTTTCCGTTTGACAAACGATGCCTGTCCTTTTTCCGTTCTTGTTCCCTGTCCTTTTTCCGTTCCCCGTTCCCTTTTCCGTTTTTCCGTTCCCTCTCTTCACCGTCCAGGCGGGGCCGGGATGGCGAGGGAGAGGGGACCGAAACAAGCCCGTGGTGCTTGGTGAGCGGCCAAGCCTGCTGAGCCCCCGCGCGGGCACGAACCTCCTTGCTGCGTGAGGACGTTGTCCGTTACCCTGCGGACGCCTGGCAGGGTCGGTTGGGACGAACCGACCGGGCGGGTGTCCATCGCCGTTGGCGGCAAGTCTGTCATTTCATGGCCGTTGCCGAGCGGCCAGGGGAGAACCGTAAACGTGAATACTCCGTTTGTCCCCCAACAGGCCTTTTTCACGAAAGGCGTTGGCAAACATCAGACTCGTCTGCAGAGCTTCGAGCTGGCGTTGCGGGCTGCGGGGATCGAAAAGTGCAATTTGGTTAACGTTTCCAGTATCTTCCCACCGGGTTGTCGAGTGATCTCACGGCAACAAGGCATGCAACTGCTCTCGCCGGGACAGATCACGTTTGCCGTGATTGCCCGAGCGGATACGAACGAGCCCTCACGGCTGGTGGGCGCGGGCATCGGACTGGCCGTGCCGGCGGAAGGCCAGCAGTACGGATATATCAGTGAACATCACGGTTACGGGATGACCGAATCGCGGCTGAGCGACTACGTGGAGGACATGGCCGCCACGATGCTGGCCACGACGCTGGGCATCGAATTTGACCCGGATACCGCTTACGACGACCGCAAAGAGATTTACCATATGTCCGGCAAGATCGTGCAGACCCGGGCCAACGTGCAGACCGCCGCCGGCGACAAAGCGGGCTTGTGGACCACCGTGGTTTCCGCCGCCATCTTGCTGCCCTAAGCGAAAGCCATCTTCGCCCGGCCCCGCCCAGGCGGTAAAATGCCGAGGGGTTATGGCTTCGGGGGGATCCGAGCGGCGTTTCGCAGATCCGAACGGCAACGTGTCCCCCTTCTCGCTGCTCGGGGAACGCTCTGCCAAAGCGTAGCTGATCGTGGCGCGAATCTTGATTACTTCCGGACCCACCCGCCAGTACCTGGATCCGGTGCGGTATCTGACCAACGCCTCCAGTGGACGGATGGGACGCGCGCTGGCCGTGGCGGCGATCGAGCGGGGGCATGAGGTCGTGCTGGTCAGCGGGCCGGTCGATATCGACTACCCGTCCGAAGCGGAAGTCACGACGGTGGTGTCCACCGAAGAGATGCTGGCCGCCAGCCAGAAGGTATTTCCCTCTTGCGACGGTCTGATCGGCGTGGCGGCACCATGCGACTATCGGCCCGTCCGGGTGCAGGCGGACAAGATCAAAAAAACCGGCGCGCCGTTGCGGCTTGAGCTGCTGGAAACCGAGGACGTGGTCGCCACCTTGGGCCGGCAGAAGGGAGACCGCTGGATGGTCGGCTTCGCCCTGGAGACCGACGACGAGCGGTTGCGGGCGCTGGCCAAACTCGAAGAGAAGAGCTGCGATTTGATGGTGGTCAACGGCCCCCAGGCCATGCATGCGGTGCGGACCGAGGTGGAAATGTTAGGGCGTGAGGGAGCCGTCCTGGGGCGGTTTGAAGGGGGCAAAGAGGAAGTCGGGCGGCAGATTTTCCAGGTGATTCAGCAGCAGCTGATCGACCGCCGGTCCGTTGCGGACGACTAACCCGCAGCTCCCGCTCGCCACGCAGGCGGCTCGCAGGCGGCCACCGGCCAGGGCCGCCACGGGCGATCCGCCGGCGCTGGCCGCGACCACCACACTATCGCCGGCAAAACCGCTACGGCCTGCCGCGGTCCGGGGCTCGGGCACGCCTGCCGCCGACAGCCGCGGCGGCGGACAGCGACAAAACCAGCCCGCGGTGGTTATAATAGAAACGCGCGTCACGCTCGCTGACGCTTAAACATCACAACGGCCCGCCCCGCGGCGGGTGCCCCGAGTCGTGGAGATCAAACCCATGTTGCGAACACTGACCTTTTGCGGGGGACTCTCTTTGCTGTGGATCCCCGCCGTCCTGGAGGCTCAGAATGACGTCATCCTCCAGCTGTACGGTCAAGCCGTCCATGATTATTTTGCCGGCAACTACCGGGCAGCTCAGCAGACACTGACCGAAGTGCTCGACTCCGGAAGCCGCGATCCCCGAGCGTATTATTTCCGTGGGCTGGCTCAACATCAGCTGGGCCAGGCGGATGCCGGCGACGAGGATTTTCGGGTGGGGGCCGAGCTGGAAGCCAGGTCGGGCGCGGAAGAATTGGTAGGGCGAGCGTTGACGCGCGTGCAGGGCAGCGAGCGATTACAGCTGGAAGAGTACCGGACCGCGGCCCGGGTCGCCCTCTTCCAGCAACGGGAACAGATGCGGCGGGCCCGGTTTGGTGATACGCCCCCACGAGGGCCGGAGAGGTTTGAGCCCGCGGGGGAAGCAATGCCCCCGGCAGACGCGGCGACCGCCGAGGACGAGATACCCGCTTTCGGAGAGGAACCGGCCGAAGCGACTGAAAACCTGTTCGGCGAATCCGTGGAAGAGCCCGCCGCCGCAGATGAGGAAGAACCGCCGGCCGAGCCCGCGGCGGACGATCCCTTCGGCGACGAAACGGCCCCCCCGGAAGCCGAACCCGCGGGGGAAGACCAGCCGGCGGGAGAGGAGGAGGGGGATCCGTTCGGTGACGACGCCGAACAGCCGGACGACGAGGCCGAGGACGATCCCTTCGCCTAACCCCCATGATGCCATTCCCAAAAAAGGACAGGCATAATCCGCGCAGCCTCCCCAAAAAAGGACAGGCATAATCTGTTCGGCCCCGCGCTTGCTTGCCTGCCCTTCCTGGATTCCCCTGCTCTCCAGCCTGCCCCTTCTTTTTCGCTCACCCAAGTCCAGGCTCGCCCGGATGGGAGAGGTTTCAGGCTGAGCTGACCGCGGCGGCGACGCTGGAAACAACGAAAAAACACGCTCTGCGCGCAAATAGAC
>CAYFZZ010000314.1:0-3177 GCA_964347545.1 uncultured Planctomycetaceae bacterium | reverse complement strand
CGTGGCCGGCACGGTCACGCTCGCCGCCGACGACATCGTCGCCGGCACGCTGGTGCTCGATACCGGCACCTTCACGCTCGACAACGGGGTGGTCCGCGACAGCGGCGGCAACATCGTCGGCACCTACGCCAACACCGGTCCGGACCAGACCACCGTGGTTTTCGGTCCCGGTGCGTTCACCTCGGTCACCTCGGCCAGCTACGACCGCGAGATCGCCGACATCAACTACACGCTCGGCACGATCACCTTCACCGAAGATCCGCTGGGAACCTGGCCGCTCCTTACGCCGCTGGTCACCTTCAACCGCACCTTCAGCGAAGCCAGCATTGCCGATGTCACCCCGGGCGAGGTCGTCACCTACGACATCCGCATCGACGTGCCCGAAGGCACCACCAGCAGCCTGCAGATCAACGACCTGCTGCCCGACGGCCTCGAGATCCTCCAAATCGACGTGATCACCACCGCCGCCGGCAGCGACTACCTCGACGTCGATTACGGCGGCGGTGCTCCCAGTATCACCTCGGTCAATGGCGACGTGACACTGACCGGCACCTCGATCGATCTTACGCCGAGCGACACCATCCAGGGGACCGGCTTCCTCGATACGTTCATCGGCGACGGCTCGACGGTTACGTTCACCGCCAGCGCCGACCCGGCCGGTGTCCTCGTCCAGGTCAATGGCGTGATCCAGACGGATCCGGCCGATTACACCATCAGCGGCAACGACATCACTTTCACCGCCCCGCCCGCCAGCGGAGCGACCATCGTGGTCGGCATGCCGCTGGTGCTCGACTTCGGCAACGTGGTCAACACGCCGGATGTCACCCAGGACGCTGCCAGCACCCAGAACAACAGCTTCGTGGTCCGCCTCACCACCCGCGTCCTCAACGCACTGGAATACAACCCGGCCAGCAACGGCACCGATCCCACCTCCACGGGCGCCACGGCCGACCTCGATCCGACCTCCGAGGTCGTCGCCACTGGCGGCGCTTTGCAGGAAGATGCCACCGGCTCGCCCACCGGCAACTTCAGCGGGGCCGAGATGATCAACCGCGCCAGCGCCACCTTCATCGACGCCACCGGCGCCCAGCAGACCCTCACCAGCGACCCGCTCAACGTCGAGGTCGTCGAGCCCGATCTGGAGATCGACAAGGTCCTCACCTCCGGCTCGCCGGTCACCGTCGGTATCGACGCCACCTACGCCATCACCATCAACCATAGCGACGTGAGCGCCGGTGACGCCTTCGACCTGGTGATCGAGGACGCCCTCGACATGGCCGTTGGCCGCAGCAGTGCCCATGCCTACATCGATAACCTGGTAGTGACCAAGGATGGTTCGCCCGCTGCTTACACCGATGCCAGCAGCATCGGCCCCGCCGGGCTTAACACCATCGATATCTCCGGCCTTGACCTGGCACTGGGTAGCGAACTGGTGATCACCTACAGTGTCACCATCGTTGATACAGCGCTCGAGAACGACAATATCGCCGGCTCCGAGGTAATCAACCTCACCGGCGTGGCCGCCCAGCAGGCCTACCAGGTCGAGATTCCCTCCACCTACTCGATCACCAGCATCACCGTGGATGCCACGCCATACACCGAGGGTGTTGACTGGACCGTCGATACCACCACTGGCATCATCACCTTTATTGATCCCCTCAACCCGCTCTTTGTCGGTGGCGAGGCGATCGTGGTCACCCTGGAGAGCCCCACGGCTGATATTCTCAACGATGCCGTCCTGACCTACTACAACATCGAGGACGAGACCAACGTCGAGATCCGCGAATACCAGGTGGAAGACTTTGAGGGTCTCGCTGTAGTGGCTGTCCCCGACATGGACGTCAACCTGGTCAAGAGCGTGCTGGACGTGACCCCCGCCAGCGGCAATCCGCAGGAGTTCACCCCGGATACCACGCGGGACAACCACAGTACGGCACCGAATCATACCTTCACCTCGGATCCGGTCGCTGAGGTCTACACCATCACCCGCGACGATGCAGGCGACTTTACGGCTGACGGGTTCGCCGCTGGCCAGACGATTACAGTTTCGGGAACCACCGACAATGATGCCATCTACACGATTGATAGCGTGACTGCCGACACCATCACTGTCCTCGAGTGGACCACGGCAGAGGCCACGGTAGTCGGCTCCCGCATTGCCATAGGTGACGGTAATGTCAACGATGAGTGGACGGCCGGTGGAGTCATCACCTCCTTCGATCTCCACAACGATACCACCACGGGCGACGGCATTGATGACCTGACTGTCTGGAACGATGCCTACGACCGTGACCTGACCGCCCTCAACGGTGGTGCCGGCCGCGGTGACACCGTCACCTTCGGCGTCTTTGTCGAGAACATGGGCAGTGACCCGGTCTTCGAGCTGCGTATCGGCGATGTTTCCAACCTCGGGGAGATCGATCTCGCCTCCGTCGAGGTCTACCTCGGTGACGGCACCCAGGTCGATCCGGCCAACTTCACCGCCACCGGCAGCTTTGCGGGCGGTGATGTCGCCATCCAGCTCACCGGCGTCTCCCTCGCGGCCGGTGATGCCAATGACGACAACATTGTTGACAACACCACCGGCACCAACGTGGCCATCATCACCTACGAGGTCACCGTCCGCAATGACCTCGACGTCTACGAACAGGAGATCAACACCGCTACCGTCGACTTCTACACCGCCGTGGACGACGGCACCTCGGACTTCAGCGTGCTCGATCCTGATGGTTTGCTGACCGACGTGGCCCTGGTCGAGGGCCGTCCCCCCACGGCCGATCTCCTGAAGACGATCACCGGCACCAGCCATGACCACACCGGTTCACTGCAGCACAATCTTCCGGGCCAGGCATTGCCTTCAAGCGGTTCCGTTACCTTGATCGATGATGATTTCTCAGCCTCGACGCTGACTACTGGAGAATTCAACCGGGCCAGGACACGGCACGCTGTTGAACCCGGCGAGCTTGGTGGTTGGAAGGAAAAGGGGGGTGGATTATGGCAACTTACGGGCGGAGTGCTTCAGAATCTGGACGCGGCAAATGAAAACGGTGTGGCCATGGTGGTGGACCTCACCTCGATCATCGATACCTCGATCACCCAGCTGGATCTGAGCTTTGACTACACCCTCGGCGATACCACGGAGCGGCTCTACTTCCACATCTGGGGCGTGGATGACAC
>CAYFZZ010000313.1:0-15010 GCA_964347545.1 uncultured Planctomycetaceae bacterium | reverse complement strand
AAAACGAGCCGCAACGCGGCGGCATGCGCCAGCCTGGGGCGCCAGCCCCAGGAACCGCGATCCCCCAAAAACGAGCCGCGAAGCGGCGGCATGCGCCAGCCTGGGGCGCCAGCCCCAGGACGCAGACCCTAATCCCAACCCGAGCCGCGAAGCGGCGGCATGCATCAGCCTGGGGCGCCAGCCCCAGGAAAAACCGGGTTCCCCGGAGGTGGGTGTTCAGCGGCCGGCCCTCGAGCCGCCAGGCCGGGAGGTGGCCGACCACAGCCGGCCGGCCGGCTGGCGGAACAGATAGCCCCACAAGGCCAGCACGCCCAGCAGGAAGAGGATGCTGACGTTCTGCGAAATGCTCATCCGCGTCCCGAACACCGCCAGCTCGTCGGTGCGAATTATCTCCAGGAGGAAACGCGTCAGGGGGTAGAGCGTCAACAGGAGGGCGAACACCTCCCCGTCGCGGCGCCGCAGGGGGTAATACGCCAGCAGCAGCAGGCACAACAGGAACGCGTTGATCGAGCTGTAGATTTGCGTGGGATGCACCGGGATGCTGTGGGCAGGAGGCAGGGAGGCGGGGAACACCTTTTCCGCCGGGTCGCGGTCGGTCACCAGCCTCAACACTCCCGCCGGGCCGATCTGTTGCAAATGCTGCCACACCTCCCCCACCGACGGGTTCACCCGGCTGTCGATCCGCACGATGTGATCCCCAGCCTGCAACCCTGCAGATGCCAGATCGGGGCGGACCCACTGGAGGACCGGCCTGGCAGCGGGTGCCTGGTCGGTGGCAGGATCCGGGGACGAGTCGGCACCGACTTGAATCCCGTACAGCAAACCTCGTTCGACCTGACGAAGGTAGGGCAAACTATCGGCGGGAAAGGAAACCGCCCACGCCTGAGCAGAGGGTCCTCCGAAACAACAGCCGTTCAACAGGCAGCCGATGCGGCCGAAGGCCAGGCCCAGCACCAGGCAGGGAGCGATCAGGTCGGCCACCGGCAAGAAGGGCAATCCCCGCCGCCGCACGTACCAGACCATGGCCAGGCCGCCGCCAATCAACGAACCGTAAACGACCAGGCCTCCGCGGGGAATGTCGATGACGCGTCCCAGCGTGGCGATCAGGTCCAGGGAACCGTCGGGCTGCACCTGGCGATAGGAGCCGCGCCAGTATTCGATGACGTGAAACAGCCGAGCCCCCACGATGCCGAACGCAAACATCCAGAAGGCCAGGGAAAATACAAAATCGTCGTCCAGGCCGATTTGTCGAGCCCGCCGGACGGCCAGGCCCACACCTGCCAACACGCCAATCAGGACCATCACGCCGTAGCTGCGGATGGGCAACCCCTGACCCGGTTCCACCAGGTGGGGCAAGACCAGCACGATCGCCGCGGCGCCCAGCAAAAACAGGGGCAGGTTGCCGGCGGCGGCACCCCTCCACCCGCGGCGGCTGACCTGCCAGCCCAGCACCCCCGCGGCCAGCAGGACCCAGGCGGCCAGCAAGAGGCCCACGCCAAACACGGGAAGTCCCCAGACCGTTTCGGGGATATGGAACAGGGTGGAACGCATCGGGAACTACCAGGCCAGCTCAGCGCCTTTCCAGAATCGCATTGTCAATCAGCCGCGCCGGGCCGATGCGAGCCGCCACCAGGGCCACCACCGGCCCGTCCAGCCGCATCACCGGCTGCAAGGTCTCTGGATCGGCCAATGCCACGTAGTCGATCTGCACGTCGCCCGCTTGCTGAATGCATTCCCGCATGCGGCGCACGATTACCTGCGCATCGAGCTGACCGGTGGCGACCAGGTCGGCCGCCAAGCGGAGACTTTGGGAGAGAGAAAGCGCCTGCTGGCGTTGCTGGGCAGACAGATACTGGTTTCGCGAACTCAGAGCCAGCCCGTCGGCATCGCGGACCGTGGGACAAATCTCAAGACGGATGGGCACGTGCAAGTCGGTCACCATCCGCCGAATCACCAGCGTCTGCTGGTAATCCTTCTGACCAAAGAATGCCACATCGGCGGGGACCAGCTGGAAAAGTTTCAATACGATCGTGGCCACCCCGGCAAAGTGCCCGGGACGGCAGCTGCCTTCCCAGGGCTGAGCGACCTGGCCCACAATTACTTGCGTGTCGTGGTCGGGCGGATACATGGCCTCCAAGGAAGGGGCAAAGATCACCAGGTCGCCGGCCAGTTCGCCCAGCCGCGCTCGGTCCCCCTCCAGGTCGCGGGGATAACTGCCGAAGTCCTCCCCTTCGCCGAATTGTGTCGGGTTCACAAAGATCGTGACCACGGTCAGATCGCACGTGGCCAGCGACGCCTCCACCAGGCTGAAATGCCCCGCGTGCAGGGCGCCCATCGTGGGCACGATGCCGATGGAACGACCCTCCTGGCGAGCGGCGGTGATGGCCAGCCGCATCTCCTCGGCGGATGGCAGCAGGGGCGGGCGGCTGGTCGAGCTGGGGGGCATAGCTGGAATTTTCGCAAATCCAGCGGCAGAGCGGCAAGTCACGCTGGCTTCGCCCCAGCCCCACCCCCACCCCCTTTCCCCTCACCGCCGGACTGGTGTGCAGGCCATCCCCAACACGGCGGCCACCACTTCCTCCACCGGGCCCGCCCCCCGGCCGGTCTCCAACGCCAGCAGCGGCCCCTCGTAATGCCGCTCGATCCAATCCGCCACCCCCGGCGGGCTGCCCGGCCACAGCGAGGGTTCCGGCTGGCCCCCCGCGTCGCGGGGCCCCTCCGCCCCACCGCCGCCAGGGCCCACCCCCGGCGGGTTTGCGGGCCACAGCACCAACAGGCGAGGCGAGAGGACCGTGCCGCCCGCCGTCCGGTGGGCCTCTTCCAGGGCAGCCTGGCAGGCGGGGTCCGCCGAGCTGGCGGCCCAGGCCAGCGATTGGGGCCACCAGAAATCGCTGATCCGCCACCCCGACCCTTCGTCGCCAGCCACCGCCCCGCCCGGGGCGGCTGGCAGGGCCGCCGCTCGCCGACGGCTGAACTCGATCGCCAACCGCCCCCCCTCACCCTGCGGGTCGCGGGCAAACGCCTGCTGCACATCGGAGGGGATCGGGTCGGCGACCAGCTGGACCTTCCCCTGCAGCGGTCCCTCCAGCCGCTGGACCACCTCGTCGGCCAAGGGCCGCGGGCCTCCCTCGGGCGGACCGGCGATGGCCACGTAACGCGGCGCCGACCGCAGGTGCCGCCAGAGCGTCTCCAGGGACCAGCCGATCAGCGGGTGTATCATTTCCCCGGCAATCTCGGCGGCCGGGGCCAGGACAAAACTTCGCCAAGCCATGCGAGGATGGGGTACCTTCAGGCGGGCCGTGTCGATCTGCCGGTCGTCGTACAACAGCAGATCCAGATCCAACGTGCGGGCGGCCCAACGAGCTCGGCGGTGGCGGCCCAAGCGGTTTTCCACCGCCCCGAGTTGCCGATGAAGGACGACGGGACTGAGCGACGTGTGGAGACAGACCACGGCGTTCAGAAATGCACCCTGACCCGGAGGACCGCCAATCGCAGGCGTCTCGTAGAAGTGGCTCCGCCGCACCACCTCCACCTGCGGATGACCCGCTAAACCATCGATCGCCTCCACCAAGATCCGGCGACGGTCGCCCAGATTGGAACCCAATGCGACCAGGCAGGTAGATGTGGCCATCCGCCAGTCCGAACGGCAGGCGCCGTCCTCACAGACTTTCACCCCCGCGGCCCGATCCTCATGGCGTGGCTGGTGACTGAGCGAAAAGTGAGCAAAGTATGGGGGGGCATCCGAGCCACAACCGAGGCTGCCGACTAATCCGTATACCGTCGCTCCCCATGATTTTCGCGACTCAATCCTTCGAGCGCGTCAAACGTTCTCGACTTGTACGGCAAGTTCCCCGCGGCAGGACCATCTGCCTTCCCATCATGAAAAGCAAATGGCAGATGCTGAACCGAATGCCCCGCCGTGGTTCCTGGTTGCCAGACCACGGCTGAATGCCTCTTGGAGATTCGAAAAACGCGGCGGCTTTTCCTGCGCGTAATTTCTACATGCAACGTTGGGCGACATTGTGCGCAAGGAAAAACAAAAGTCAACCGACCCCTGCGCGAAATTTTAAAAATTTTTGGCGGCCAAGCTGGCATCAACGAAGACAACGCATCGACATATCAACTCACGATGAATTTAGTCCGCCGTACGTCACCCCTCCGCCGCTGCCCCCTCACCCTAACCCTCTCCCCCCCGTCCCGGCACGCCGCGACGGCGAGGGAGAGGGGACTTTTGTGGGCTGAACCGGACCTGTCATGGGCGACTTTCATCCATCTCAACGCGCCGTAACACCCGGCCGCTGCAAGGGACGAAAGTCTTACCCAGGATAAAATCCGGGGGTACCGCCGCGTTAATCCAGGCGGCGATGCTGCCCGGCGGGGAGTTGCCGGCGGACCTCGTACAATCGCTCCAGCTCAATCCGCGCGTAGATCACCCCTTCGCTCGACCCAGCCTGTGCCAACGTGCGGCCCCAGGGATCGACAATCAGGGAATTCCCGTAAGTTTCCAGGTCAGGCGGGTGACGCCCACACTGGTTGGGGGCGATGACAAAGGCCTGGTTTTCGATCGCCCGAGCTCGGACCAGCACTTCCCAGTGGTCGCGGCCGGTCGCTTGGGTAAAAGCCGAAGGGACGAAAAAGATCTCCACTCCCTGCTGGGCCAGGCGCCGGTAGAGCTCGGGAAATCGGAGATCGTAGCAAATGGAAAACCCGAATTTGGCCAAAGGGGTGGTGGCCACGGTCAGCTGACTGCCGGCCTGGATCCACTCCGATTCGCGAACCGTCACCCGGGCGGGCAGATCGACATCGAACAGGTGGATTTTACGATAGGTGGCCAGGATCTGCCCGTCCGGCCCCACCAGGAAAGACGTGTTGTACGCTCGGCCCGGCCCCTCCGCCCGCTCGGCAATCGTCCCGGCCAACAGCGTGATCTGCAGCCGCGCCGCCAAGTGGGTTAGGGCCTCGCTGGTGGGGCCGGGAATGGTTTCGGCGGCGGCGACGACGCGGGAGAAACGTCCCAGGCCATTGAACAGTTCCGGGAGCGCGACCAGCTGAGCTCCCTGGTCGGCCGCCTCTTGGATCAGCTGGGTGGCCCGAGCCAGGCAGGCAGCTTTGTCCTCGCCGGAGTTTAACTGCACCGCCGCCGCGAGGAATTCCGTGGACATCCCCCCATTCTACCGGCTTGCCGCGGGGAACGCTTCCCCCAGCGGTACCCGAACAACGGCGGGAGCGCCGCCATGGACCGGGGCATGCCAAGGGTAGTCCAGCAAGTTGCGATAGTTGTAAGGCCGTCCGTAGAGGGTACCGTGCGCGCCGATTTTCGAACGTAAGAGGAGGGGGGTGCCGTCGCTGGGGACGTAAGCGATCACGCCCCGCCGGAGGGCGGCCTCGGCAGCGTGCCCGCCCGCCATGCGGACCACACTCTTCGCACCACCCCGCCCCGCCCCACACGCTCGATGACACTCCGCGCCCAAGGGCATCGCCGGCCCACAAACCAGGCATCCGACCAGAGACACACTCAGGACCAGGGACCCCACGTTCGTCTTTTTCATCCGAAATGCTCCTCCGCTCCCCGCCCCCCGCCGCCACCGAGGGGGGTGCCAACCGGCGCTGACCCCGGCCCTCGTTTCTTCATCGTCCCGCCCGCAGGCCAGTTCCAGCACAATCGCTATCTGCGACAGAGTCTCGCTAACCGGCAAGCTTTCACGCGCCGCTGCCAGCACAGCCGCCATCCGCAAGCCGCCTCGCCCCCCCGACATCCCGGCACGCCGGAACCTGGCCGGCCGGCCGGGGTTGAAAACCTTAGGCCGACCGCCCCGCCGACCGTCAGCTGGTCTGCCGCCAAGCGTTGATTTACACTGAAAAATCGAGAAACCAGGGGAACCGGGGGCTTGGGGCCAGCCAGAGAGGCGACAACTTGTCGGTCAGCGAATCCTCCGCCAATGATTACGCTCAACGCGACCCCGACGTGCGGCTGATGCTGCAGGTTCGCCAGGGGGATGCCACGGCCTTTGAAGAGCTGGTGGTGCGCTACCAGCACCGGTTGTTGAACGTGTTGGAACATCTCACGGGACGGCGGGACCTGGCCGAGGACCTGGCCCAGGACGTTTTCCTCCGCGTCTACCGAGCTCGGCAACGCTACACCCCCACCGCTCGCTTTTCCACCTGGCTGTTCACCATCGCCAACCATGTGGCCGCCAACGCTCGCCGCTCACTGGCCCGCAGACGCGAGGTGCATGTCCCGCCGGCAGAGAGCGGCGGCTGGGAGCCGCTGGCGGAAATGGCCCTGGCCGCCAGCGGCCAGATGCCGACGCGACAGGCAGATCGATCCGAGATGTGCGACGTCGTCCGGTCGGCAGTGGCCACCTTGAACGAACGACAACGGATGGCCGTCCTGCTGGCCAAGTTCGAAGGGATGAGCTATGCCGATATCGGTGAAGTCATGCAGCTCTCTCCTCCAGCGGTCAAGTCGCTGCTGTCCCGCGCCCGCGGTGCCCTTCGCGACGCCCTGGCGCCTTACCTGGAACACGGCCAGCGACCCGAGGCGGTCCCCCTGAAGGTTCGTCCATGAACCAGCCCCAGCCACCACGAAACGATCCCGACAACCTGCAGGAAGCGGTGACCGCTTACCTGGATGGTGAGCTGGATGTGGACGGCGCCCGGCTGATCGAAGACCGCCTGGCCCACGACGCCCCCTTCCGCAGCCAGGTCCAAAGTTTGCAGCAGACCTGGGAGCTCTTGGACCGCTTGCCCCAGGTCGCGGCCGATCCGAATTTCGCCGCCACCACCGTCGAGATGGTGGCGGTCACGGTCCGCGACGAGTCCCCCCATGCCGCTCAGCGATTCTGGAGGAGGTGGGGGCGGCCAGCCGGGCTGCTCGTCGGCGCCGCCCTGGCGGCCTGCCTGGCCGGCTTCCTGCTGACCAGCGGCATCGCCGCCCTCTTCACCACCGGGGGCCTCCTGGCCGATGCCGACGATCGGCTGTTGCAGGACCTCCCCGTGGTCGAGCACTTGGACAAGTACCTGGTGGCCGAAGATGTGCAGTTCCTCCGAGCCCTGAGGGCCCATCCGTCGGCGGCCCGCATCGCCACGACCGACTTGGCGCCGGGCCAGCAGACGGTGCTGAGCGACGAGCCGGTTGAGCGACGGCGAGCGCGGGTGGCACAAATGTCGCCGCAGGAAAAGCACCAGCTGGCGGTCAATCACCAGCGGTTCGCCGCTTTCCCACCCGCGCGGCAGGAAACCTTGCGGGCCTTTCACCGGCAGTTGATCGAGGACCAGCAACGCGAGGAGTTGGCGGGGATCCTGGATGCTTTTTACCAGTGGTACCAACACCTGGCGCCGGAACAGCGGGGCGAACTGCGGGGCCGACCCCAGGCTCAGCGGCTGGCGTCGCTCGACCACTTGCTGGCCCAGCAGGAAAAACAGCGCCGCGCCGATGTCGTCTGGCAGGATGCTCAGGCCACGATCCGCTGGTTTCAGGACCTGGCCCTGCGACACCGCGACCAGCTGATCCAGGGCACGCCGGAGGCGACTTCCCCGCCGCCGGGCGACGTCGACCATCCTGCCCACCGCTACCGGCTGCTGCGGCTGCTGTGGCAACGTTGGGACCAAGGACGCGATCCCCAAAACCCGCCGCTGACCGATCACGACCTGGCCCGGCTGAAACCGGCCCTCTCCCCCGCCGGACAACAAGTCCTGGCCGCAGCCCCCGATCCGAAAACGGCCCTGGCCCGGTTGCTGGACTACCTCCCGCCCCAGTTCTGGCGACCCTGGGTGGGCGGCCGGCGCCGAGGTTATCCCGGACCCCCCTTCCCGCACCCCGACCCGGCCGGAAGCCCGGGGGCGGTCAGCCGGGACGAGCTGATGCGGTTTTTTCACCAGCGGCTGACGCCCGAACAGCAAGAACGGCTGAAACGGCTGCCGCCGGACCAGTTCCTCGGCGCCCTGCGGCAGGAGTACCTCCAAGCGGCCTTCGGCGGCCCGCGGCCGCCTGCCGGGGACCAGCGACCGCCCCACCCGCCGCCGCCCCGCTGGTCCCCCGGCCCAGCTTTCTGACATTCGTGCTTTCGTCACATCCGCATTTTGAACAGGAGCAAACAGAGTCAACGGAGGGCATGCCCAATCTCTGTTCTCTCGGTTACCTCATGTTCAAAAAATGCGCGCACCTCGCGCAGACTTGGATGGTTTGCAGTGCCCAGGTCGCAGAGAGGAACCATGATCTGGCCGAGCTTTCTGACATTCGTGCTTTGAATTTGTTTCGGATTTCGGATTTCGAATTTTCCCCTGCCAGGGTTCCGGCACACGCCAGGGCCGATCACGCCTTACGGTTGCCCGGTCCGATTGACCACCACCGCCGGGATCCAGGTGCTGAGGTAGTACGCCCGGGGGGCTGTCAGGTCGAGCAGCGTGGCCAGGTCCAGCCCGCCCACGCCCGCCTGGCTCTCGCCCCCCAGAGCGATATTCAGGAGGCTGGGCGGTTTTTCGTACTTCACCACGCGGACTTTTTCCGCGTCCAGCCCCGCCAGTTCCGCAGCCCGCCGCACGGCGTCTTCCACGTAACCCAGCTGATCGACCAGGCCCAAGCGATGAGCCCGCTTGGCGGTGAAGATCTGCCCGGTGACGACCTGGCCCATCGCCTCTTCGTCCTGGACCAGCTGAGGCCGACCGGCCGCCACGACTTGCTTGAAGCCCTCGAAGCTTTCGTCGACCAGCTGCTGCAGTTTCTCTTCTTCTTGCTGGCGTTGCTTTTCATCCAACGCCCGCGTCGGGCTGCCCATCTGTTTCAGTTCGCCGCTGGCAAAGGAACGATCGCGAATTTTCCAATCCGCCAACAGGTCGGACAGGTCGTAACTGGGAATGATCACCCCCACCGATCCCGTCCAGGTGGTTTCCTCGGCGAAGATCGCGTCCTTCGTATCGCCGACAGCCATGGCGATATAGTAGCCGCCGCTGGTGGCGATGCTTCCCATACTGACGACCAGCGGAATTTCTTTTTCTTCGCGCAGCTTTTTCAAATGGTGATACAGGTAATGGCTGGCGGTGACAGTGCCCCCGGGCGAATCGACCCGCAGCACCATGGCTTTGACCTTTTTGTCTTTCCGCACGCGGTCGATCTGCCCTTTAACAAAGCCATCCTCGGCGTCCATGATCGCGCCTTTGACGGTGATCACCGCGATCTTGTCGCGGCCGCTGGCCAGGCCCGAGTGCAGTTTTTCGGTCAGCGCAGGATCCAGCTGGACATAGCTGTGGTAGGCGCCCAACAACCCAAAGTTGAACATGACCGAAATCGCCAGGGCCAGGAAAAGAAAGCCGATCAGGGCTTTGCGAAACATCCCCCAAGGTTGTTCCAGGATGATCCGCCGCGGGGGTGGCGCCGGGGACGAACGACGGAGGAGGGTGGCCGAGACAGGTTCTTCCCAGCCCGGACCGGGCGGAGCCCCACCGGCAGGAGGGTTCGGAGGAGGTGGATCCAGTGGTGCCATCGGTGCGCTCCTTATCCCATGATCAAACGTGGCGCTGCCAACCGTGCTGCCAACCGTGCTGCCAGCTGAGACAGCCTGGCTGCGGCGCGCGGCCCTTTCATCTATTGTAGGCCATCTGTGGCGCGGGGTAACCGCCGAGCGTCCCGGGTGGGACCGCCGGCCGGCGCTGGCCCTCAGCAGGCAATCCGCCCGTGGGAGTTCGGCCGGCGAGCGGCCCGGTCACCCGCGGTTGCTTTCCGGACGCGTGGGGCGTTAAGCTTACGCTGCCCAGCGATCGGGGGGGGTGCCCCCCTGCCGTCCCCCCTGGTTCGCTCGCATCGTCCCGCCCCACGCGCCGCCCGGCGCAGGCGGCCATCCCGCTGGAGACCCCCCTCGTGTACGTAGCCGCCTCGACCGCCTCTTTTCCCGATCTGCCGCTGGAGGACGCCCTGGCGAAACTGGTCGATCTGGAATTTACCCGCGTGGAAATCGCGATTCAGGAAGGGGGCCGGCACTTGAAACCGTCCCAGGTCCTGGCCAATTTCGACGAGGCCCAGGAGATCTGTCGCCGCACCCTCCGCTTGACACCCATCGCGTACAACGTCCAGATCGAAGCTGAAGGGGACGAGTACTACCAACAGTTTGCCGCGGTCTGCCGGCTGGCCAAAGCGAATAAGGTCGTGACGATCGTCGTCCCCGCCGGCGAACTGGGAACCCCCTTCAACGCCGAAGTCGAACGCCTTCGCGAATTGGTGGCGATCGCCACCGTGGAAAGCGTGGTGGTCGCCGTCAAAACCGAAGTGGGACACGTGACCCAGGATCCCGATACCGTCCAGGTCCTGTGCGACAACGTCAAAGGGCTGGGGATCACCTTCGATCCCAGCCACTTCATTTACGGCGAAAACGCGGGACGTTCCTACGACCACATCCTCAAGTACGCCTACCACGTCCACCTGCGGGATACCAGCCAGGATCAGCTGCAGGTCCGTGTGGGCCAGGGCGAGATCGAATACGGCCGGCTGATCAGCCAATTGGCCCAGGTCAAATACAACCGCGCCTTAACGATCGACATCGCGCCGCTGGCCGAGGTGGATCAGATGGCCGAGCTGCGGAAGTTGCGGCTGCTGCTGGAAAGCCTCCTCTGAAGCGACCTCTCCCCAAGCGCCCGCGGCGCGGCAGGAGTTCCGCACCCCGATCGGGGCCCCGCCGGAGTGCCCCGGGGGGGACCCGCGTCAGCCCTCGGTCGGGCAGCCGTCCCCGTGCTGCGGGCCGCCGGCCCCCGGCCAACCCCGCTGGCGACGGGCCTCGTAAAACAGCACGGCCGCCGCGGCGGACACGTTCAGGCTGTCCCCCACGCCGCACATCGGCAGCTGCAACGAGACGATCTCTGCGCCTTGCCAGGCCGGCGACAACCCGGCCGCCTCGGCACCCAATACCAGGGCCGTGGGGATGCGGAAATCGACCTCGCTGTACAACCGCTCGCCGTCCACCCGCGCCGCACAGATCTGCATCCCCGCCCCCCGCAACCAGGGCAACAAGGCTTCGCTGGAGACCGCACACACCGGCAGGCTGAACAGGGTCCCCAAGCTGGCCCGCACCGCGTTGGGATTGAACAGATCGGTGCGGCCGTCGGCGACCAGCACCGCGTTCAGCCCGGCGGCGTCCGCCGTACGGACCATCGCCCCCACATTGCCCGGCTTTTCCACCCCCTCCAGCACCGCAATCAGGGGGTTGGCCGGCAGGACCAGGTCGGGTAACCCTCTCCGCGGTGGCTCGACCACCCCCACCCACCCCTCGGCCCGCTCCCCGTACGCCAGCTTGGCAAATACCTCCGGGCTGACCTGGAAAACCTGGCAACCGGCCTGCTCCAGCCGCGGCAGAAGGTCTTCGGCCCGACCCGACCCGCATCGCACCGGGCAATAGTAGGCCTCCCCGATGGCGACCCCGGCCTCCAGGGCCCGGGTCAGCTCGCGGATTCCGTCGACCAGCGTTTTCCCCTGGCGAGCCCGGTGGGTGCTTCGTCTCAGCCGGGCGGCCGCCTTGACGCGCGCGTTGTGGACGCTGTGGATCGTTTTGGGGTGCATCGGGCGGTTCCCCGGGACGGGCTGACTGCCACCCCCCTGCCGGTCAGTCGGCCACCCACCGCAGGGCGATGCCGCTAGGCAGCTGCCGACCATCCGCGGCTCGAATCGCCAGGCCGCCGGCGTCCAGTTGTCCGCCGCAGTTGCCCAGCGCCTTCCGCAAGATTTGTTCCAGATCGGAAGGCAGATACCCGGTCGTGTGACTGCTGATCAGAATAAAACGCCGGTCGTCGGCGGTCAGTTCCATGCATTTTTCCAGCAGCTCGGGGAGGTGATCCTGGATCTTCCACACTTCTCCCTTGGGGCCATGCCCGTAGCTGGGGGGATCCAGCACCACCCCGTGGTATTTGTTCCCCCGTTTCAGCTCGCGGGACACAAACTTCAAAGCATCTTCGGTGATCCACCGGATGGAGGCGTGGCCCAGCCCCGAGGCTTCGGTGTTGCGCCGCGCCCAGAGCACGGAGTTTTGAGCGGAATCGACGTGGACCACTTCCGCCCCCGCGGCGGCAGCCGCCAGGGTGGCGCCCCCGGTGTAGGCGAAGAGGTTCAGGACCTTCAACGTGCCGTTGTGCGATTTCAGCTGGCGGGTCAGCCAATCCCAGTTTCCCGCCTGTTCGGGAAACACGCCCACATGACCAAAGTCGGTCAATTTCAGCTCCAAAACCGTGCTGCCGTGTTGGATGGTCCAGGAGAGGGGTAAAGGGGTGCGGCTCCGCCAGTTGCCGTCGTGATTCGTGCGCAGATAGGCGGCGTGGGCCGATTTCCACAATTTTTCCTCGGCCCGCGGCACGCCCTCGGCCGCCGGGCAAGGCCGCTCGAGCGTATACTTCCCAAAACGCTCTAACCGCCGGCCGTCGCCGAAATCCAGCAACTGGTATTGGTTCTTGGCAAACATCAAATGCGTTAAGATAAAACAGGTCCAGCAAATCCCCCATCATATCAGGTGGCCGACGCCCGATTCAAGTCACACATCCCCCCAACGCCGCGGCGAATCCCTCGGCCCCGGGACAACCGCAGGAAAAGCTCGCCATGCCCACCCCTCGCCGTTTGACCGTCATGGCGGCCTTGCTGTTGCAGGCGTGGGGATGTGACACCTCGCACACCGCCGAACCGGTGGACGAACCGTTGGGCGGTTCCCCACCCCCGGTCACCCGCGACGGCGAACCCCCCCTGGCCGGCCGATCGGAGGGGGACCGCCCGGTCCCGCCGCCCCATCCGTTGCAGGGCGAGCGGGCGATGCGGTATTTGCGCCAGATCTGCCAGTTGGGACCCCGCATCACCGGCTCACCCGCCATGGCCGCTCAACAAGAACTGCTGGCCAAACACTTTCAACAGCTGGGCGGCCATGTCCACTTCCAGCGGTTTCGCATTCGCCACCCGCGGGACGGGACCGCCGTGCCGGTGGCGAACCTGATTGTCCAGTGGCATCCCGCGTCGACTGAGCGGATCTTGTTGTGCGTGCATTACGACACGCGGCCGCAAGCGGACAACCCCCAGGTTGCCCCCGCCCAGCGAGGGACGGTCTTTCTAGGCGCCAATGATGGTGCCAGCGGCGCTGCGTTGTTGATGGAGCTGGCCCATGCGATGCCCCAGCTGCAAAGCCAATACGGCGTCGATTTTTTGCTGGTCGACGCCGAGGAATTCGTGTTTCCCGAGACGCCCAGGCCACGTTATTTCATCGGCTCGGAATACTTCGCTCGAAACTACGCGGCTCGCCCCCCCACCTATCAGTATCAAAAGGCAGCCGTGCTGGATATGATTGGTGACCGCGAACTGCAAATTTATCAGGATCGCAACAGCATCTGGTGGCGGGATACGCGGCCGGTGACCCGGGAAATCTGGGCCGTGGCCAAACGTCTGGGGGTCAAGGAGTTCCACGATCGGACCCACCCCCGGATGAAGCAGCCCATCCAGGACGATCACCTCATGCTGCGCAACGTGGGTAAAATCCCCTGCTGCGAGATCATTGACTTTGACTACCCCAAGTTTCCCGTCAATCGCTACTGGCACACCGACCAGGACACGCCCGACAAGTGCTCGGCCGAGTCGCTGGCCAAGGTGGGCTGGGTCATGTGGGAGTGGCTGAAAACGGCCGAGTAAACTGCGGATGGACGTTGGCACGCTGAGCTTTGCCCTGTTTCTGATCGCCATTTCCGTTGGCCTCGTCGGCGGGCACGTCTATACCTGGCGCGGCGAACGGTCGCCTGGCCAGGCCTCCGCCGACCCGAGAGGCAACTACGCTCGGCGCAAATTTCGCCGCCGGATGCAAGCCAGCCTCATGATCGGCATCACCGGGATCGCCATCGCCGCCAGCGCCTCTCTGCCAAACGATCCGGTGGTCCACACCATCTACTGGGCCGGTGTGATCCTGTGGGTCGTCTGGATCGCCCTCCTGGCCCTGGCCGATGTCGTGGCGACCCAACAACATTTTCGCCGCTTGCGTGACGCCCACCTTATCGAAGAAGCCCACCTGCGGAACCAGCTAAAACAGCACCGTCAGCGGGGCAACGGCCGAGCGGCCCCCGCGGGGGACCAGACCACGCGTCCCGGCTGAACCCCGCCCCCGATATTTCACCCCCCCCACGTAGGCCCCCATGGATCCCCTCCACACCTTCATCGCCCTGGGACCGGTGGCGGTCTACCTGCTGCTGCTGGGCATGGTCCACCGCTCGCGGCGTCCCCTGCTGACCACCGGCAGCCGCGACTTCTATCTTTTGGGACTCGCCGTTTCCGGGCTGATGGTCATCGGACCTTTAGAGCTGATGATGCCGGGAGGCGCGTCCAGCCCGCTGGCCTGGCTGCTGTTGCTGGCACTCTACTCGATGTGCCTCACGTTGCTGATCCTCGTCGTTCCGCCGCGACTGGTGATCTACAACATCACCGCGGCTCAGCTGCGCCAAGCACTGGCGGCGGTGATCACGCGGTTGAATCTCGAACATCGGTGGGCAGGGGACAGTCTGGCCTTGCCAGGGCTGGGCGTGCAATTGAACGTGGCCAGGTTCCCCGCCATGCGAAATGTCGCTCTGGTGGCGACGGCGGCTGCGCAGAGCCATCGGGGCTGGATGAAGCTGGAACGAGCGTTGGCGACCGAATTGCGCTCACTGACCGTCGCGCCCCAGCCCCTGGCCTATGCCCTGATTGGACTCAGCCTCCTGATCCTGAGCAGCTCGCTGGGCTGGATGCTGCTGAACCCGGCGCAGGTGGCTGAGCAATTTTGGGAGTTGCTGCGGATCTGACCGAGCGGGGGGGGGGATCCCGCTGGCGATGATGCGGTCACTGTTAAACGGTATTGCCTGTGGCGCGAGCCCCAGGACGCGGCCCGTCACCCAGCCCCCAGCCGCGAAGCGGCGGCATGCGCCAGCCTGGGGCGCCAGCCCCAGGACGCGGACGGTAACCCCAAACCCGAGCCGCGAAGCGGCGACATGCGCCAGCCTGGGGCGCCAGCCCCAGGACGCGGCCCGTCACCCA
>CAYFZZ010000312.1:0-2556 GCA_964347545.1 uncultured Planctomycetaceae bacterium | reverse complement strand
TTCGACATTCGGAGTTCGATATTCGACATTCCATGCGCCGCGTTTGAATTTCGAATGTCGAATAACGAATCTCGAATGTCGAAGGGGCCACCACCACCGAGTTGTTCCCGCCGATTCCTTCATCATTCGACATTCGGAGTTCGATATTCGACATTCCATGCGCTGCGTTTGAATTTTGAATGTCGAACACCGAATCTCGAATGTCGAAGGGGCCACCATCATGGTAAATCGATCCGCGGGCAGATCGGGGCGGTCCTGCTGGTGGCCTGCACGGGGGGGCCGGCGGGTGGTGGCTGCCATGGCCCTCTGCGGTGGGGGTCTGCCGAGGCCGCGTTAGGCGCTGATGCCTTCGGTCAGCAGCATGAAGGCGGTTTCCAGGTTGATTTCTTCTTCGCGGAAGAGGGTCAGCCGGTAGCCCGCTTCGACCAGGGCCGTGGGCAGGTTGGCGTAGTCCGACGTATCGGCCACCAGGGTCACCCGCAGCAGTCCCTCCTGCTGCTCGACCCGATCCACATTATCTAACGTTTCCAGCAGGCGGCCAGCCGCGGCAAGATCCCCCTGCACTCCTACCTGGAGGACGGGCTGCCGGCGGATCTTCTTCATCACCTCGGCTACGTCTGCATTGACGATCAATTCCCCCCGTTCGATGATCCCGATCTTGTTACAGACGTCTGCCAGTTCCGGCAGGATGTGACTGGAGACCATGATCGTCTTGCCCATCTCTCCCAGCCGCTTGATCAGCTCGCGCATCTTAATCCGAGCTCGGGGGTCCAGCCCGCTGGCTGGTTCGTCCAGCAGCAGGACGGCGGGGTCGTGCAGCAGCACGCGGGCCAGTCCCAGCCGCTGGGTCTGGCCGCGGGAGAGGGTATTGGCCAGTTCGTCGCGCTTGAACGTCAGATCGACCAGTTCCAGGACTTCCTCACAGACCTGCCGCCGCTGCTGGCCTTTGATCCGGTAGCTGGCGGCAAAGAATTCCAGGTATTCGATGACCTTCATGTCGTCGTAGACCCCGAAGAAGTCCGGCATATAGCCCACGACTCGTCGGATCTCACGGGGCTGGGTATAGATCGAATGCCCGCAGACGTAGGCCTCGCCCCAGGTGGGGTCCAGGAGGGTGGCGATCATCCGCATGGTGGTCGTCTTGCCGGCCCCGTTGGGCCCGATGAAGCCGAAGACATCCCCCTGGGCCAGCTGGAGGTCGAGGCTCTTGACGGCAAAAAAATCGCCGTACTTCTTGGTCAGGTCTTTGGCTTCAATCATCTTCTCATTGCGGCTCGACGCCTGCGGCGATCCGCCGCCAGGGCGCCACGCCCGCTCGGGGCTCGGTTCAGCCACCTCCGGGCGTGGCGTCCAGGGAAAACACAAAACGGTAAAAGGTCTGGGGTCGGTCGGGCGAGGCGGAGAGGTTGGCGTTGCCGTCCGTCACTTCCAGAGCTGCCTGGTCGGCCCGCCCCACCAAAATCGCTTGCCCGGCGGCCAACAGGTCGCTCATGTCAACAAACGCCTGGTAGCGGTTCTTGAGGGGAGTATATTCCAGACCGCCTGCTGCGTCATAGAACAGCATGCGGTTCACGATCCGCACCAGGTCTGTTCGTTGAGCGTCCGATTCGGCGGTCCAGTCTCCCAGCCGTGTCAGGTAGCTCTGGACCGTACGGATGTTCCGGTTCAGGTCATCTGTGACCACCGCTTGTTGGCCCGCTTTGATCGTATGCAGGAGGTAGACCCACCGACCGTGGAACAAGGCGCAGTCGTAGAGGTCCACGTTGGTGGTGTTCCGGAGGGTACCGACCAGCAGTTCGTCTGCCGAGGCCGAGGAGATCCTCAAATCGGGTTGGATGGCGTCGGCGGTCACCCCTCGGACGCGCCCCACCACGGCTCGGGTGGACCAGATGGGGATGGGCAGCCCGGTGATCCGGCCCTGGGGGCCGAGCATCTGGTAGGCCGCCTCGACCTGCGGCGCCGCCGCCAGGGACTGCATGCCTCCCAGGGCGTTGCCGGGCAAGCCCAGCCAGGCGACCAGCGCCGCCGGTTCGACCGGCGAGTTCGGGCGGGCTGGCAACGTGCACCGCAGCGCCAGCTCATAAACCTCGGTCCGCGGACTGAACAGTGTAAACCAGCTGGTGCCGCGATACTGCCCGTCCGCCAGATCGACATCGACCAGGCTGATCTGATTCACGCGCAGACGATCCCCCTTGGCCCACCCCGCCAGGTAATACACGCCCGCACACGCCGCCAGGATGAGGAGGGGAAAGGTCAGCCATGTCAGTTCCATCCGCCGCGCCCAGCGCCGTAAAAAGAAGTAATCTCCCGGGGCCAAAATCAGGATGTACAACAGGCAGAGGAGGAAGAAGACTTCAAAGGGAACCAGTCGCACGCCTTGAGCGGCGAACTGATCGAGCGCGGCGCGAAGTTGAGCGGCCAGGTCGTCGTAGCCCAGATGCGCCAGTTCGCCGGGCAGCTCGAGATCCCGCAATGCCTGGTCGGCCCGAGCGCCCAGCAGCAAGCGGGCCAGCAGGCGTTCCGTCCCGTCCCAGCGGCCGAATTGCGGTCGCGCCA
>CAYFZZ010000311.1:0-8246 GCA_964347545.1 uncultured Planctomycetaceae bacterium | reverse complement strand
GCGCCCGAGTCCTGACGGCCAGGGCCGCCGGCCCGCACCACGCAGCCGGTGCCCCACCTGGCGACCGTCCCCTGGCAGCTCGCCTGGCTGATGGCTGGCATCCCTTCGGGATGCGTTTTGTGGGGGTGATCGGAATCCGGTGGTGGCGCTGCGCTTACCACCGGCTAATGGCTGGCATCCCTTCGGGATGCCGGCCCCCCACCTAGGAACAGTCCCTTGGCAGTCCGGGAAACCGGTCGCGGGGCTGCGCTTACCACCGGCTCGTGACTGGCATCCCTTCGAACTGATCCAACTTGTGTCGAGCAACCAGGGCTGTGCCCGGGGTGGTCGGGTCACGGCCCGGGGGGCGTGGGGGGGGGCGAAGGTTTTGGTTTTGATTGGTTGCCACCCCCGCCCCCAGATGGGTGGCGATCCCTGAGGGGGGCATTCTTGGCCGGTTCTGGCCGGGGTCCACGCGCGTTTCGGCGGCGAGCCTTCTGGATTATAATCCAGGGGTGAGGTACCTTTCCCGGATATTAGAAGAGCGCACCTGGGACTTTTACCGGCACGACTGGACGGCGCGGCGGGAAGATGATTCGTTCCGAGAAGCTCGATTTTCGGATCTGGAAAGCAACCGTGGGGCAGTGGGGATCCCTGCAGGCGATCCTCAAACGCTTTGACAAAAACACGGCCGATGTGCTGACGCGCAAGACCAACGGCCTGCTGAACCAGCTCGTCCGCCAGAACCCCGAGTTCGAAGTCGCCCGTTTCGTCAGCAGGACGCTGCCGACGGCCGCCGAACAGCTGACCGCTCGGCAGTACGAAGCCACGCTGGAATTGGTCAGCCGTCTGGCAGAAGAAGAGATCGGCACCACCCAGTTGCTGACCAAGGGCATCCCGGCCTTGGGCAAGTACTGTACCGCCGCCGACTCGTTTACGAAGAACTTGATCTACCTGGAAGCGCTGATTGGCCACATGCGGCAGCGTGATTTAGACACGGGCAAACAACTGATGGTGGCCGTGCAGGTCGCGGCCAAGGCCCTGGACGCTCGACAGTTCGCCACCGCCATGCTCTTCGCCGGCCGCCTGGCCGAGGCGGGGATCGATCCGACCGACATGCTGCGGTTTGGTCTGCCTGCGGCCGCCATCGCGCTGAATGACAAACAGTTCCGGCTGGCCATCTCCCTGGCCACGCACGCCGCGCGACGAGGTCTGAACATTACCGAGCTGCTGGGCACCCAGCTGCCCTCCGTCGCCCGCTCGGTCTCGCCCGAGCAGTTGACGGCGGGCCTCCGCCTGGCTCTGCACCTCGAAGAACAAAACATCGCTCTGAAAGATTTCTTCCGAAGCGGGCTGGTGGCGGTGGTCGAGATCAGCGAAACCGACGAACAGTTCACGCGCAATCTGGACCTCGTCGCGGCCCTGGTGCTGTTGTTGAAGCGGCACGAGCTGCGGATTGATCCACCGCTGATGGCGATGACCAGCGGCTGTGAGGATCCCGACGATTTCCGGCGCAACGTCGAGACGTTGAGTCGTTTCGCTCTGCAGGCCCACGAACACCGCATCTCTCCCGCCACGCTGCTGCACCACGGTTTTCCCACCACCATCCCCCACACGCCCGCCTCCTTCACGGGGATCCTGAATAATCTCGCCACGGTGGTCGTTCGTTTGCGGGGAGCACGCGTGGACGACAACTTGCTGGACTACGTGATTCAATACGGCCTGGACCGGGTGGCCAAGTTGAGTCATCACGAGCAGGATTTTCGCGACAAACTGGTGGCGTTGATGAAATCGTTCCGCCACCTGGTGCTCTGTCCGCTCGATCCCGCCTGCCAGAAAAAAGCGATGAAGACGATCAGCGCCGCCCCCGAACTGTACGTCAGTCTGGTCGATTCGATGCCGGTCCCCCTGCAGTTGCAGACAGGCCTGGCCTTCATCTACGAACTGGCGGCTCGACCCGAATTCGACTGGCGGCGGCTGGCGGTCAAGCGGGTGGTCGAGCTGGCCGAGGAGGCCCGGGACGCTCGACAAGCGGGTCAGACGGTCACGATCGTGTGTGAAAAATCGGAAGGTCCCCAACTAAAGATCCAGCCCCCCACCGGTAGCTCGACGTCGCTCGACCCTGCCGCCAGCTCGCAGAGTGCCAAGCCGACCGAGTCGCTCTGAGCAGGAGGCCGTTTGGCGGCGGGCCGATGTCTTCTGCCCCCTGCCGATGTCCCCGCGGTAGTGTCTTCACGGGATCTACGTGTCTGGCGGGTGCCGGATCTGCAGGATGTGGTGAATCTGTTCGCCCAGATCCCGGCAGATCTGGTCCCGAGTTTCGGGATTCGGCTGCCGCCGCAGCCCTGCCAGGCAGCCTTCCACCGTTTTGCGGGTGGTGGCATCCAGCCCACCCACGATCCCCCGCCCCGCATCGTCTGCCTCCAGCCGGATTTGGCCGCGGACCGCGTGCGGGCGGTCGGCGACGGCGTCGACGTACAGCAGGGCTCGGTCCAACACGACCCAGGGAAAACCAGGGTTCTGCATGGGGCCGATTTTCAGCAGCTGTCCGCCCAGCGGAAAGCCGTGAATTTTGACCTCGGGTAATTTTGTGGCCGCGTACCAGCTGGCGGCCCCCCCGGTGGCCCCGCCGACGAGGGTCCCCAGCGGGAAGGAGACGGCGGCCGAGGCGACATCGACCATCCCGCCCGCCAAGGCCCCGGCCGCGGCGCCGGCGGCGGTCAGTTGCGTGCGGCTGAGCCCCAACCGGTTCCAGGTCTCCAGGTCAAACAGGTCTTCGCCGGCGATTTCCAGGCGAGCTTCGGAGACCTCCAGCTGGTGGTGCAGGAAGATCCGCTTCAGTCGCTGGTGCCCCCCCCGCTCGCAGCGCCGCAGCTGGTCATAATATTTTTCGGCCAGCGCCTCGCGATGGGGTTGCGGATCGACTCCTGTGGCCAGTCGTTTTTCTTCCACGTAGGTCAGCATCTCGACCAGCATTTCGGCCATGACCTCGCCCGCCTCGCGGAGGCTGGCTTGCCGATCCGCCACCAACGCCTCGATCGCCCGTTCCAGCGGCGCCCGCGTCGCTTCGCTCATCTCACACAACATCCTCAACAACCGCAGCCGCTGTGGGAAGTCGGCCTGGTGAGCGTTGAAAGGGCGGACCATGTTGAAAAACTGGTCCAACATCGCATGCCAGGCCGGGCCGTAGTCTTCGGGTCCGGTCGAGTTGATGAGGGCCACGCGGGGTTGAGCGGTCCAGCGGAGGATCTCCATTTCCGCTTCGTACTTGGGGCTGGGCGGCTTGGAACCGTCCACCACGTACAAAATAGCCGCCCCCGCCAGGATGGGGCCCAACAGTTCTCGTTCCTGAGCGAACTCGCCGCGGAGTTGGTGCTGACGCACAAAATCTTCCACCACCCTCCGACGTTCGGCCGTGGAAGACTCGTGTTGTTTCAGCCAGGCCAGCACTTGCCGGGGACGCTCGAAACCCGGCGTATCCACCAGGGTGTACAGCGTCTGGCCCGCCACCCGCATCGGAAATTCTCGGCAATGACGCGTGGTGCCCGGCATGGCATCGATCCGCACCGAGTCGTCCGCTGCCAGGGTCGAGACAATGCTGGACTTCCCGCGGTTGACATGTCCCACAACCACAAACACCGGCGGGTTCATGCGGCACCCCCCGGGACCGGCGGCGTGTCGGCTGCCGCGTCCTTCATCAAGGGTCTTACCGCCAGCCAGGGATCCCCCAGGTTGGCCAGGCAGTTTTGCCAGATCGCCAGATCCTCGTCCCGGGGTGCCACCGGCCTGGCCTCCGGATCCTGGTGGTACAGCAGGACCACGATCAGGACCCCTTCGCCGACCCGCTCGCGGACCTGCCGGCACAGGTCCTGATACTCGGCCACGGGCGGCTCCCACGCTTCGACCAGGATCAGCACCCCTGCGGGGCGGTCGGTCGCCAGGGCCTCCAGCGCGGGTCGGTCTGTGTCGGCCTCCAGCCGGCCGACCGGATACAGCTGGCCGACGCGTGCCCCCCAGCCACGTTGCAACACCTGTTCCAGTTCGGCTCGCCCCAGGCGGACCCCGGCCCACTGCAGCACGACCAGCGGCTGCCCCTCCAGCTGGAGGGCCCCCTCGCGCAGCCGGCGGCCCGCCTGCGCCGCTTCGGCCTGCGGCTCTTCTGCCGTGAGGGCCTGCGTCTGGACCAAGGGTCGCTGCAGGCGTTCGCACAGCTTGTGCACCTCGTGATGTTCCAGCCTGGCATGCCGCAACGCGTGCCGCACCTGGCGGTCGGCGATCAGTAAGGTTAGCAGACGGGGGAGGAGTCCGTAGACCAGCAGCGACGCCAGCAGAAACGGCCACCACGCCGCCCAAACGCTCATCTGCTCGCGGCCAAAAGCCTCTTGTTCCAGCTGCGAGTATTGCGTCTGCTGGACCTGCTCCAACGTCGGAATCCCCGCTTCCCACCGCGACCACGGGGCGCCGATCGTGCGGGCCACCTGATGCAAGTGAAAGGGTTCCAGCATGGTGCTCCGCCAGCCAAACGTCGGATCATTGCCGTAAGAGAGGGCCACGAAGGCCAGGACCAGCCCCAGGTTGAAGGTGACGGCGAAGATTTGGGTCAAGCGGACCAGCAGCCACAGGCGGAGCTGGCCGTACAGCCAGTCCAGCCGCCGAGCCTCGCCGCGGACGAGGTCGATCACCTGGCGATAATCGCGCGACACCCGCTGGGCCAGCCAGGAGAGGAGGGCGGGGGGGATGCGTCCGATCGCGCGCAGCAGCGTCTGCACGGCTCGGCCCCCCGGGAGGAGGGCCAGCCAGCGGGCGGGGAGGACGGCGACCAGCCACAGCAGGAGGAAGGGGAGTTGTCCACCGATAAAAACGGACCAGAAGAAAATCACGTTCACCGGCCGTTCGGTGTGGTACGCCAGCCAGGGGACGACGGTCGCGACGCCGCTGAGCATCCCTGCCAGGCCCAACACCAGGCCCATCAGTTCCAGATAGCGTTGCGCTTTTTGCCCGGTCGTTTCGCCCGCGGCCAATTCCCCCCGCCGCAACTGGTCCAGCCAGGCGGTCACCAGGGGGACCCCGGCCAGCCGATCCGCGCCAATTTCGGTGCCGATCTGGCCGTCCCGCTTCCGCAGCTGTTCGATATCGGTCGTGTGGTCCCGCTGCAACTGCAGCTCGAGATCAATCAGGTCCGCCACCTCCAGCCGCCGCTTGATCTGTGGTGTGGTCATGGAGGGGTTAGGGGTTAGGGGTTAGGGTTGCGGGCGACGGGGTGCGGGGTGGGGGAAACGCGATAGGGGCAAGGGGTATGGCGGGGCCGAAACTCGGAGACCGCAACCCGCATCCCGCCATTATTTCATGACGCGACCGATTCGCCTATTCCTGCGGCCGTGCCGGTGTGTAGGCCGGAACAAGCAAAGCGCTGTTCCGGCAGCGTTTTGATGTTGCCGGAACTGCGCTCCGCTTGTTCCGGCCTGCGGACGATCCCGCAACCCGCGCCACACGCAGCCCGAATCCCGCAGCCCGAGTCCCGCAACCCGCTTAGCGGCTTTCCTTGACCCGCCAGCGGAGGTAGGCGTCCAGGAAGGGCTGGATGTCCCCATCCATGACGCTCTGGAAATTGCCGATCAGGTAGTTGGTCCGAGTGTCTTTGACCCGCTGGTCGGGGTGCAGAAAGTAGTTACGGATCTGGGCGCCAAAGCCGACCAGGGCTTTGTCCTTGTACTTGGCCGCCTGTTCGGCTTCGCGACGTTCTTCTTCCACGCGAGCCAGCCGGGCTCGCAGCATTTTGCGAGCGGCGGCTCGGTTTTTGTGCTGGCTGCGTTCGTTCTGGCACTGGACCACAATCCCGGTCGGCAGGTGGGTGAGGCGGACGGCGCTATCGGTCTTGTTCACATGTTGCCCTCCCGCCCCGCTGGCTCGATACGTATCCTCCCGAATGTCGGCCTCTTTGATCTCGATCTCCAGATCGTCGGCGACCTCCGGCGAGACGTCGACGGCCGCAAAGCTGGTCTGGCGTTTCCCTTCGGCATTAAAGGGGCTGATGCGGACCAGGCGGTGCATGCCGGTTTCCCCTTTGAGGTAGCCGTAGGCCATGGGTCCGCGGATGGCCAGCGCCGCGCTGTTGATCCCGGCCTCGTCGTTGTCCTGCCTGTCCAGCAGCTGGATGTCGTAATCGTGCTTTTGGGCCCACTGGATATACATCCGCAGCAGCATATCGGCCCAGTCGTTGGCATCCGTACCGCCGTCACGAGCGTGGATGGTCATGATCGCCCCGCTGCCGTCATGGGGCCCGCTGAGCAGCGATTTTAGTTCCAGCTGGTCCAGCTGTCGGCTGACCCGTTCCAGCTCGCCCTCCAGCTCCTCCGCCAGCTCGGCATCCTCGCCAGCCATTTCCAGCAGGGCGTCCAGATCGTCGGCCGATTGGAGCAGCTGTTCCAGCGGCTTGAGCACAGCGTTCACGCTTTTCAGCTCGGCCACCACCCCGCGGGCTTGTTCCTGATCTTCCCAGAAGCCCGCCTCGCTCATCTTTTTTTCGAGCACCTCCACGCGGTTTTTCTTTCCGGCGTGGTCAAAGAGAGTCCCGCAGTTGCAGGATTCGTCGTTGGATCGACTCGGCACGATCTCTCAGTTCTTTTTCCATCCTTCCGGCTCCTGGGGTTATCCCGCCGCCCTCCGCCTGCGGGAGGGACCCGACGGCAAGCGATGAATTATACGGCCGAACGCGCTTCGCGGGGAGACAGATCTGGGCCGGTCGGCTTGTGACCGCCTGCGGTCGGCGCTAGACTTGGGTCAGCGTTCCGCGAGGATTTCCCCACCACCCGTCGACCAGCAGGATGACGAACAGCCATGGCCCGCGTTGTGCTGGCGATGTCCGGAGGTGTTGACAGCAGCGTTGCCGCTCATCTGCTGTGCGAGGCCGGGCACGACGTGATGGGTGTCTTCATGCGGCACGGCGAACATTCGCCGCTGGCCGCCCCCTGCGCGGTGGGGGCCCCCGCCAGCCGGTCGCCGCTGCCCATCCTCCCCCCGCGGCTGGACCACAAGCAAGGCTGCTGCAGCGCCGCCGATGCCGAAGACGGCCGCCGCGTGGCCGATCGGCTGGGGATCCCCTTCTATGCGTTGAACCTGGAGGACGAGTTCCAGCGGATCATGGATTATTTTGTCGACCAGTACACCTCGGGCCGCACACCCAACCCCTGCATCGTCTGCAATAACTGGATCAAGTTTGGAAAACTGTTCGACTACGCCGACAGCGTGGGGGCCGACTACGTCGCCACCGGCCACTACGCTCAACTGCAACCCGACGCCCAGGGGCGCCCCGGGATCCACCGCGGTCGGGATACTGCCAAGGATCAGTCCTATGTCCTGTTTGGGATCGATCCGGCATTCCTGCCCCGGATGATGCTGCCCGTGGGTGGCTTCGAAAAAACGACCATTCGCCGGCGGGCCGCCCAACTGGGGCTGGCGGTCGCCGACAAAAAAGACAGCCAGGAAATCTGTTTTGTCCCCAGTGGGAAACACGAGCAGTTTGTCCAGCAGCGATGCGGGGACAGCCGCCGGGACGGGGAAATCGTGACCACCGGCGGCCAGGTGGTCGGTCATCACACCGGGATCGAACGGTTCACTGTCGGCCAGCGGAAAGGCCTGGGCGTGGCCCTCGGCGAACCACGGTTCGTGGTCCGCATCGAACCGGCGACGCGACGGGTGGTGATTGGCACTCGGGAAGAACTGGCTCGTCCCACCTTGACCGCCTCCCAAGCCAATTGGCTGACCCCCCCCCCCACGAACCCCATCCGCTGCCAGGTACAGATACGCTACAACAGCCGAGCGGTCCCGGCGGAGGTCGAGCCGCGGGGTGAGGGGCGTTTTGGGGTCAGGTTTGCTGAGCCCTGTTACGGGGTCGCCCCGGGCCAGGCCGCGGTCTGTTACGACGGCGACCGCGTCCTGGGAGGTGGCTGGATCGAATAACGCCAGCGGCCCCGCCCACCCACGCGGACGCCAGTCTGTCCCCTCTCCCCCCGAGGGTTGCCGCTGCCCAGGTGGGATTCAGCCGGCCGGTGGGCGGCAACCATGGGGCGAGAGGGTGAGGGTACCGGAGCGTGGCGCGGTAGCGGCAGTGGTAAAAGACGCC
Source organism: uncultured Planctomycetaceae bacterium (assembly GCA_964347545.1). Taxonomy (GTDB): domain Bacteria; phylum Planctomycetota; class Planctomycetia; order Pirellulales; family UBA7805; genus CS4-C045. The sequence goes on along the minus strand of CAYFZZ010000311.1, from coordinate 145 downwards.
AGAGGGTCAGGCACCTTTTTCGGAAGAGGGTTCGCGCGAGAAACAAAGCGGGCTCGCCGAAAAAGGAGCCAGACCCTGCCCCTCTGCCCCATCACCCCATCACCCCATCACCCCATCACCCCCTAACCCCTACAGCTCACAGCTC
>CAYFZZ010000310.1:0-4641 GCA_964347545.1 uncultured Planctomycetaceae bacterium | reverse complement strand
TTGAGCCGCGAGCCCTTGGCCTCCGTCGTCGGCCCCTGACTGGCCACCGCCGCTCTGGCACCCTAGCCCCTCATTTTCAACAAAAGGCCGCGGACGTCGCCGAGCCGGCCTGGCGGGGGAAGAAAATCCGGATTTCGGATTTTCCTCCGCCAGGGAGTCTGTTTATTTTTGACAGGATCAACGGGTTCGATAGGATGTTTTGATCAGGTTGGGGGGTGAAAAGTCAGTTGTCCCCGCGGCCCTCCCCGTGGCCCCATGCTTCTGTAGCCGGCTTCTGTGAAGCCGGTCGTTGGCCGGCTTGCCATTTTTTCCTCCGCCAGGCGCCGGCCTCCGTCCCTCATGCGGGGGACGGGCAGGAGTGCCCGTCCTACGAGCATGCGATCCAGACGACAAAAGATCACCGTCCGCGAGAGATTCATTTCCCGGCCTCGCAGAGGCCGGCTACAGGGGGCCGTTGCCTTTTCCGCCAGGGGTAACGCCGGCGGATGTTGCCTCGTCGCGCCTCGCGGTCGATTGATGATTGTCGAATGTTGATTGTTGAAGTGAAGCCGCACGTGTTGTGTGCCTGCCACTTCGCAAATCAACAATCGCAAATCATCAATCATCAATCTTTTGCCTGTGGCGGTGGGGCCCCCCGCTCACCCCGACCCGCTCCCTCTCGCCCGCTCACTCCCTCACCCCCTCACTCCCTAGCCCCTCGCCCCTAGCTCCTCGCTCCTTGCCCCTCCGCATGCTATCACCTCCCCGCAGCCTGACGGCGCTGCCGGCTTCGCTGGCGCGAGGGGGTAACGCGGATTGACCTGGGCGGGATCTTTCGACTACTCTCCCCCGCCAACCTAAGGAGGGGGATCTGACGGTGCGGGGCCTGCGTTCGTGGGTCCTCCCCTCCTGCGGGCTGGCCGCGTGGTTGCTAAAGACCAGCTTTTCTTGGCTTGCACAGCGAGGTTCAATCCATGCCACATTCCGACCCCGATTCTTCCGCCAACGTGATCCTCCCCTTCCGTTCGCTGCTGGACTATCAAGCTCGAGAGCTGCCCCAGCGCGGACCTCGCCTCCAGCACCTGGACATCACCCGGCTGACCCGGGAGGTGCTGGCCCAGTTTACCGAAGCCTTTGCCTCCCGGCAGATCCGCAAAACGATCGACATGCCCTCGGCGGCCCTCGTGACGGCCGACGACCAGATGTTGCGGTGTGCGATCTTCCACCTGGTCCTGAACGCTGTGCAGGCGATGTCGGACGGGGGCGAGCTGGTGGTGACGGGGGTCGTCGGTCGGGACGGTTTCGAGCTGGAGATTGCCGACAGCGGGCCGGGGCTGCCCGAGGCCAAAACAATTTTCCAGGTGGCGCGGTTGCAGGCCGGCGGGAAGGGTCTGTCGCTGATCCAGCAGGTCGCCGACGCTCACGGCGGTTACGCTCGGGCGGTTAATTGTGCCGAGGGGGGAGCGGCGGTCACGTTGTACCTGCCCTCCCGCGCCTTGCGGGCCGCGGCCTAGTCCCCTGTGAATCCTGTCCCGGAGTGCTCAAGCGATGGAGTGGTTGCGTCAGGCCAGCCGCAGGACGGCTGAACGGCTGGAAACCCTGCCCCCCACCGTGCGTTGGTCCCTGATCGGCGGCCTGGCCGCGGTCTTGGTCGCCGCATCGCTGCTGAGCCCCCCCCAGGGCCAGCACGCGGATACCTACCTGGTGGGCGAACCGCTACCGGCCAGTCAATTGCCGGCCGTGGAAGCGGCGCTGGCTCAGGCCGGCTTGAGCGACTACCAGCTGGAGGGGCAGCGGATCAAGGTCCCGGCGGCGGTCAAGCACCGCTACCTGGCCGCTCTGCTGGAAGCCGACCTGCTGCCCCGCGACTTCGGCGAACGGCTGGACGACGCCATCGACGGGGGCAGCCCGTTTGACAGTCGCGAACAGAAAAGGGAACGCATCCGCCACGCGCGACAACGCGAACTGGCTCAGATCATCGCCGAAATGAAAGGTATCGAGACCGCCCGCGTGCTGTACGACCAAGGCCAGTCGGGAGGCATCGGCCGGCAGAGCATCCTCACCGCATCGGTCAGTGCGAGGGCCAGCCAGGACCGAGCGCTGACCCTGAAACAGGTCCGCGCCATGCGCCACCTGGTGGCCAGCGCGATTGCCGGGCTGGAACCGCATCAGGTGTCGGTCACCGATTTGAACACCGGCCGCAACTACAACGGGCCAGAAGTCGCCAATCCGCGGTGGCTGGCCGAGCTGCGGGCCGAGCACGCCGGGGAGGTGGCGGATCGGTGGCGGCGCGAGATCGAGCAGCGGGCCGGGATCCCGGGGTTGAGCGTCGAGGTGGCGGTCGACCTGCAGCAGCCCCCCTCGGATGGGGACGACCAGGATCCCCTGGGACACCCGTCCGCCGCCCGCGTCACCCTGCGGGTCCCCCGCAGTCACGTGGACCAGATGTGGCGGCGACAAACTCACATTGCCGACGACCACCGCGCTCCGCCAACCCCGGCCGGCGAGCTGCAAGCGCTGAGGGACCAACTGGCCGCGGAACTGGAAACCACAATCCGCTCGCTGTTGCCGGCGGGGGTCGCGTTGGACCTGCATTTGAGTCTGGACGAACAGCAGACCGCGACGGCCACATCGCCGCCGGCCGCCACGCGGCGGCCGCCTCCGGTCTGGCCCTTGATCGGCTTGACGTTATTGGCCGGTGTCGGCATGGTCGCTCTGTGGTGGCTGCAGCAGCACCAGGCCGCCGAGTTACCCGCCCGCTTACCGACCCGCGTGCAGCTGGCCCCTTTGCCGGAGGAGAAGCCGCCCGCGCCGAGGCGGTTGTCCCTAGACAACCTGGCCGCCGAGGTCGCTCAGCGGGAGGCCGCGGCGGCAGAGCCGTTTGTCGAGACCCCGGTGGCCAAGTCGGAACCGGCGGCGGTTGTGCCCGAACCGACCCCCAGTTCGCCCCAGCCGGTGGGCGGCCTGCCCCAGGCGACGGTGAGCTCGACCGAACCAACCCGTCCGGCGGTCAACGCGTCCCGCGGCTGGCAGCCGGCCGACAGCCGCCTGGTCCCCGGCCCCCAGATTGTGGGGCTGGAGTTGAACGAACTGACCGCTTGCCAGCTGGCCCCCGGCCGAAAGGCCAGCAACCCCCTCTCTCGACCCGCGACCCGCCGCCCCATGGAGTATTTGAAGCAGGTCAGCCCCGACCAGCTGGCTGAGTTTCTCCAGCAGGAGAGCAGCCAGGTGATCGCCGTCGTCTTCTCGCGGCTGGATCCTACCCTGGCGGCTCGGGTGCTGAAGCGGCTGCCGGACCCGCTGCAGGTCGACGTGGTGGGCCGGCTGGAAAACCTGGACCAGATCAGCGAAGAGGTGGCGGGCCAGATCGAACAGAATCTGCAGACGTGGTTTGCCGACCACCGGCAACGGTCGCAACGACGGCAGGTGGGTCAGGAGGTCGTCAAGCAGATCATGCGGCGAGCGGGTCACGACACGCGGCGGCTGATCACCGCCGGGCGGAAGGCGACTGCGCCGCCGACAGAGCCCGCGGCGGCCGTGGCGGCAGGTCCCGCCCCGACGGCGCCCGGTTCGTTCGCCCACGTATTGCAGCTGGACGACCGCTCGCTGGGCCGGTTACTCTGTGCCGCCGATCCTCAAGACGTGGTGATGGCCCTGGCGGGCAGTCCCAGCGACGTGATTGACCGTGCGTTGCGAACCATGAAACCGCGGGCCGCCGACCGGTTGCGCGAGGCGTTAGGCCGGCTGGACACCTCCCAGCTGCCGGACGTCTTTCGCAGCCAACAAAAAATTGCCGACCTGGCGGCGGAACTCGGCCGCTCGTCGCGGCGCGCCAAGCCCGCCCCGGCAGTGGCCGTATCTTCTTGAGCCTTTGGGGCATGACCGGTCGACAGGTCAAGCAGCGAATCCTTGGAAAGCCCAGCCTTATGTCGGACATCATGCCAGAGCCCTCGGCCCGCCGAGTTCAGCCCGCGCGTTACCAGTTTGCCGAGATGGCTGGGCCCCGGGAGGCCGACGCGGCGGGGTTGGCCGAGTGGCCTAAGGCAGCGCCGGCGCCGGCGGCGCCACCGCCGGCCTTTGGGCAGTTGGCCTCCCTGATCGCCGATCCCGTTCCCAACCCCGGCCCGCAGGCCTGCGGGGGGGAAGACCGCCAGGCGGCCGCGGCCCTGCAGGCCCTGGTCGAACGGTTGGACCAAGTCCACCACCAGTGGCAGGCCGCCGCGGAAAACGAGGTTGTCCAGCTGGCCTTCGCCCTGGCCGAACGCATCGTGCGGCGGCAAATCGAACGCGACCCGCAGATCCCGCTGGACCTGGTCCGCGAGGCGATCCAATTGGTGGGACGCGGCAAGCGGGTGCGGATCGCGCTGCACCCGGCCGACTTCCGCCTGCACCAGGACGCGCTGCGCCGGCTGAGCGTCACGCTGCAGCAGACGGGCGAGGTCGAACTGGTGGGGGACCAGCGTGTCGAACGGGGTGGTTGCGTGGTGGAAACCCCCGACGGCCTGATCGATCAAACCATCACCGCTCAACTGCAACGCATCCGCGAAGAACTCCAACCCTAACCCCATCACCCGCTCACCCCATCACCCTCATCACCCTCATCACCCTCATCACCCCATCACCCCATCACCCCATCACCCCATCACCCCATCACCCCATCAC
>CAYFZZ010000309.1:0-5037 GCA_964347545.1 uncultured Planctomycetaceae bacterium | reverse complement strand
TGGGGTTGGCGCATGGCGCTGCGTTGCGGTTAACAATCAGATCGGTCATCCATCAAACGGGATTGAGGGTAGGGGTAGGCTGGAACAAGCAACGCGCAGTTCCGGCAGTTGGCGCTTTGCGGTTAGATTCCGGTGCCGTCGGAACAGCGCTGCGCTTGTTCCGGCCTACACGGCTTCGTGCTCTTCGCGCTCTTCGTGGTAATAAATCGTGACAAAGCGCCTAGCCCAGGTTTTCAAGGTCCAATTCGGGCGGGCCGGGGGTGAATTCTTCGCCCTCTTCGCCGACGATCCGCACGTTGGATTCGGTGTCCAGGTAGATTTTGTCTTGCAGGATCTCCTGGATCACGATTTGCAGCTTGTCGTCCGAGCCGAGGTTGACCAGCGGCCGGCTGCCGCCGTTGAGCGCGACCAGCCTTTTCTGGATCAGCGTCGACAATTTGAAGCGTCCGCCAACCTTGTTGACGATCTGTTCTTCTTTCAGGTCATCTAGCATGGAGGTCTCCGGGAACGGGTTGCAGATGGATTTTTGCCAGCTCGGCTTGGGGTGGGCTGGGGAAAGGTGGGTTGTCGGTGTGGGGAGCGGTGGGCGGTGGCAGGAAGGCCTTCCGTTGACGGACCGGCGGTCACCGGTAGCTGAGCAGGATTTGGGTCAGGTGCTGGACGGCCTCGTCGAGGTTGTCGTTGACGATCACGTGTCGGTAGTGGTCGATGGATTTCATTTCGCGCCCTGCGACTTCCAGCCGCCGCTGGATGGCCTCGGGCGTCTCGGTCCCGCGGGCTGTCAGCCGCCGCTGGAGTTCTTCCAGCGAGGAGGGTCGCACGAAGATGGTGATCGCCTCCGGGTATCGCTGGACGACCGCCATGGTCCCCTGCACATCGATCTCCAAGACTACCCAATCTCCCCGCTGCAGCCTAGGGGCAACTTCCTGGTCGAGGGTGCCGTACCAGTGTCCGCGGCCGAAAACTTCGCAGGATTCCAGGAATTCGCCCGCTTGCCGCCGCCGTTGAAATTCCTGGTCGGACAAAAAATGATAGTCCTCCCCATCGACTTCGCCCGGCCGGGGGGGGCGGGTCGTGGCGGAAACGCTCCAGGTCAAGGGCAGCCCGCTGGTGGCGAAGACCCGTTTCAGCACGGTGGATTTGCCCGATCCGGAAGGGCCGGAGATCACGATCAGTTTGCCGGGCTGGGCCATGGGGGCTTGCCGCCTAGCGGGCGGGCTGAGCGGCCATGTGGCCGCGGGGGCAGGAAGCGCTTATTCCACATTTTGCACCATCTCGCGGATCCGCTCGATGGCCGTTTTGATCTCGACCACGTGCTGCGAGATTTGGGCGTCGTTGGCTTTCGAGCCGATGGTGTTGGTTTCGCGAAACATCTCTTGGGTTAAAAAGTCGAGCCGCCGGCCGGACGCTTCCGCCTGCTGGATCGTCTGCCGGAACTGGTCCAGGTGGCTGTGCAGCCGCACGCACTCCTCGGAAATGTCGCAGCGGTCGGCAAACAGCCCCACTTCCCGAATCAGATCCACCGTGTCGGCCGCGACCTGGTTTTCCTGCAACCACTGCTGGATCCGTTCGCATAGCCTCTGGCGGTAGGCGGCCAGGACCTGGGGAGCCCGCGTCTCCAGTTTCGCCAGCTGGTCTTCGATCACCTCCACGTTGCCGCTCAAATCGCTCGCCATCGACTCCCCCTCGGCCCGCCGCATGGCGTTCAGGTTTTCCAAGGCCGTGGTCAGCGTGGGTTCGACCAGCGACCAGACCTGGGCCGCATCCCCCGTCAGCGGTTGTTCGTCCACGACGCCGGGAAGTTCCAGCAAAGCGTCCAGAGGCACCGGTTCCGTCCGTTGCCAGTGCTGTTGAATCTGTTCCAACTGCCGCCGGTAGCCTTCCAGCACTTCTTCGTTGATGCGAAACCCTTCGGTGGGCGAGGGCCGTTGGATGCGGACCTGGACCTGGACGGTACCCCGTTTGATGTGACGGCGGACCACCGGCTCGATCTGCGATTCCAGCGTGGGAAATCCGTCACCGCAGCGAGCGACGACTTTCAGGTACCGGTTGTTGATGGCGCGGACTTCCACCGTGGCCGCCAGGTGTTCGTCTTGGCGAGCGGCCTCGCCGTATCCGGTCATGCTGAACAGCAAGGCAGGTCTCCTCGCAGGAGGGTGACGGGTCCGGCGCGGGGACCCGGTGGTCTGGGGGGGTCGCCCAGCGGTGGGGGTGGCCGGGGGTGGCCCGGGGTTATTCTGCGGGTGCTTGGGCAGGTGTTGCCGTGGCGGGCGCCGCGGGTGTCTGCCCGCCGCCCGGCGGGGGTGCGGGGGTGGTCTTCGTCTCGCTGGTCTCCCCTTCGCCGGGTAGAGCTCCCATGCCGGGGGGTGCCAGTTCTTGTTCGGCACTGCCACTGATCACGCGGAAGCCGACGATGCACAGCAGGATCCAGAGGAAGGCGGACCACATCGTGATCTTGGTAAACGTGTCACCCGCCTTGGCCCCAAAGGCGCTTTGGCCACCCATGCCTCCCAGAGCGCCGGCCAGGCCCCCGCCGCGTCCCCGTTGGACGAGGACCAGCAGGATCAGGAAGACGGCCATGAGGATTAAGAGCACCAGGATTACGGGGTTCCAATTCATCGGTTTGCTCGTCCGCCTTTGGGTTGAAGGGGATGGTGGTCAGTTTTGCCTGCCTTCGGTCCGATTCCCATCGTCCGCCGCGGGGCTCTGGCGGCCTTTAGGCGGCGGCGGCGATGGCCAGGAAGCTGTCCGCCTCCAGGCTGGCACCGCCGACCAGGGCCCCGTCGATATTGGGTTGAGCCAGCAGGTCGGCGGCGTTTTCCGGTTTCACGCTGCCGCCGTACTGGATCCGGACCTCTTGGGCGACCGCCGTATTGTACCGTTCGGCCAGCAGTTTGCGAAGATCGAGATGCACCTCTTCTGCCTGCTGGGGGGTCGCCACCTGGCCGGTCCCGATGGCCCACACCGGTTCGTAGGCAATCACGATTTTCCCGGCCTGCGGGGGGGCGAGGCCGGCCAGCGATCCGTCGAACTGCCGCTGGATGACCTCCTGGGTCTGGCCAGCCTCGCGTTCGGCCAGCAGTTCGCCGACACAGACGATGGGCGTCAGGCCGGCGGTGAGGGCGGCGTGCAGCTTGCGATTGACGTCCTGGTCGGTTTCGCCCAGGAGGTGGCGGCGTTCGCTGTGGCCGAGGATCACGTAGCGGCAGCCGACATCCAGCAGCATCGCGGCGCTCAGCTCCCCCGTGAACGCCCCCTCCGGTTCGTAGAACATGTTTTGGGCCCCCAGGGCCAGGGGGGCGCTGGCGATGGCGGCGGCGACGGCGTCCAGGTAGACACTGGGGGGGCAGACAGCCAGGTCGACCTGGGGAAGTTCGGCGGCCCGCTGGGCGATGGCGGTCGCCAGCTGGACGGCCGTGGCCCGGTCGGTGTGCATTTTCCAGTTGCCGGCGATGAAGGGCTTTCTCATGCGCTGGGGACTCCAGCGGGGCTGATTTGACGTCCCAGGATTTCCACGATTTTGCGGATCTGGCCGGCCAGTTCCTGGTACTGATCGGGCAGCAGGGCCTGGGGGCCGTCGGCCAGGGCTTCTTCGGGACAGTGATGGACTTCCACGTGGATCCCGTCGGCGCCGGCGGCGGCACCGGCCAGGGCGCAGGCGGGGATCAGATCGGGGCGGCCCGTGGCATGGCTGGGGTCGACCACGATGGGGAGGTGCGAGGCGGCTTTGACGGCCGGGACGGCGGCCACGTCGAAGAGGTTGCGAGTTTCCGGATCAAAGCTGCGCACCCCCCGTTCGCACAACACGACGTGGGAATTTCCCTGCGACAAGACGTACTCGGCGCTCATCAACAGGTCCTTAATCGAGGCGCTCATCCCCCGTTTCAGCAGGACCGGTTTCTGCAGTTTGCCGACTTCGTTCAGCAGCACGAAGTTTTGCATGTTTCGCGCGCCGATTTGGATCATATCGACATAGCGGTCGACCAGTTCCACCCGCCGCGGGTCCATGACCTCGCTGACGACGGGCATCCCGTATTTGTCGCCGGTGGCGCGGAGGATTTTGAGGCCTTCTTCGCCCAGCCCCTGGAAGGCGTAGGGGCTGGTGCGGGGTTTGAACGCGCCTCCCCGCAGGATATTGGCCCCCGCACGATGGATCGCGTCGGCAATCGTGTCCATCTGGGTGGCGCTTTCCACGGCACAGGGGCCGGCGATCAGCGCCACGAAGGGGCCACCGATTTTCACCGGTCCCACCTCGACGATACTGGGCTGGGGATGAGCGTCGCTGCTGGCCAGCTTGTAAGACGGCATGACCGGCACGACCTCGGCCACGCCGGGTATGGCCTGCAAGGGGGCCACGGCAATTTTCGCTTCGTCCCCAATCACGCCGATCACGGTCCGATAGGTGCCGCGGCTGAGATGGGCGTGCAAGCCGAGGGCCTCCACGCGGTCCAGCACGTGCTGGACTTGTTCGTCGGTGGCACCGGATCGCAGGATGATGATCATGGCTTATTCCACAGGAGCGCTCTGAGCGTAGGAACCCAGGATTTCCATTAACACGGATTTCTTCCGCAGCGCCTCGAGCGCTCGGCGAACCCGCGTATCACGCTGGTGACCTTCCAATTCAATAAAGAACAGATAGCCGCCCGCGGCGTCGCTGAGCGGGAACGATTCGATCCAGCAAAGGTTGACACGATGGCGTTTGAAAATCGCCGTGGCGTCGGCCAGCGAACCGGGACGGTGTTCCAGCTGGAACATCAGCGCCGTCTTGTCATTGCCGCTGCGGGCCGCCGGGTGATGGCTGATGACGGCAAAACGGGTGAGATTGTCCTGGTTGTCCTCGATGTTCGCGGCCAGCACGTTCAGGCCGTAGTGCGTCCCCGCCTGCACACTGGCAATCGCCGCCGCGTCCGGCTTGTCGGCGGCGAGTTGAGCGGCGGTGGAGGTGCTGGCGACTTCGAAGGTCCGAGCGATCGGGAGATGGGTGGACAGCCAGCTGCGACACTGCGACAACGCTTGCGGCCGACTGTAGACCTCCTT
>CAYFZZ010000308.1:0-7027 GCA_964347545.1 uncultured Planctomycetaceae bacterium | reverse complement strand
GGGCTTCGGGATGCGGGTGGCGGGATGCGGGCTTCGGGATGCGGGTCTCGTCATGCGGGGGACGGGCAGGAGTGCCCGTCCTACAGGCATCCCCATCCCAACTCAACCGCGGCGCGGTTGCAGCGATTAGCCGGAGGTAAGCGGAGCGCCACCTCCGGATACGCGGCCCCCCCTAAAATGCATCCCGAAGGGATGCCAGCTAAACGAGCGGCGGGGTGTGGGTTGCGGGATGCGGGCTTCGGGATGCGGGTGGCGGGATGTGGGATGCGCATTCAGCGCAGAGCTCACCTTTGGTAAACCGCTAGCGGCAAAGGGCCGGAGTCTGGCTCCTTTTTCGGCCACCGACATCCGGATCTTGCGCTAATCCTCTTCCGAAAAAGGTGCCTGACTCCCTGGCGGAGGCGGAGACGGGGAAAAATCCGAAATTCGAATTTCGAAATCCGAAACAAATTCAAAACACGCATTTCCAAAACACCAGCCGGCTGTTCCCTCCGCTTGGTGACCTCCGCGGCCTCCTGTTCCAAATAATGTTTCACGCAAAGGCGCCAAGGCGCAAAGACTTACTCAACCCCCTAGCCCCTCGATCCTCGCCCCTAACCTGACCAAACCATCATGTCGATCCTGTCCATCCTGTCAAAAATGAACCAGCGCGCCGCCCAAAAAAGGTGCCTGACTCCCTGCCGATCATGCATCCTTGCCGGGTTGGCTGGCCTGGTCGGCTGAGCGGCCTTCGCTGGCCAGCAACAGGAGGGGCAGGATGACCAGGTTGCCCAGGAGGGCGCCCAGCATCGAGAGGCTGACCAGGGCCCCAAAATAGATCGTGGGCACAAACTGGCTGCGGCACAGCGCGGTAAAGCCAATGATGAGGGCCAGTGTGGAAAAAAACATCGCTCGACCCACGCTCTGATGCACGTTGTGCAGCGCCGAGCGGACCCCGCGCCCGGCCCGCCGCTCGCGACGGTAAAAACTGATGTAGTGGATCGACGAATCGATCGACAGCCCCATCGACACGGCGGCAATCATGGCAGCCCCCATGTTGATGTGGATGTTTAACCAGCCCATCAGCCCGGTCACCATCAAAATCGGCACCGCGTTGGGCACGACCGCAATCGCGGCGATGATCGGGCTGCGAAAGGCGATCAGCATCATCAAGCCGATGCCGGCCACGGCCCAGGCAAAGCAAACCCACTGGTCCCGGATCATGCTCTGCACCAGGCTGGTCAGCAGCACGTAGAACCCGGTGACTTCGGCCCCCTGGCCGGATGCGGGGGGAAACTCCTCGGCGGCGATCCGTGCCACCTGCTGGATGATCTGGGACTTTTGACCAGCGGGCTGTTGTTCGCGGGCTCGCAGCATGACCCGCGTACAGGGATGGACCTGCGGCCCCTCGGTCCACTGACCCCGCAGAGCGGCCAGCATCCCGGCACCCCCGCCCGCCTTCCGCATGGCCCGTTCGACCAGCTGCAGTTGCCGCTGGGGCGTGACGTAGGGCTGCAAGTCGACCCGCTGCAACACCGTCTCCAGCGGCAGGAGGCCCAGCAACCGCTGGACCGCGACGGGCAGGTCGACCAGTTCCATCAATTCCTCGGCCGTCATCACCCGGGCCAGATCGGGAAGGGAGACCGATTCCAGCACATCCACGATGGTCAACACCTTCGTCAGCCCCGCCTGGGGGCGGCCGTCCTGGCCGCGGACCTCGACTTCGGTCCGCAGCCGCTGAGCGAACTTGCGTAACCGCTCGAGATAGCCCTGGTCGATCACTGCCGGGGCAGGGAGGATCACGTCCAGGACGCCCGCCCCGCCCAGCCGGGATTCCACGAAGGCGTACGAGCGGGCGATCGGGCTGGAGGCGCGGAAGTTCCGCATGAAGTTGGTCTCGACCTGCAGCCGCGCGCTGCCCACCGCCACCAGGATCGCGACGACCGCCGAGACGGCGGCGATCGTGCGAGGGCGGGCCAGCAGAGCGTCGACCAGCCGGGAAAGGCCGGTGTCCAACGACCGCTCGCCCCAAGCCCGCTGGGGGTCGATGTCCCGTCGGCCCCAGAGGGTCAGGCCGGGCAGGAGGAGGGCTACGCTGAGGATGACCAGCAGCGAACCGATGGCCATCATGATCCCAAAATCCTGCACGGGACCCACGCCCGCCCACAACAGCGCGGCGAAACCGACCGCGTCGGTGGCACACGCCAGGGCGATGGGGATCGCCAGGAGGTGGATCGCCTTGGCCACCGCTCGCAGCGGCGAGCAGCCCGCCGCGCGGGCGTCGCGAAACCGGACAATAAAGTGAATCACCGTGGCTACCGCCACGACCGTCACGATGGCGGTCAACATCGAACTAACCATGCTCAACCTTAAATGACTGACCACCAGCAACGCCCGGGTCAGGATCAGGGTCAACTGGATCACCACCAGGGGGATCAGCACCCATCGCAGGCTGCGGAAGCAGAGCAGGATGGTGGCGGACAGCAGGATCAGCGTGGTGTAGCCCAGAATTTCGCCATCCTGCGTGATGAACTCAAACCCGTCGATGACCATCACCGGTTCGCCGGCGATCACACCGGTGGCGTCGTGCTGGCGAACCCGTTGCCTCAGCGCGGCGATGGTATCGCGGCGGGAGAGCCCCGGTCGGAGGGGCTGCAAGACGCAGACCACGGCCGCCGTGTCTCGCCGCCCGTCGACCGCCGGTCCCACGGCATAGCCTTCCAGCACCTGCAGCAGGCGAGCGGCGGCGGGGGTGTCGTCGATGATCCGCAAGCCCAGCGGCGTACTGGAAAGGCTCATCGCCGACTCCACGCCCTCCACCGCAGCCAGCTCGCCGGTCAATCCCTGGACCCGCGCAAAGCCGTCCGGCGTCATGAGCTGGGGATCCACGTAGGCGGCCAGCACGACTTCGTCGCCGCCGAAGATTTCTTTCAACCGCTGGTAGGGCACCAGCAGGGGATCGTCCGGGGCGAACATGTTCTCCAGGGAACGATCGAAGGACAGCTGGCCGGCAAAGGGGTAGGCCAGCAGGGCGGCCAGGAGGGCGGCGGCCAGCCCGACCCACCGCCAGCGAATCAATGCTTGCGAAACCCATCTCATAACCCGGGCCATGATAACGCTTTATGCCCACCCGCTGCAGGGCGAACGCACCTTGACCCTGCCCCGTAGGGATTCCTATAATCCGCCGCTCATCATTTTGCCCTAACAGGTTTTCTGGTTTTAACTTGCGGCCAGAGCGGCTGGCTGCAGACAGGAGTGGTCCAGAGAGGCAAGGATGCCATTCTGAGCACCGTCCCCCCGACCGACCGTGTTGTCCCTTCGGTTGGCGCGCTTGGCTCTGCGCGCCCGCAAGGTCGGCCTGCGCGCCGCACGTGGTGGCGGCGGCTGGCCGCGCTGGCCGCCATCGGGCTGGCCTGCCTGGCGATCTGGCCCGACGGCTTGGCGGCCCAGGAGCTGTTGCCCGACGTCCACCTGGTGCCCAGCGATCTGCCGCCGGGCGTGCGGCGGTTCCGCGCCTGGCCGCGCAGCGACGGGGACCAGGTCAACCTGCAGTGGTTCCCCTCGGCGACGCGGGACGAGTCGATTGGCGTGATCAGCGGCGGGATCAATGTCGTCGTGGACGGGATGGCCGAGCTGGGTTCGATCGACTTGTCCACCGATCGCCTGGTGATCTGGACGGGAGGGATCGACGATTTGAGCCTGGGGGGGGAGACGTTTCAGAGCCCGGACACGCCGTTGGAATTTTACATGGAGGGGAACATCGAGTTCCGGCAGGGCCAGCGGGTGGTGTACGCCTCGCGGATGTACTACGACGTCCGCCGCAACGTGGGCGTGGTGTTGGACGCCGAACTGCTGACCCCCGTCCCCGAATACGACGGGAAGATCCGGGTCCACGCCCAGCAGCTGCGGCAGATCGCCAAGGATCGCTTTACCGCAGCGGATGCCAAGTTTACCACCAGCCGGATTGGCGAGCCCGGTTATTGGATTGGGGCCGGGGATGTGTTTTTTGAAGATCGGCAGTCGATCATCATCGATCCGCGGACGGGTCTGCCCCAGCGGGATCCGCGGACGGGCGAGCCGTTGGTGCGGCACGACCGCACGCTGACCGGCCGTCGCAACACGGTCGTGGTCGGCGGGGTGCCGATCTTCTATTGGCCGCGGTGGACCACCGACCTGGAATACCCCGCGTTCTACCTCAAACAGTTCCGCCTCCGGGACGACGACGTGTTCGGCACGCAGATTCTGACCGAGTGGAATCTGTACGAACTGTTGGGGATCCGCCAGCCGCCGCCAGACTCGGACTGGGATTTGAGCCTTGATTATCTGAGCGAGCGGGGGCCGGCGGTCGGCACGCGGTTCACCTACGGCAGCAATCCCTTCCCCGTCCTGGGCCCGGACGCGCGCGGCTTCCTGGACGCCTACTTCATTCACGATACGGGCCTGGACAACCTGGGGCGGGGCCAGCGGGCGCTGCCCTTGGAGACCAACCAGCGGGGCCGACTCCTGTGGCAGCACCAGGGACGGATGGCCGGCGGGTATGAACTGATCGGCCAGGCGGGGCTGATCAGCGACCGGAACTTCCTCGAGCAGTATTTCGAGAAGGAGTGGGATACCTATCCCGACGAACTGACGCGGCTGGCCTTGCAACGCAGCGACCAGAATCGACGCTGGCGGGTCGAAGGCCAGACCCGCCTGAACGATTTCTTTACCCAAACCGAGTGGTTGCCGCGAGTCGAACATTACTGGTTGGGCCAGTCCCTGTGGGCCGATCGGCTGACCTGGTTCGAACACAGCCAGGCTGGGTATGCCAAGTACCGCACCGCCAGCGCTCCGCAGAACGCCACCCAGCTGGCCATGTGGGAACTGCTGCCCTGGGAGGTCGCGCAAAACGGCGGGCGGTATGTGTCGCGCCAGGAAATCGATCTGCCCCTGGCCGCCGGCCCGGTGCAACTGGTTCCCTACGCCCTGGGAGAACTGGCCTACTGGGATAGTGACCTGAACGGAGATTCGATCGAACGGGCCTACGGACAAGTCGGGCTGCGCGCCAGCCTCGCCATGTGGGCGGTCGACCCGTTGGTCCACAGCCGGCTGCTGAACGTCAACGGGCTGGCTCACAAAGTCGTCTTCGATGCCGAACTGGCCTACACCGACGCCAGCCAGAATGTGGACGAGTTTCCGCTATACGACCCGATCGACGACGACGCGCAAGAGGCCTTCCGGCGGATGTTCGCCTTTACCACCTTCGGCGGGCCTCCCGCGCCGGCCCGGTTTGATCCCCGCTACTACGCAATCCGCAACGGACTGGCCAGCTGGGTCAGCTCGCCCTCGGTCGAACTGGTCGACGACCTGACCGTCGTGCGGCTGGGCGCCCGCCAGCGATGGCAGACCAAACGCGGTTGCCCCGGTGACCTGCGGATCATCGACTGGATGACCCTGGATACCAACTTGTCGCTGTTCCCCGAAGAGGATCAAAACTTTGGCGAACTGGTGGGGCTGATCGATTACGACTGGCGGTGGCACCTGGGGGATCGCTTTTCCCTCCTCTCCAGCGGCATCTTCGACGTGTTTGACGACGGCCAGCAGTTGGTCAGCCTGGGCTTCAGCATGCACCGCCCCGAACGGCTGAAGTTGTACCTGGGGGTGAACTCCCTGCAGGGTCCCATCGACAGTATCGTGGGGCTGGCCTCGTTTTCGTATCGGCTGGGCCCCAAATACATCGTGGCCTACGACGGATCGCTGGAACTGTCCGGCGATGCGAACGTCGTCCAGCGTCTGGCCCTGACGCGGCTGGGCGAATCGTTCCTGATCCGCGCCGGGATCCATTCGGATCAGAGCAAGGGGAGCGTGGGGGCCAGCCTGGCGGTCCAACCGCGGCTGTTCCGCCGCCGCGGACAGAACCTGATCGAGGGGATCCACGTCCCGCCCGCCGGGGCCTTCGGCCTGGAATAAGGGGCGGCCAGGGGACCGGGGCAGAGGAACGGCCGGGCCAGGGCCAGCCCAGCAAAGCAGGGGTTCGACCAGCCGCGGGGCCCGCGGCCGCCGGCCCCGCAGCTTGGTACCTTGCCCCGACGACCCTCGGCTTGGTATAGAAACATCTGTGGCCCAGACCGCCGGCGAAGTGGCGACCCGCGGGCGTTTGGTGTAGAGTTTTATTGTAGAGTTTTCGTGTTCGTGTAGAGTTTTCGTGTCGAGTCAGGCGGAGGGGGGCCCCACCGCCCACAGAGGCCCCCACCACCGCGGGCCCACCACGAAGGGCCCACCACCAAACGGTCGGGGAGGAGCTGGTCTGGGATGGCAAAGAAGGAAGGCAAAAAAGCACCGCGGAAGAAGGTTCCCAAGGAACTGGCGGTGATCAATGCCGACAACTGCACCGGCTGCGAGTCGTGCCTGGAAGTCTGCCCGGTGGACTGCATCGAAATGCTGACCATCGACCGGGGCGTCGTCAAAGGGACTCAGCAGTGGTGCCAGATCGACCTGGAACGCTGTGTCGGTTGCGAAGTCTGTGTGCACATCCCCCAGAAGAAGACGAATCCTTACGAGCTGAAGGTTTGTCCCTGGGACGCGATCGAAATGGTTCCCACCGAAGAGGTGCACCAGGTGGTCGCTCAGATCGGTGGCCCGCCGGAATATATCCACCAGCATTGGGACAACCTGGTCGGAACCGCTCATCACCTGGCCACGCTGCGGGTGGAGAGCATGTGAGCGTCTGGGGGGGCGTTGCCTCCGCGGCGATCTTTGTCATCCGCCGGTGGGCTGTCCCGCGGCCGCTGGCCGCGACCCGCGCCGGTCACACGCCCGGTCCCGCTCAACCCTCCGCGCCGAGGCACTTCTGCAGGTAGTCGATGCTGTCGCGAGCCAGCCGTTCGACGCCGGGGGTGTAATCAAAGACTTCCACCGAGACCCAGCCCCGGTATTGGATCTCGCGGAGCGCCTCGAGGATCGGCACGAAGTCGACCTGCCCAAAGCCGGGCCCCTGCCGGTTGGGATCGTTGGCGTGGAAGTGGGCCAGGTGGGCGGCGTGCAGCCGGATGGTATCGGCGGCGGGCAA
>CAYFZZ010000307.1:0-8983 GCA_964347545.1 uncultured Planctomycetaceae bacterium | reverse complement strand
GTCCGGCCTCAAAGAGGCCGGCTACAGGGATCGCGCTGCCAGGGAGTCAGGCACCTTTTTCGGGAGCGGGTTTGCGCGAGGGCTGGATGTCGGTGGCCGAAAAAGGAGCCAGACTCCGGCGCTCTGCCGCTGGCGGTGGGAAAGCGGGGAGCTCGCATCGCGCAACCCGTAACTCGCGTCCCGTATCCCGTAACTCGAAACCCGCAACCCGTAACTCGCTTCCCGCAACCCGCCACTCGCATCGCGGGCTCGTTCAGCGGGGGGAGGGGGTGAGGCCCTCGTAGAGGGCGGTGCCGATCCGCACCAGGGTGGCGCCTTCGGCAATCGCCTCCTCAAAATCGCCGCTCATCCCCATCGACAACTCATTTAGCCGCACATGCTGTGGCGCGTCGGCCTGCAGGCGGTCGCGCAGCTGTCGGAGGGCGGCGAAATCGCGGCGGGCCGTCTCGGGGCCACCTTGGCGATGGGCCATCGCCATCAGGCCTTCGATGGCGACGTGGGGGGCGGCGGCCAGTTGCGGCAGGAGGCTGGCCAGGGTGTCGGGCGGAAACCCGTGTTTTGCCGGTTCTTGGGAAATGTTGACCTCCAGCAGCACGCGGACGCGGCAGTGGGCCGCGGCCGCTTCCCGCTCGATCGCCTCCAGCAGGCGGGGGCTGTCGACCGAATGGATCAGGTCGACCAGGGGCAAGGTGCGGCGGATCTTGTTCCGCTGCAGATGTCCGACCAGGTGCCAGTGGACGTCGGGGGCGTCCAGGGCGGCGGCCTTGGACCACAGCTCCTGGGGCCGGCTCTCGCCCAGATCGGTCGCCCCGGCCTGGACCAGGGCGGGGAGGATGTCGGCAGAGATGTACTTGGTGATGGCGACCAGCCGCACGTCGGTGGCGTCCCGGCCGCTGCGGGCCGCGGCGCCGGCGATCCGCTGCCGAATTGCCCCAAGATTCTCTGCCAGGATGGTGACCGGGTCCGCCACGGGAGGTGGTCCGTTGCGCCTACTGCAGTTCCAGCAATTCTTCGACATCCCCGTTGCCGAGGAACCGGCTGACGTGCATTTCGCACAGGAGGTTCTGGCCCAGCACGGTGCGGCTTTCGGGGGGGGTCAGCGAGCGGTAGATCAGCCACTGCTGCTTGCCGATCTGCACTCGATATCCGACCGCCCGGTCGGCCGGTTCGTTCTGGCATTGGTGGCCCACCGACAGCTGTCGCCAGGTCAGCGGCTTCGGGCGGCGGTGCCGTTGCAGGTCGAGGAAGAGGGGCGCGAACAGGGATTGCCTGCCGGTCTGGTCCAGGACCACCGCCCCTTCCGCGGTCTGCAACGTCCCCGCTCGACGATCGCTGCTCCACTCCGACAGGGCCAGTGGCAGGACGCGGCCCAGGCGGCGCGACGTTTGCAGATGGATTTCACTGTGCTGGGGTTCCGCAGTCGCCTGCAGGTCGCCGGCCAGGGGCAGGCGGGAGGTGTAGTGGATGTCCAGCGGATGTTCGCCCAGCACCGCGTCGGCCAGCAACAGGAACGGATCCTGGCGGGCCAGCAGAAAGCTGCGTTGCAGGCGGAGCCCCTGCGGCAGCTCGATCTCCAGTTCGAGGTAATCCAGGTCCTCGTCCGACTCCCAGGCAATCTGTTCCCAGGCGGCGCCGGGGGCGGGGACGATCGGCTGGTTGTCCAGGCGGATCTCGAATGACCACGGTCCGCTGAACAGGGTCTGGCCATGGGCGGCGATGGCCACGGGGGTGTGGGGGCGATCGCAGGCCACGACCAGCTTGTTTGCCGTCCGCGACCATGTGTTTTGCAGAACAGAGACCTCGGCCCATTCCGAGTTGTACGCGGCGGCAGGCCAGTGATGGCGGGGAGGGTGGGAGGCCTTGGAGTGCGGCAAAATTTCGTCTGCGATTTCCCGGTCGGCCGCGTCGCCGGAGAGGCGGAGGGCGGTTTTCATCAGGGGTCGCCAGGCGACGGCCGCCAGGGGTTCGGCCAGCAGCCACGCTCCGTGGGGATCGGCCAGTCGCAGGTTCTGGGTCACCAGCCACTCGTACTGTCGTTCCGCCTTGGCGTTCCAGCAGTTCTCCTTCAGCTGGCTGCCGATGGCCCGGCAGCGGGTCCAGGTGGCGGTCAGGAGGGGCAGTTCGCCCAGCTGCCGCGCGTGGGGCATCCCCTCGCCATCCAACAGCTCGACCACCAACGCGCTCAACGCCCTCCGCGCCGTTTTCCCCAGCCGTCGGCAAGGCTTTAGTTCGGGAAACTGCCAGGCCAGCGAGAGGGCCAATTCGCCGGCGAGGAGGGAGTATCGAACCGGATCCCGCTCGATGTCCTCATCCTCCCCTTGCCGGGCGGCCGCCAACAAATGCGCCAGCAATTCCCACCACAGCTGGGGGGCGGCGTGTCGCGCCAGCGGGACGAGGGCATAGCTCCACGCGACACATTCCAGGTCGTCGGCCACGTCGCGCCCCGGTTGGGTGGCTTCGTCCAGCCAGGCAGCAATCCATTCCACCGCTTCCGGACCCGCCCGCTGTTTGCCCCGCACCAGCGGATGTAGCTGTTGCAGCAGGCGGACGGTGTTGCTGTCTGCTGGCAGAGCCGCGACGGCCCACAAGAGGGGTGAGGTCTTGTCCGACCACAGCTGACCGGCCTCGGCAGGTCGCTTGCGGTGCCGCAGATGAGCGGCCCAGAGGGACCATCCCCGCGGCAGATCTCCTTCCTGATAGGCCTCGACAACCTGGCGGGGTGCGGTGGCATGCCAGGAACGCGTCCACAGGTCGCTGGGTGGGTCGGACCAAGCGGGCGGGATGGTGGAGGGCTGATCGGTGCCGAGGGCCGGTGGGGTCCGCATCGTGGATTCCTGCAAAAAACGTCTCAGTTTTTCCCCCGCGGCGGCAGGGTGTCAAGGCACCGGGGCCGGCAACCCCGCCCTCGGGCCAGCCGGCGGCCAGCCGCTGCCGTGGCGGATCCCCGGACACGCCGCTGAAACCCCCCTCAACCCCTTACCCGCTCGCCCACGCCTTCCCTCTGTGGGCCTAGCGCCACGCGAGAGGATGGTATACCTAAAACCAAATCTGCTTGTCTACCGGGTCAGCCTGCGGGTATCCTAGCGAGAGAGGAGCCTGACGAGGGCGGTTGGCGCTTGTCCGCGCTGCTCGTGCTGGCCTCCCTGGTGTCCTGAACTTCCCTGATCCCCAGGAAGAATTCGTCATGCGTGCTTGTCAATTTCTCTGCGACAGCGGGAAGAGCGGCTGGGTCGCGCTGGGTCTGGCCCTGTTGCTGAGCTTCAGCGGCTGTGGGTCCAGTGACGAGGAGGATCTGCCGGCGGGAGGCGTGGCGGATGCCAAGGCGGCCGGCGGCGACGCGCCGCCCGCGTTCGACCCCGAATCGCCGCTCGACTTGGGGCCGGTCCCGGACCAGCCGCCGGGGGATGGCCAGGAGGGGGGCGCCGAGGCGGGCGCGGGGGCGGTTGACCAGCCGGCGGGGGGTGAGCCGGATGGCGAGGAGGAGGGGCCGGAGGCGGCTGGGGGGGCGGCGGACGAGGAGCAAAAACCGACGGCCCAGCAGTTGCAGCCGCTGCCACCACCCGAGGGGGCGCGGCAGGTCTCGGAGGAACACCACCTGTGGTACGACACTCAGCGAAAGCAGGTGATTGTGGACGGTACGATCTGTCTGCGGCGGGGTGTCCTGGAACTGCTGGCTTGTCAACAGAAGACCCACGAAGCGGTGATCCAGTTGAAGTCGCCCCCTTCGGCGGTTCACGCTCTGCTGTTGCTGGCGGGTGCCGAGCCGGGGGCGCCGGCGGTTTTTCATCCCGAGTACCGACCCCCGCGCGGCAGTCCGATCCTGGTCCAGGCCAGTTTTCTGGATGACCAGGGCCAGCTTCGCCAGGTCGATGCTCGCCAGTTTGTCCGCGACATGCAGAGCGGACAGCCGTTGGAGTACACCTGGGTCTTCAGCGGGAGTCGGTTTGAAAAAGGGGTGGATACGGGCGAGGAAGTCTATATGGCCGACATCTACGACGACTTCATCTGCGTTTCGAACTTTCCCACGGCGATGATGGACGTACCGGTGGAGAGCAGCGACAAGAAAGAGCTTTTGTTGTACGAGGCCTTCACCGAAAATATCCCGCCGCTGGGGACCCAGGTGCGGTTGACGCTGACCCCCCAGGCGGCAGGGCCGTAGAGCGTCCTGTACGGGGGGGTCGGAGGGAGGCGGTGACCGTGACGGGGCCAGCGGGTCCGGCCCCGACGGCGGTTGTCAGCCGGCTGCTTTCCGGCCGGCGGCTTAAAACAGTTCCCTAATGGGCTGCCGCCCGCTGTCGACCAGCGGGCGGGGCTGGCCGTCCGGCCCGGGCAGGTGGGTGGTCGGGTCGCAGCCCAGGCTGTGGAAGATCGTGGCCAGGATGTCGCCCGGTTCGACCGGCCGTTCTGCGGGGAAGGCGCCGTGCGGATCGCTGCGCCCCACGACGCGGCCTCCCTGGACCCCTCCCCCGGCGAAGGCGACTGTAAAACATTGGGGCCAGTGGTCCCGTCCGCCGGCGGTATTGATCCGGGGCGTGCGGCCAAATTCGGTAAGGTTGCAGACCAGGGTCTGTTCCAGCAGGCCGCGATCGGCCAGGTCTTCGATCAGGGCGGTGTACGCCTGGTCGTACATGGGGGCCACCTGGTTCTGCATGTCCTTGAGGGTGGGAAAGGCGTGTCGACCGTGAACATCCCAGCTCAGCTGGTCATGAACGCTCAGAAACGTGTTGACCGTCACGAACCGCACGCCGGCTTCGATCAGCCGCCGCGCCAGCAGGCAGGACTGGCCAAACCGTGAACGCCCGTAGCGTTGGCGGACCGGAGGCGCCTCGCCAGACAGCGCCATCGCTTCCCGCACCGGGCGGCTGGCCAAGAGGCGGTAGGCGATCTGGAAATGGTCGTCTCCCAAGTCGGGCTGGCGGTCGGCCTCGAACTGCTGCAGGTGGGCCTCGATGGTGTCCCGC
The DNA here is from genome assembly GCA_964347545.1 of uncultured Planctomycetaceae bacterium. Classification (GTDB taxonomy): domain Bacteria; phylum Planctomycetota; class Planctomycetia; order Pirellulales; family UBA7805; genus CS4-C045. Next base: position 4,022 of record CAYFZZ010000307.1, on the reverse strand, counting down.
AATCGTTGGCGGGGGGGCAGGGGGACGGCGCCGATGTGGCGGAGCGGTTGGTGGGTGGGCGGTCGGTGGTTGGTTGCGACCGGGTCGAACGAGGGGTTGCATCCTAGGCAGGTCGGGTCTGGGGAGACGGCCGACAGGTCGGCGGGCGGGGTGCCCCCGCTGGGGCGGACGGGGGCGGGGAGGATGACATGCGGGGTCCGCCGGCGGGCCGGTTGGCTGAGGGAGGCGGCCACGGCCCCCACGTGGGGTGCCGGCATCCCCGGATCCGCCAGCCGGCCGGTCTGCAGCAGTTGCCAGCCTGCTTCGTGCACGGGGGGTCCCGTGTGGTAGCAGCTGCGGACCAGCGAGAACTTATCGGCCACGGTGGCGTGGCGGGGGAGGATTTCCGAGACCTGGATGTCGGGCGCGCGGGTGGCGATGGGTTGGAACGGTCCCCGGATCTGGGCCGGGGCCTGGGGTTTCATGTCCAGCGTATCGAGGTGGCTGAGCCCCCCCAGATTGAAAATCAAAATACATGCTCGCCCTTCATGCCCCTTCCGCAGTGCCCCTTGCGCTTGGACCTCGGCATACTGCGGCAGGCCGAACCCGACAGCCCCCAGGGTCCCGACTTGCAGAAAGTCGCGGCGGGTCAGGCCAGCACAGGTGTGCGCGGTTCCGCGGCCGACGAGGTCCAGCATCAAAGAGGGTTCCGGGGGGGGGCGTTGGGGGCCAGCAGCAACGCGGAGTTCTGCATCGTAGATCGCGGGAAAAACGGTGTCAACGATGTTGCCGACCGCTGGCGGATTATGCGGGGTGGCGGGGTACGCGGGGCGGCCAGCCCAGCGGCGGAAAATGGGTTTGACCTGGATGGCTGCTGGGGGGTGGTTTAAAATAAGGACCGATCCCTGCGGCCAGCCCTTTGCTGAGCGTGGTGGGCGGATGTGAGCGCAAAGGTCCCCGCCGAAGTCCCTGGGGCGACCTGCCGTCTCTGCTGGAGGTTCCTGCCTGGTGTCGTACCGCTCGATCAAACGCGTCCTGGGCGAAACGAACCTGGAACGCAAATGCCGGTTTCTCTTCGGCGCCAGCCTGTTCCTGCTGTTGATGGGCAGCTTTCTGTGGTACGGCGAGCGCACGGCGGAAATCGTGTACGAACAAAACCCCAAGACGGGGCGTTTGTTGGTGCACACGATCATGATGCATCATTGGAAACACTTGGAAACCAATGAGAATTTCAAGCCGATCGTGGAGGAATTGATCAAGTACTTTGACAAAGACGACTACGAATGGAATGCGATCCGCCCGGCCGCGAACAAGCCCAAGGAGGATCAGTTGCCGAAGGGCAAGTTCGAAAGCGACCTGCTGGCTGAATGGGAGGCGGCCGGGCCTCCGCCGGAAGGCGAAGATGCCCCGTTCGCTCAGCGTGAAAAAACCGTCGTCCGCCGACAAACGCTCCCCAACGGGCAGACCGTCCGCCGCGAGGTGGCCGAATACCACTACTATCAGCCGGTGTACATCAAGTCGGACTGTGTGTTGTGTCATCGGATCGCCAACGGCAACAACGACCTGGTCGAGGGGGATCTGCAGGCCATCATCCAGGTGCGGATGCCGCTGGAAGAGACCCAGGAGGCGCTGAACAAGAATCTGGCGATCCTGCTGGCCACCGCCATTCTGACCGTCTTCCTGGCGATGATCCTCCTGTACGTGATTGTGCGGTACGTGATCGTCAAGCCGTTGAATCACTTGCGGGATGTCAGCAACGAAATCAGCCGGGGGAATACTTCGTTGCGAGCCGAGATTCAGACGCGCGACGAATTCGAGGACCTGGCGGTGGCGTTCAATCGGATGCTGCAACAGTTGCTCGATTCCGCGGGCGAGTTGCGGCAGGTCAACGACGATCTGGACGCAAAAGTCGACGAGCTGGCTCAAGCGAACATGCGGCTGTTTGAAATGAACCGTTTGAAAAACGATTTTCTGGCGACGATGAGCCACGAATTGCGGACGCCGTTGAACAGTATCCTGGGCTTTTCCGAAGTCCTCGCGTCGATCGAGGCTCTGGACGACAAGCAGCGTCGCTACGTGGACAATATTCAAACGGCCGGCCGTCTGCTATTGGATATGATCAACGACATCCTGGATCTGGCCAAAGTCGAAAGTGGCAAGATGGAACTGCACCTTTCCGACTTTCCCGTCAGCGAGGCGATTCAGGCTCCCTGCGACCTGGCCCGTCCGCTGGCCGAAAAGAAAAACCTGGACCTGGAAGCGTTTGTGCAGCCCGACACCGAGCTGTTGCATCAGGATCGCGGCAAGCTGCAGCAAATTTTGAACAACCTTCTGTCCAACGCCATCAAGTTTACTCCGGAGGGTGGACGGATCGAGGTGATTGCCAGCCGCAACAAGTTTGATCAGCTGGAAATTGTGGTCCGCGACACGGGTGTGGGCATCGCCGCGGAGGACCAGCTGGCCATCTTTGAAAAGTTTCGCCAGGGCCAGACGGATATGGCCACCGATGCGATGACCCGCGAGTATTCCGGCACGGGCTTGGGTCTGTCGATTGTCAAGGAGCTGTGCAAACTGCTGGGTGGCGAGATTACGTTGGAAAGCGAGCTGGGCCAGGGCAGTTCTTTCTGTGTGCGGCTGCCGTGGGTCCGGGAGGAGCAGCCCAGGCTGGATTCACCCCTTTCGGAAGAATTGCACGAACTGACCAAGCCTCCCCGTCCGGGACTGCCCCGCTCGCCGCTCGAGCCGCCCCTGCCCAGCGAAACGGCTCATCGCTAAGCCACCCCAACGCGGGGGCGACGGCCGCCGCCGGTAGCATGCCCGACCAACCTCCCGTTACCGTCCAGCTGTTTACCGACGGCGCCTGCACGGGCAATCCGGGCCCTGGCGGTTGGGCCTACATCCTGAAGCACCTTCCCACGGGGAAGGAAAAAGAGGTGGCTGGGTCCGAACGGGAAACGACCAATAACCGGATGGAGCTGATGGCGGTGATCCAGGGCCTGGAAGCTCTGCAGCGGCCCTGCGGGGTAGAGCTGTTTACCGATAGCCAGTACGTCGGCAAGGGGATCAGCGAGTGGCTGCCCAAATGGAAAGCGAACGGCTGGCGGCGGGGGCGGGGCAAGAGTATGCAGGCGGTCAAGAACATCGATCTCTGGCAGCGGCTGGACGGTTTGCTGCAGCGACACCGGGTCATTTTCCGGTGGGTCGCCGGGCACAGCGGGCACGTCGAGAACGAACGCTGTGACCAGCTGGCCGTCGACGCTTATCAGAAATACCTCTGAAGGCCCCCCGCGGCGCCCCATCCCTTGCGGGAAGGGACCGCCTGTCCGGCGATGTACACCATGACCCTTCCCTACCCTCCCGGCCGCCGCGGCCGTGCGGCGGGGTCCCATTTCACCGTTGTCGGCGGGGCCGCACGTCCGCTGAACCTCGGCCGGCAATTCCCTGCAGCCGAGAGGGGGATACAATGCGGGCATGGCCGACCTGTACGACACTCCGGTCCAGGACGTGCTGGCCACGCCCGTCCAGTTCATGAAAGGGGTCGGACCGCGCCGAGCGGACTTGTTGGTGCGGCTGGGTTTGCGGAATGCCCGCGATGTCTTGTTTTTCTTCCCCCGCGATTACCAGGACCTGACCGATCTGCGGCAGATCGGTCAGCTGGAAGAAGACGTGCTGGTCAGTGTCGCCGGATGTGTGGAGGAGGTCGAACTGCGCAGCTCGGCGCCGGGCCGTTCGCTGTTGGGGGTCCTGGTCCGCCAGGGCAATGATTATCTGCGGGCGCTGTGGTTCAACCAGCCGTTCATGCAAAATCGCTTCCGGCAGGGCCAGCAGGTCCTGTTGTCGGGCAAGCCCCGCCTGCGGGGGATGCGCTGGGAGATGGCTCATCCCCACGTCGAGCTGCTGGACACCGACGACGCCCAGGCCGAAGGGCGGCTGTTGCCCGTGTACCGTTTAACGGAAGGGCTGAGCCAAGGCCAGCTGCGACGCGTGGTGGAATCGGCCTTGGAGGTCTACTGCCCCGCGGTGGAAGAGATTTTTGCCGAGGA
>CAYFZZ010000306.1:0-28278 GCA_964347545.1 uncultured Planctomycetaceae bacterium | reverse complement strand
CAACCGCCCCGACTCCCCACCCCGGTCGCTGACCCGGCGCGCTCGACCACCCGCAACCACCCCCCTCCTCCCCCGTGGGGGCGGCGGTTGTGGGGTGGCATGTCCGAGCAACCCGGGGGGGTGGGAACAGCCGGTCGGGGTAAACCGTTCCGCGACGCTGTTGCCCGCGGTCGAGGTCCGCCTCGCCTGCCCCGTCCCGGCATTTCCCCCCCAGGCTCAGCACCCCTCCCCTCTCCGCGTGGTGCGGGGAAGGGCTACTGGAACAGGTTGGGCTGAGCGTCTGTTTCGGCAGCCCCGGCCGCGGGGGGCATCACGCCCAGGTGCTGGTAGCCGCTGGTCGTCAGCTTGCGGCCGCGGGGAGTGCGGACGACCAGTTCGCTGCGCAGCAGGAACGGTTCCACCTCGTCAATCAACGTGTCCGGGGCCGTATTCATCGTGTGGGCCACCGCTTCCACCCCGACCGGACCGCCATCAAACACCCGCTGGATCGTTTCCAGGTACTTGCGGTCCTGACCGTCCAAACCCAACTGGTCGATGCCCTGCATCTGCAGCGCGTCGCTGGCCAGTTCCTGCGTAATCTGCCCATCCGCTTTACTGGTCACGTAATCGCGGACCCACCGCAAGCGGTTGTTGGCCAACCGGGGGGTGCCGCGGCTGCGTCGAGCAATCTGGTCAGCTGCTGTGGGGGTGATCACGACGTTCAATTTGACCGCATTGCGGCGAATAATCTCGGCTAACTCGTCCACGCTGTAAAAGTCCAGGTGCTCGCGCATCTGGAACCGGTCCCGCAACGGTGCCGACAGGAGCCCCGTTCGTGTCGTGGCGCCGATCAGCGTAAACGGCTTGAGACTCATGTTCAGCGTCCGAGCATTGACCCCCTCGCCCAAAATCAGGTCGATGCGAAAGTCTTCCATGGCCGGGTACAGAAATTCCTCCACCGCCTTGGGAAGACGATGAATCTCGTCCACAAACAGCACCGACCCCTCTTCCGCATTCGTCAGGTAAGGAATCAGGTCCTTGGGCGCCGCCAAAGCCGCTCCACTGGCCAGCTGCAAACTCACCCCCAGTTCGTGGGGAATGCAGGTGGCAAACGTCGTCTTGCCCAGCCCCGGCGGGCCGTCAAACAGAATGTGCCCCAGCGGCTCGCCCCGCTTCCGCGCCGCATCCACCGCAATCTCCAACCGCTGAAATACCTCCCGCTGACCCACCATCTCGACGAACCGCTGCGGACGCAGATCGCGATCGTCGTCGACCGGCGGGCTTCCGTGCAAAGTAGGCTGGCGAACCATGATCGGCAGGCTGTCCGACAGAGGGGGGAGAGCGTCCATCGGGAGTATAGCAGAGATGGGGAGCGGGGGAGAACGGGAGTGAGGGGTGAGGAATGAAGGGGGTGAGGGGGTGAGGGGGTGAGGGTCGGGTCAGGGTACCAGGCGAGCGTCCAGGAGGTTCAGGTGGTCCTGCTGATCGCCCCGGTCGGCGAGGTCGATGATCAAGCTGAGCCGTTGGGCACCGTCGATCTCCACGCTCAGAGGGACCGGGGCCTGCCCCCCGCGGATGACGGGGCTGGTGAACTTTGGCTGCCACTGGCCCGAGCCCTCGTCGGTGTAGATCCGCACGACCACGCTGCCGGCGGCGCCGGTGGTATCGTCGATTCCCAGTTCGGCCTCCAGGCGGCGATAGGGGCGGTCCAGGCGGTAGGTCAGCCCGGCGGTGCTGTGCACACCAAGTCCCTTCTCGTACAGCTGTCCGCCGCAGCGGAGCCGGCCGCCCAGCACGTTGCGATCCTGCCGGTAAGGCCAGCTTTGGCTGAGATAGGGTTGGGGACGATATTTGGACAGCGGGAGGTCCGACAAGTAGGTCACCGATCCGCTCAGCGGCTGCAGGTAGCAAACGTCCGCGGCGGCTACCTCCCGCGGCGGGCCGTCCACCGTGTGGATCACGACGCCGGGATCACCGGCGGCCAGCGAGCTGGCGACCACGCGGCTGCCGTCGCGGGTGCCGACCAGCAATCGCCGAGCGGGGTTGGGAGCGGGCTGGGTCAAGCCGGGGTTCAGCGTCAGGGCGACGACCTGGTCCAACGGGACGGTGGTCCTGCCTGCCGGGCCCTGCCATTCCAGCCGCTGGTCTTGCACCGCCAGGGCCAGCCCCGACAGCTGGTCGCCGTTGGCCAAAATCACCAGATCCGTGTCAGGCTGGCCGGCGGCGACTTTGTCGATCAGCGCGTCACGTTGCCGCCGATTTTGCGGTTGGAAAAAGAGGATGCCCCGCAGCTGGGCCAGCGGCAGCTGCAGCGGGCCCAAGAGGCCGGCCTCAAACGAGACGCGTTCGTCCTCCATCACAATCGGGACGGCAAAGGTTTGGCTGGCCACCCAGCGGCTGCCGTTGGCCGTGAGGATCAGCGGATCGCGGATCTCTTCTCGGGGGTTCCCAAATCGAACCAGGTCCGGGACCGCCAGCTTCCGCGTCTGATCGTCGACGAGGAAGACCAGTTGGCCTTCCGCGTCGACACCTCCCAGGCGGGCCATCTCCCGCGTCCCATCGGCCGTCAGCAGGACCGCTGTCGGTTCCCCACCCCAGCCGCTGGATCCCGCCAGCCCCATGACCAGGACGGCCACCGCGGATGGCAATCGTCCAGCCAGCGGGGGGCTTACCAGGGGCTGCGGGGGGGAGGGTCTCACGGTCGCCAGGTCCCGAGCGTTTATCGTTGAAAAATGGGCAGCACGTTATTGGGGACTTGCAGGATGATACAGGCCATGGCCGTACCGTATTCGCGGCTAATCGCATCGACCCAAAATCCCTGTGCGCGTTGCGTGGCAATCAGTTCCTCGCGGATGGCGGGATACCACTCGGCCCAGTAAGGGCCGCCCGCCTGCCACATGGCCTGGACGGCGTAGTACTGAGCATAAAAGTAGTGGCTTTCCCGGCGGAAACGTTTCGCCATGGGCAAAAAGTTGATCAGGTACTTCAGGCCTTGGCGGATCTCTGGTCCTTCGTAAATCCCGGCGCTGTATAGAGCGACCATGCCGGCCGCCGAGCGGGGAAAGGCGCTCTGCGGGCCCCCCTGCAACATGTAGCGGAAACCCCCATCGGGATTCTGGCTTTTCTTCACGTAGGCCACACAGCGGTCGATGCTGGCGTTGGGGACGTGCAGCCCGGCATTCCGCGCCGCACGCAGGGCCATGATCTGGCAGACCGTTACCGAGACGTCCGCCTCGCGGGGTTGGGGATGGTAACGCCAACCCCCCTCGCGGTTTTGCGTGTTGACGATCAGCTTGACCGCCTTGACCAGCTTTTCCCGCAGCGCGGGCTGTGGCGACATGCCGTAGGCTTGAGCGAGAAACAGGGTGGCGAAACCGTGTCCATACATCGGTCCGTGGCTGCTGGACTCGGGGATGTTGATGAAACCGCTAGGCTGCGTGTTGTCCAGGATAAATTGCAACACCCCCCGCACTTCGGCACCGTACGGCCCCCGTCCCGGCGTACTGCCCTCGGCCATGAAGGCCAGACCGCCGAGGGCCACGACCCCCACATTGCGGCTGTAGCCCCGGGCGCCGAACGAGCCATCCTCCTGCTGTTGCGAGGCGAGAAATTGCAATCCCCGCTCCACCGCCCGCTCGGCCCCCACCGTCACCATCTGGACGGCCGTCTGTTCCGGATCGCCCTCATCGGCGCCCCAAGCCACGGGGCTCAACCCGGCGGCAAACAGCAGCAGGGTCGCTGGCGTCAAAAGCGGGCGGCGGTTCCACATGGGGTGAACGATAGGGGCTAGGGGTGAGGGGCTAGAGACCGGGTGGGGGTCGATCCTGCGGCGGGGCCGGAAGGGGATCCTCCTTTCCTCATTCTCCTCCTCAGTGATTTCTTGAATTCCTGCGCGCATGCTTGTAGGACGGGCACTCCTGCCCGTCCCCAGGATGATGGGCAAGAGCGCTGGCCCTCCCTTTCGCTGACGGCCCCCGGCCGCGTCGCACACCTTCCATCCGCGTTGGCCCTCAAGGACCCTCCGCCTCGGACAAGCGGCGGAAATAGTTTTCAATCTGCACCGCACTCTCGGGCAGTGGTTCGTCCGCGGCCATCTGCCGCAGCCGTTCTCGTTCTTTTTCTGGCAGGTGTCCCCAGATCTGTTTGATCATCTCGGTCACCTCCACCACGTCGATCTGGCGCGATTCCGCCTCGCGAACCCGGTCCTCGCTCTGGTCCGCCGGTTGCCGGGAGGGGCGGTCACCCCCGCGGCGCGGCGAGCCGGGTCGCGGCTGCTGGATTTTGCGGCGGCTGGCCTGCTGCCGACCGGACCCTGCGCGTGGCGCGGAAGCCTGCTGCTGTTGCTGCTGCTGGAGTTGCTCGAGCAGTTTTTCCAGGTCGCGGAGGATTTCCTGTTGCAGCTGCCCGGCACGCGATGGCGGCTTTTGTTGGACCAGCAGCCGCTGGACCAGCCGCATCTTGTGGCCGATCCGTGTCAACGGGTCCGCATCTTCCCCCAAGACTTCCTCTTCCACCAGGTCGGTCTGAAGGGGAATGTCTTCGCCTTCGCCCAGCTGGTCGAGCAGTTTTTGGTCGAGCGATTTTTCTGGATGGGGGGCACCGCTGTCGTCGGCAGACGGCCGCGGGGCCTCCCCCTCCTGCGGCTCGGTCAGCAGCTCCCGCGGATCGTCGGCGGCGTCCAGTTGCTCCAGCAGCTGGCGGTCCAGCTCGGACGGGTCGTCGGCCGCGACGCTGCCGCCGGCAACCAGCATCGTAAGCGCCATCCCCAGGGCAGCTGCCGCGTGTCTCATGGTAAGGCTCCTGGGAAAATCACCCGGATCCATTTTTTTCCTGCGGGCCCACCCGGTCCCGGTCAGGTACCTGCTCGTCCCCCGCTGGCGGGTCGGTCTCCTCATCGGGCGGGTCGAGCGGGGTGGCTGGCCGCAGGTCGGGCAGCCGGTCCGGGTCGTCTTCCGGCGGCTGGTCCTCCTTCTCCAGCATTTGGAACATGATGTCGGCCAGTTCTCCCTGTTCTTGGGCCAGCTGAGCCCGCTGTTGCTGCAGGGGCCCGGTGTCTTGGTTCTGCCGGATCGCCTGGTCGATCGCCGCGCGGTTTTCGTCGGTCCGCTGGTTCAGGTCGGCTTGCAGCAGTTTCAGCAGTTTCAGTTCGGCCAGCGACGTCAGCCCTCCGCCTTGATTCCCTCCCCCCTCCCCTGCTCCGCCAGGCGCTTGTCCGGCACCCGCCGCGGGCTTGCCCGGGGCCAGCGCCTCGCTCAGCAACTTCAACCTGGCCAACGCTTCTTGTTCGGCCCGCTGGGTGGCGTCGCCCGTTTCCCGGCGGGCCAGGCGATCGGCGGCTGCCTTCATTTTATCCGCACTGCGGGCCAGGGTCCGTTGGAAAATTTCGGCACCTGCCAGCTTGTCCGACATGACCCGCGTCTGATCGTGCAGCGATTCCTGCTGGCCGGCCAGTCCAGTCAGCCCGACCAGCTGTCCCCGCGTGAGGTTGCCCTGGTCCCTGCGGAGGGCGTCCAGCCGCCGGGTCTCGGCTAGGACGACCTGTTGCAATTCGCGGATTCCTTTCAGCTGTTCTTGCAGCCCGGCGAGCCGTTCCTGGGCCAGGTCGGCTTCCGCCTGGCGACGGGCTTGGGCCAGTTCCCGTTGCGCTTGTTCCAGGTCCCGGGCCGCCTCGGCCGCGTGCTGGCCGGCCGCCGCGGCGTCCCCCGCTTGGCCCGCCTCTCCCGATCGGCTCATCCCCGCCGCGGCCTCGGCCAGCTGGCGGCTGGCAGCGGCGGCCTGCAGCCGGCGAAGTTTGCGCATCAGCCGTTCCGACTCCTCCTGCAGTTGACGTTGCTGGCGTGTCAATCGTTGCAGTTCTCGACGGCGCTGCGGGTCCGCCTCCCGCTGGCCCTCCGCCTCGATCTTTTTCTGCAGGCCAGCTTGCCGCTGCCGAATTTGCTGCAGTTCTGCTTCGGCCTCTTTCAGCTTCTGGACCAGCCGCGACAGTTCCTCCTCGCGGCGGTTGGCCAGGATGTCTTGCATTTCCTGCAGGTCGCCGCTGGCGGACTGTTGTTGCTGGGTCGCCTGGCCCACCTGATTCTGGGCGACGTTCTGGCCGGCTGCCCGCAGCTGGTTGCCGATCGCTTTTTGTCGAGCGAAGTGGGCGGCGTCGGCCAGGGCCGCGGCGGCCAAGGGGTCGGACTCCTCCAGGTCCTGCGCCGCCTGGTCGATGCCTTGCAGGACCTTGTCAAAGCGGCGGGCAAGTTCCCCCTGGCGGCTGGCCAGTTTCTTCAGGTCGGCTCGGTCTTGGGCCGCCAGCTGTTCGACTTCCCGGCCCAGGGTTCGCGGGCGGATCCGATCGGTCTGGGTGCGGATCTCCCGGAGGGCGTCCTGGAGGGCGGCCAGCTCTCGGGCGGCCTGGCGGAAGTTGTCCCACCGTTGCAGGTCACCCAGGGCCTCTTCCAGGGCCGCGACGACCTGGTCCTGGTGCTGCCCCGCCTCGCGCAGCGGTGGCAGGGCATCGCCCCCCTGCGGCTCGACCGGTCGTGGCGGATCCGGCCCCCCCGCCGGCGGCTGCTCGGCACCCCGCTCCTCCGCCGCCCCGCTCTCCGCCGCCCCGCTCTCCGCCGCTTGCAGGTTCTTCCGCGCCACAGCCAGCCGCTGCTCGATGGCCGGTAAATCCTCCCGCTGTAACTGCCCAATCCGCCCGGCAAGACCGCCCAGTTGTCGTACCAGCGAGCGATTGTCCAGCCGGTTGTGGCGAGCATCAGCGAGGAGGTCGGCGATTCCAGACAGAATGCTGTCCTGATCGGCCGTCAACGCCTGGCGGAGGTCGCGTTGAGCCAGCTCGATGCTCTGCACCTGGTCCACATCCTCCCCCGCCAGCGTGCCGACTTCCTCCAGCTGGATTTCCAGCTGGCGGGTCCGCCCCCGCGTCTCTCGTTGGCGTTTGAGGATTTCAGCGAGCTGGCTGAGGATGGCGGCTTGCCGCCGGGCTAAACGTTCTTCCATCTCCTGCCGTGTCACGAGCAGGATGCGTTGCGGGGGGCTTTTGCCTTCGGCCGGCTGATAGTCGTGCGCCGCGGCATGGAAGGTGATCTGGGTACCGGGCGTCAACTCCAGCGGCTGCAGGTTCCACTCCAGCGCCACCACCCGCCGCTCACCCTCCACCAGCTGGGCCAGCGACGGTTCGCCCGCCACCGCCGCGACGGCGGGCGGGCCTTGATACAGGAAAAACTGCTCTTCCCCCCGCTCGGATACGTCACTCCGCAGATACTTCAGGGCGATGTCGCGAATGGCCAGGCGGTCTTTGGCAACGACCTGCAAGGGAACGCTGGCCTCGGCCGTGACATGCAATTCGGCCGACGGTTTTTCGATCGAGACCGTCGGCGGCTGGTCCGGGATCGCCTGGATTTCCCAGCTCTCCGCATGCTCTGCCGTGATCCCCTCGGCGTCGACCAGGCACAGCGCGTACGTGCCGGATTGCTCGACCCGCCACGGCGTTTCCGGGTCGGCTGGCACGGTCACCTGCCGGCCGTCCGTCGAGATCTGGCCGCGGATCGTCTGTCCGTCCTCCAAGGTTACCGCGGCCGTAGCCGCGGGGTGGGAAGTGCGGGCCACCAGCCGAATCGTGCTGCCGACCAGCCCCACGATCGGCCCCGGCGAAGTGGCCGCGGGCCAGCCGGTGTAGGCGGGGGGCTGAACGGTCACCGACACCGACTCGACGCGGGGCGGTTCGACCACCACCAGCGTCTGCCAGGCCATGTCTTGATGATCCCCTCCGCGAGCGCGGTACTCAAAAGAACGACTCACGTTTTCGCGGACCGCGACCATCACCTCCCCCACCGGCTGCATCGTCTCGGACACCGTCCGCCAACCTGACTCGTCCTCCCACCGATAATCGATGAAGACGTCCGCCGGGAGCCGACCGTGGGCATCCCGCACTTCCACCTCGAATAGGGACCCCACGGCCAGCCGCGAGGGCGGCTCGACGAAGACCAGCTGGTGCCAGCGGGGCCAGGGGTGGTCCGCCAGGGGAAGCATCAACCGCCAGAGGGCGGTCCGCGCCGCGGCCGGGCTGGCGAAGGCGACCAGGGCCAGGCATAAACCGGCCACGGCCGCGGCGGCCAGGGCTCGGCGAGCGGGACCGGGATCGACGACCTCCTCTAGCGGGACCTGCTCGATCTGGACCTCGGTCTGGGCCACGACGGCGCGCCGAAGGGCCGGGGATCCGGCCAGGGGGTCGGCGGCGCGTTGGCGGGAAAACTCCACGGCACTGGCCAGCTTGTCTTTCAACTGCGGAAAACGGCGCTGGACCCGCCCCGCGAGGGCCAGGTCGCCCGGGTCGGAGAGGACCGCCGGGAGGACCCAACGGGTGATGGCCCAACCGACGGCCAGCCCGAGGGCGGCGGTCAACATCAGCCGTACCGGCCAGGCTTCCACGCGGAGCCAATAGTCCAGACTGCCGGCCAGCAGGAGGCTGGCCACCGCGACCACCGTTGCCCAGCCGATCCCGGAGGCCAGGGTCGCCCGCCGCGCTTTGCGTCGCACGGCTCCCAGCCGCTGCTCCAGGGGATGTGCGGTGACGCTGTTCATGCTGGCTGGCGGGAGTTGAGGGAGTTCAGGGGTATCAAGTATTTTATCCAACGATGACGCAGGGGACGAATGCCAGGCTGGCTAGAGCATGCCGGCGCGTTTCCGCAACAGCCATTCGCAGGTGAGGAGGATCAGATACAGGGTGAACACGCGCCAGTTGTTCCACAACGGGATGGGGGGCAGGCTGGCCACTTTGACCGGCCGGCCGGGGGGCAGTTGGTCCAGCAGCCGGTCCAGCTCGCTCAGCTGGTAAAATTCTCCCCGCGAGATCTGGGCGGCCTTTTTCAGGTCGTCCGTGTCGACTTCGCGGCGAGCGGTTTCGCCGGGGGGGGCCACGATCTGGAAGGTTGCCGGTTGCGGCGGCGTTGGCAGCGAGGGGGCCGCGATCCCCGCGCGGTAGGTACCCAGGGGCAGATGGTTGACCGTCGCCGCAAAAATAGCAGGGCTCTCCAGGCTCCGCCGCAGTTTCACCTGCCGCCGCTGGGGATCGCTACCGGTCAGCAGAAGGGTGACTCCGTCGTCCGCGGCGGGGGACAGGCGTTCGTCAAAAAACCGCACCCGCAGCTGGACCGGCATCCCCGCTTGATATGTGTTCCGATCCGCCGTCAGTTCGACCCCCCGCTGGCCCCACAACTTCGCCCGGCTCAAATAACGAATCGCCTGGATCCAGTAGCGGGCAAACAGCGCGTCCCCCACGCGGTACCGCCAGCGATAGGTTTCGTCCGTGGCGTGCCACAAGACTTTGCCCGGGGGCACGTAAGCGACGATGATCAAGGGCAGCTTTTGGCCGCCGCTGCCGGTGCGGGTGGGATGTTCGGCCAGCACGCGGGCGGTGGAGCGAACTTGGGCGGCCTCGACGGACCAGTAGGCCTGTGGCAGGTCGCGCCACAGCGAATCCGTTTCCGCGGGACTGTCGCCCAACTGCATGTGCGGACTGGTCAGGCCCAGCGGAGTGGGCTGGATGGCAAAGCCCTCCCGCAGGTCGGCTTCGGTGGCGGGGACCGTCGTCTGTTCCAGGTCAAAGGGCAAGAGCTTGGCCAGCGGTGAACGGCGCCAATCGTCCGGGCTGAACTGACTGCCGCTGATGAAGATCAGCCCCCCGCCCTTCTCGGTCACAAAGGCCCCGATCTGCTCCTGGGCCCGGCGGGTGAAGTAACCCAGGTTCACGTCACCCAGGATCAGCACGTCGTAGGCAAACAGCTCCTCCCGGCTGACCGGAAAGACGCGCAAAGCGAGCCGGTCCTGCTGGGCGTATTCCAGGTCCGCGTCCTGCAGCACGACGTGCAACTGGACCGTGCGGTCGCGTTCCAGCAGATGTTTCAAGTAACGGTATTCAAAGCTGGGCGTGGACTGCACCAGCAGCACGCGAATGGGATCGTCGCGAACGTCAATCTCGCGGCTAAGCCGAGGTCGGCCCTCGGGCAACTCCTCCTGCAGATTCGCGACCTCGATCACGTATTCCACCGTTCCCACTTGGGAGGGGCGATGGGAGAGCCGCTGGCGGCGGGGGACGCCGTCCGTGCCTGCCGTCACTTCCCGCCGCGCCAGGATCTCACCGCCAGCAGCATCCCGCAATACCAGCTCGACGCCGCGCCCCTCCAAACCTTCGGCAGTCAGCGTAAAGTCGAAGTCGACGTAGTCATCCACAAACACGATCTCGTCCACGACCAGGTCCGCCAGCTCCAGGCCAGGCAACTTCTGCGGGCTGCCGACGGCGACCAAATGCAAGGGGACGGCTTTGCGTCGAGCCCATTGGGCGGCTTCGCTGAGCGATGGGCCTTGCGTGGTGATCCCGTCGGTGAAGAGGACCAGCGCGGCCGGCTGAGTTCCCCGCAGGTCGTTCAAGATGCCGCGAACGCCACGCCCCAATTGGCTGGAGGGACCGGTCGCCTGCAGCTGGCCCAGTTCCTCCAGGTACCGCTCTGGGACCGACGACTGCTTCCGCTCGGCCTCCGCCAGGGCATACGGCCGCAGATTGTAGCGCCGCGCCAGCTGGCGTAGGCGCCAGCCGTCGTCGGCCAGCAGCCATGACTGGACCATCTCCAGCCGGCTGGTCGCGGCCGGGTCGCCCCCAGGCACCCCCGGGGCCGACGGGACCGGTACCCCCTCCTCTTCCCAGGGGTCGACCAGCCCCATGCTGGCCGAATCGTCGATGGCCAGCGCCAGGTAGGGCAAACTGGTGCGGCTGAAATGCAGCTGCAGCTGGAAGATCATGACCAGCAACACCAGCAGGATCAGTGACAACCGCAGGCCGGCCAGCAGGAGCCGCTGGCCGCGGCCGGCCGAACTGCGTTCGCGAAAGTAAATCCACACCACAAACGCCGCGGCCACCGCGGCGGCCAGCAGACACAAAAAGATCACCGGCCGGCTCCACCGCCAAGCGCCGATTAGCTGCCATTGCACACCCTCGCCGGCGGGTGGCACGTCCACCCCCAACAGCCACAACAACCACGTTGCCAGTCGCTGGTTCATGCCGATCGAGAACCCATCCACCAGGCCAGGAAGATTTCCAGGAAGAGCAGCGCCAGGACGGTGCACAGCAGCCCCTGGTGCAGCTCGAAGCCCGCCGCGGTCAGGCCCGCGGTCGGGGCCAGGGTCGCCGCTCCGCTGTCGCCGGCCAACAGCATATCCGCCGGGAGGTCCTCCGGTCGGATCCGCTGCAGATCGCCTTCCTCAGTCCGCACGTTGACCGCAAACTTGCGCCACGGTTCCTCCTGATCGTCGCGCCGCACCGTGTAAATCCCGCTGAACTCGGTCTCGGCGTACGACCAGCCGCTGAGGTCCGTTTCGGCGGTCAGCGGGGGGCCGTCCCCGGCCGCTGCGGGCCGGGTGACCACAAGCGGTGCGTTGGCGGCGGTGGTCTCCGCGGCGGCCGAGACCGTGTCGCCCACCATCACATTCCGCTCGTCCAAGCGTCCTCCCACGGCCGCTTGCCAGAGGCTCTCCAGAAACGGCTGACAGTTCAGCCAGGAGGCGAGCAACGACCAGGGCCTCCGCTGCTGGTCGGTGACCGCCACGCTGGTGGTGGCCACGTCGGTGGCCAGCAACAGCGAGCGGCCGCGGCCGATTTTTTGTTCCACCAGCAGCGGATCGCCCGTGTCCAGGCCCAGCACGACGCGGGCGTCGGTGGCCGGGGGCAGCTGGAGCCGGATGAATTTCAGCACCGGGACGGTGGTCAAGCCCGATTTGGGTTTGCCCCGCCAGCGGGACAGCAGAGGGTGCTGGTAACCCCCAGGATCGATGTAGTGGTAGTTGCCGTCGCTGTAGGCTTCCGCCAAGCGGGCCGGCAAGATCTGAGCCCCGTTGTCCACGCCGCCCAGCTGACGATTGTAGCGGTCCGCTTGAACCCGATCTCCGAGGATCGTGATCAAGCCGCCCCCCTGTTGGAGGTAGCGGTCCAGCAGCAGGGCTTCGTCCGCGGTGAACTGCCCAATGTTGCAGAGAAAAATGCAGTCGTAGCGGTTCAAGTCGCGATCCAGCAGCCCGCTTTCGGAAACCACCTCAGGTCGGATCACCCCCTGCCTGCTCCCCGCCAGATCGCCCCCCCCCAGGGCCGCTTCGACAGGCAACGTCGCCCCCAATTTGCCGCTGACCAGCAGGGCGTCCAGATGCGGCTTGACCGGCAGCACCAGGTAACGCCGGTTGTCAATCTCCAAGGGATCCCCCTCGATCCGCACTTCCAGAGCGTGATCGCCGGGGGCGGAAAACGCGTGGTCAAACACGACCGGAGGCGTCTCGTCGCCCGGCAAGATCTCCACCGATTGCTGGTCCACGCGTCGTCCATCCACCCAGAACTCAACCACCCGCTCAACCAGCTGGGCTTGAAAACTCCGCACCGCCGCGGTCACCCGGACCGGCGCGCCGGTGGTGGCGTAGGCCGTCGAACTGGTCAGTTGGGTGACCGCCAGATTGCCGGGGGCGGGTCCCCCCACTGGCACGACCTCCACCACACCCCGTTCTGCTTCCGCCAGCTGTCGGACCAGCTGCCCCAGCTCGGCTTGCTCCCCCTCGCTGCGACCCTCCTCCCCCCAGGTGTTCGCTCCCAAGTCGCTGATGACACAGACGTGGTGTCCCTGCAAGGCAGGCTGATCGCGACGGACCTGACGCACAACCTGTTGGGTCGCTCGCAGGGCGGCCGGCAAGTCCGCCCCGCCGTGCGGAAGGCGAAGATTGCGGATCTCCCGGATGAATTGCTGGCGGTCGTAAGCCGCCGTGCCCACGATGATCTGCGGGGTATCGGCCATCAGGACCAGCGAGTAGGCGTCCCCCTCCTGCCCCTCTTCCACCCGCCGGACGGCGGCTTCCTGAGCCAGTTCGAAGGCGCGTTTCTCGCCAAAGCGATAGGCCATCGAGTACGAGCCGTCCAGGACCAGGATGTGGTGCGTGCGGGCTTGGCGACCCAGCGGCGACGCCATCACCCGCAGCAACGGTTCGGCCAGGGCCAGCACGGCCAACAAGATCAGCAGCGTGCGGACGGCCAGCAACAACAGCTGTTCGATCCGCATCCGGCGAGCGCTCTGCGAAATGGCCGCCAGCAGGTACTCCATCGCCGCCCAAGAGACCTCCCGATACCGACGACGGCTCCAGAGGTGGATCAAGATCGGTACCGCCACCGCCGGCAGCCAGGCCAGCATCCAGGGCGAAGCGAACAAGGTGGTCAACCAGGTGGGCATGGCGGGGAGGTGGGAAGTTGGAAGTTGGAAGGTGGAAGGTGGAAGATGGAAGATGGAAGGTGGAAGGTGGAAGGTGGAAGGTGGAAGGTGGAAACGCCGGCGGGCGGGGATGATTTATGGGGCAGTGGTCAGTGGGCAGTGGTCAGTGGTCAGTGATGAGCATCTCGGATCTCGCATCCCGAAACCCATCTCTCCCTCTCTCCCTCACCCCCCTCCTACCCGCACCGCGCGGTCGGCCAGGTAACTGGAGAGGGCGACATCCAGGGTCTGGTCGGTGCGGATCTTGACGTAATCGACGTTGTGCTCGCGGCAGCCGGTGCGGACCTGCTGGAGGAATTTTTGAAACTCGGCCTGGTACGCTTGGCGCAGCCGGCGTGGTTCGGTGACGACTTCCGGCAAGGCTTCCAGTCCTTTGAACTTGGTGGCCTGCCGAAAGGGAAAATCTTCTTCGGCCGGGTCCAACACGTGGAACACGATCACTTCGTGGCGGCGATGCCGAAAATGTTTCAGTCCGGTCAAG
Source organism: uncultured Planctomycetaceae bacterium (assembly GCA_964347545.1). Lineage (GTDB taxonomy): Bacteria > Planctomycetota > Planctomycetia > Pirellulales > UBA7805 > CS4-C045. Next base: position 14,532 of record CAYFZZ010000306.1, on the reverse strand, counting down.
AGGGAGGGGACGTTGTCGAACAGGTCGCTGATCACGATCACCAGGCCGCGTTTCTTGAGTCGTTCGGCCAGGTCGTGAAAAATCGGTCCGGTGGCTGTTTTCCGAGCGGCGGGGGACTGTTCCATGACTTGGATCAGGTGTTTCAGATTCGAAGGCTGGCTGCTGGCCCGCACCACAGCTCGGACTTCACGATCGAACGTCACCAGGCCCACGCTGTCCTGCTGCCGCAGGATGAGGTAGGCCAGCGAGGCAGCGATGCACTTGGCGTACTCCAGCTTGGAGAGCGGCGTGGCGTCGCTGCGGTATTGCATGCTTTGGCTGGTGTCCAGCAAGAGGTAGCTGACCAGGTTCGTTTCTTCCTCGAACTGTTTTAAATAAAACTTGTCCGTACGGCCGAAGACCTTCCAATCGACGTACCGCAGGTCGTCGCCGGGGGTGTATTCCCGGTGTTCGGCAAATTCGATCGAAAAGCCGTGATAGGGGCTGCGATGCACGCCGGAGACGTAGCCTTCCACGATGTGGCGGGCCCGCAACTCGAGGCCTTGCAGCTTAGCCAGCGTCTGCGGATCTAAATACTTGCGGCTGTTTTCCACGTTGCTTCTGCTCGAATTCGTCCCGAGGAATGGTATCGATCAACATCCGCACAATCGCATCCGGCTTGATCCCGTCCGCTTCGGCATTGAAGTTGGTCATGATGCGGTGCCGCATGGTGGGAGGGGCGACCGCCTGGATGTCTTCGATGTCGACGTAGTAGCGGCCGTGCAAGATCGCTCGGGCCTTGGCCCCCAGCACCAGGTACTGGCTGGCCCGCGGCCCGGCCCCCCAGGTGACATAGTCCTGGATGAAATCCGGCACGGGGCCCTTTTCGCGGCGGGTTTGTCGAGCGAGCTGGAGGGCGTAGCGGACGACATGGTCGGCAATCGGGACGCGACGAACGATTTTGCTGAGCCGCCCGATGTCGTCGGCGCAGAGCGTGGCGGTGACGGTCGGGGAGATGTCAGCCGTGGTGCGGCGGACAATTTCGAACTCTTCTTCTTCCTCCGGGTAGTCGACCAGCACGTTGAACATAAAGCGGTCCAGCTGCGCTTCGGGCAGCGGATACGTTCCCTCCTGCTCGATCGGATTCTGAGTGGCCAGCACAAAAAAAGGTTCCTCCAGGGTGTGCCGCGTCCCCCCCACCGTGACTTGATGCTCCTGCATCGCCTCCAGCAGGGCCGCCTGCGTCTTGGGCGGTGTGCGATTGATCTCGTCGGCCAGGATCACCTGAGCAAAAATGGGTCCCTTCAAAAATCGCAACTCCCTCACGCCGCTCGCCTTGTCCTCCTGGATCACCTCCGTCCCCGTGATGTCAGAGGGCATCAAGTCGGGCGTGAACTGGATGCGGCTGAACTTCAAGGAGAGCGCATCGGCCAGGGTGTGGATCATCAACGTCTTGGCCAGACCGGGAACGCCGACCAGCAGGCAGTGGCCGCGAGCGAACAAGGCGATCAGCATTTCTTCGATCACCTGCTGCTGCCCGACAATCACTTTCGACAACTCGCCTGTGATCGTGCGAAAAGCCTCGTTCAACTGCTCGACGGCTTGGACATCTTCATCCTGCAACATAGGAAAGCCTCTCAAGGAAGTGGGTGGCTGGTGGCCGGAGGTTCTGCGGTGGCGGCGGGGGGTGCGGACGGGTGGTGGAAACCGTAGAGCGTGTCGGCGGCAGCGATCAGAAGGGTGTCGCCATTGACGACCAGGTTGCCGCCGCGGGCGTTGATGGGGGGCGCTGCCAGGACGAATTCGCCCACTTGCTGAGCCGAGCGGATGGTTCCCTGGCGGCGGATCCGCTGGTCGAACACCAGGATTTTCTCGTGCGTCGGCCAGTAAATCTCATCGCCGGCCAGCACTCCCCGACCATAACCCCGCTCGGACTCGTGGTTGTCCGGATGCGGCCACACATATTCCGCTCGGCCCGTCACCACGTTCAGCCACCAGATGCTTTTGCCGGTGGCGATCAAATTTCCGTTGCCGACTCCCAGCAGGTGCCGCGGATGAGCTGCCAGGGGAATGCTGCGCCACACCAGCTGCCCGCTGCCGGCATCCAACGCCAGGATCTGCTGACCGTCGCGGGGCGCGGCGATGACCAGCCCCTGGTGAAACAGGCACGGATTCAGGTCCCGGTAGAAATGCTCGGGCGGGCGGTTCAAGTCGATCAGCTCGGTCCGCGGATAGCGATAAACCCACTGGATCAGCCCGTCCCCCGTGCGGAGGGCGGCGATCGCCCCCAGGTTGGTGTTCACGTACAAGGTGCCCTCGGTCAGGGTCAGCATCGTATGACTGAACTGGTTCTGCCGGCCCGCCGTCGGAAAATTGGCAGCACAAATTCGCCTCCGCCACCGCAGCCGGCCCGTGGCCGGGTCGAGGGCCGCCACGTGGGCTTCCGGTTGAGCGTCGGTCCGCCGCAGGCAGACATACACCCCCTCCTCGTCCGCCACCGGCGGACCCTCGAAGGCCCAACCGGCAAAACGGGCCTCCTCCCCGTGGGCCGGATGCTGCCATTTCAAACCCCCCTGCCTCCGCAGGTCGAGACAGACCAGCGCGTTGGGGGGCAGGCGGCGAGTCCCGGGGCGGGGATGCATCGTGGCCGGAGAACCGATCCGAGCGTAAAGATTGTGGTCAAACACCGTCAACGTGTGCCGCGGCTCGCTCAACACGCCCCGTCGCGCCACCGCGTGATGTTGCTGACGGACGGGGTGAGCCGGATAGAATTGCCCCCCCATCCCCGTCCCAAAGGCCGGCTGGCCCGTGGCGGCATCGAAGGCAAAGATCTGGTGGCTGTTGTTGATCAGCACCAGGTTGTCGACAATCAGGGGGTAAAACGCCAAGTCCGATTCCCCGCGGCGCGGGCGGCTGCGATGCTCGGCGGCGGTCGATGTCAGCTGCACGTCGGCATAACGAATCTCCCAGCTGGGTTTTCCCCACAGTTCCAGCGGTTGGGGCCGTCGTCGCGCGCGGTCCGGCGCGCCGGCAAATGTGGACCAATCCCGATCGGCCTGCAGCGGCGGCCAGCCGCGGCTGGCCGCCAGCAGCTGCGTCAGGTTCTGCACGTAGTTCCCCTCGGTCCCGGCCAGGTAACCCGACTCGTCGGGGTGCAGCCTCTGCAGCAACCGCAACTCCAACTCCGCTCGCTCGGGCTCGTCCGCCAGAATCGACGCCAGGACCAGGCGAGCCCGGACGGCGGCCAGGTTCAGATCCGTGTCGGGATAGGCCGGCCAGCGGATTTTTTCCGCAGGCTGACGCAGCTGGGGCTCGATCGACTCCCCCCACCGCTCGGCCTCCAACCCCGCCAGCAGATACCACGCCGCCCGTCCGTCCCAGGCCCGCGTCAGCGGGCTGATCCGTTCCCAATGCCAGCGGGCCGTGTGGGGGTGACCTTTTTCCAGAGCGATATCGCCGAGTGCCAGGAGGGCGTCGTCGCCGCGGCTGCTGCAAAACAGCTGGTCCACAATCCGCTGCAACAGCAGGACGTCGCGGCCCTGGATGCCGTCGGCGTACCATTTTTCGGCGACCGCATCAACGCGGGCCCGATACAGGGCTCGGGCGGGATCGGGCAAGCGGGCCAGCCGCTGCTGGCAATAGGTCTGGACGTTATAAAACAAGCTGCCGCCCGCCCCGTCCTCGCCACCGGCCGCCCGCTTCAAGCGGGTGCCGTGCTTCTCGGCCACACCCCGCAAGGTCTCGACCGCTTCGTCCCAGTCCCCGCTGGCCACCAGCTGGTCCACCCGCGCCAACTGCATCTCTGCCTGGTGGGGCAGATCTTCAATCTCCGCCGCGCCCAGCTGATAGAAGGGGTCGCGGGGGCTCAGCAAGTTCTGGCCCCCGGCGGGCGCCGCGACCAGCCCCCAGATCAGCAGCCACAGTCCCGCCCCGGCAAATTGGCAAACCTGTCGCAACACGGCCCTGTCCCGTCCGCAGCACAAGCTGTAAAAGTTTGCGCCGCTGCAAGTTACGCTCTCTACGCTCAGTATAGGCCGCCACCGGCGAGCGGGAAAGAGTCGACTTGGGGGCCCCAAGTGGTCGGGCTGCCCACCCACGCCTGTCCGCTGCGGTGCGCGACACGCCGGGCGGACCAGCCGGGAGAGGGGGAAGTGTGGCGGGGAAAGGCCCGCCAGGGGGGCGGCTACCGGCCGTACCCTTCCAGCAGTCGTCCCAGACAGAAGGCCGCGATCCCGCAGACCAACATGATCAGCATCTGATCGACGCCGATCCGCCGCAGCCCGCCACCCAGTTGCAGGGCGATCGCCAGGGGCAGCAGCAGCAGAGCGAAGATTTGGAACCCGCGACCCAGGCTTCTCATGGCACCGGGTATTCTCCCGGGTCCCCCTGCCCCGCGTCCAGGCCGCGTGCCGCGAAAATTCCCCGGGTTTCGCCCGCCGCGGCGCGATCCTACAATCTGAGCTTTACCCGTGGCATTTTGCGTGCTGGCCGGCCAGGATTTACGGAGTTCACAGACCCACCTCATGACCGCTCCCTTGGCAAGCCGCGTCTACAACTTTTCGCCCGGTCCGGCCGTGTTGCCCGAACCGGTTCTGCGGCATGTCCGGGACGAGATGCTGGCACTGCCCGGCTTGGGCATGTCGGTGTTGGAGATCAGCCATCGCAGCAAGGTGTTCCGCGAGATCCTGGCGGGGGCCGAAGCCCATCTGCGAACCCTGCTGGATTTGCCGGACGATTACCAGGTGTTGTTTCTGCAGGGGGGTGCCCGCTTGCAGTTTTCGATGGTCCCCTGGAACCTGCTCAGCGGTGCCGCGGCGGACTACATCGTGACCGGTACCTGGGGCCAGCTGGCCCTGGATGAGGCCCGACGAATCGGGACCGCTGTGGTGGCTTGGGACGGTGCCGCGACGAACTACGACCGTCTCCCCGCTGACGATCAAATGCAGTTGCACGACGACGCGGCCTATGTGCATTTCACTTCCAACGAAACCATCCAGGGTGTCCAGTTTCGCACCGAACCGGACACGGCCCGCGTTCCGCTGGTGTGCGATGCGTCCAGCGATTTTTTGAGCCGGCCGCTGGACGTTCGCCGCTACGGCTTGATTTACGCGTGTGCTCAAAAAAACCTCGGCCCGGCCGGGGTGACGGTCGTCATCCTGCGGAACGACCTCCTCGAGCGTGTGCCGGACAACCTGCCGGGCATGTTGGATTACCGGGTGCAGGTCAAAAACCACTCGTGTTACAACACGCCCCCGGTGTTTGGCGTGTATGTGGTGAAACTGGTCACCCAATGGCTGCTGGACACCTTCGGCACGCTGGACGCCGTCGACCAGTACAACCAGCAGAAGGCCAGCAGGCTGTACGAGGCCATCGATCGCAGCCGGGGATTCTACGCCGGGCACGCGGCCGCCGATTGCCGCAGCCGGATGAACGTCACCTTCCGCTTGCAGGCACCCGCGGGGTCCGAGGCCAGCGACGAGACGTTGGAGGAGCGTTTTGTGCGGGAGGCGGCCGAGCGGGGTTTGAGCGAACTGAAGGGGCATCGCAGCGTGGGGGGGATCCGAGCGTCGATTTACAACGCCATGCCGGAGGCGGGCGTCGCGGCCCTGGCCGATTTCATGGACGACTTTCGCCAGCGCCACACGTGAGGAATGTCATGACCAATGTCATCGTCCTGGACGATTTGGCCCCCCAAGGGCTCGACCTGCTAAAAGCCGATCCGCGGATCGAGGTCGACGTCCGCACGGGGCTGGCGGGGGACGAGCTGCGGGAGGCCTTGACGCATTACGACGGGGCGCTCTGCCGTAGCGGCGTGAAGATCACGGCCGATGTTCTGGAGGGCAACCACCGCCTGAAAGCCATCGTCCGCGCGGGGGTCGGGACGGACAACATCGATTCCGCCGCAGCCACCCGGCTGGGGATCGTCGTGATGAATACGCCCACGGGCAATACGGTCAGTACGGCCGAACATACGATGGCCCTCATGCTGGCCCTCTCCCGCAACGTGGCCCCCGCCTACCAGAGCCTGCGGGAGGGCCGCTGGGACCGCAAGAAGTTTACCGGAACCCAGCTGGCGGGCAAAACCTTGGGAATCGTCGGGCTGGGACGCATCGGACAAGCGGTGGCGGCCCGCGCCATGGCGTTCGACATGCGGGTGGTGGGGTACGACCCCTACCTTTCCCACGAGCGGGCGGCGGAATTGGGAGTGGAACTGTACGACAGCGTGGAGGCCATGCTGCCCGAGCTCGATTACCTGACGGTCCACACGCCGCTGTCGGAAAAAACCGAAGGCCTGATCGGGAAAAAACAGATCGAGATCCTCAAGCCGGGTGCCCGCTTGATCAATTGCGCGCGGGGGGGGATTTTTGATGAACAGGCCCTGGCCGAGGGGCTGGCCAGCGGCGCCCTGGCCGGGGTCGCCCTGGATGTGTATTCGGCCGAGCCTTGTACGCAGCATCCGCTGTTCGAGATGCCCGGCGTGCTGTGTACGCCCCACCTGGGGGCCAGCACCGACGAGGCCCAGGCTCAGGTCGCCGTGGAAGGGGTCCATTTGCTGATCGACTTTCTGACCACCGGCAACATCCGCCACGCCGTGAACGTCTCCCCCCTGGACGCCCAGACGCTGGAGAGCCTCAGCGGTTACCTGGACGTCGCGTACCGCCTGGGACTGCTGATGGCTCAGCTGGACCCCGCCCCCGCCAAGGCCTGCCGCATGCAGTACCGCGGCGACATCGCCGACAAGGATACGGCTTTGCTAAGCGCCAGTTTTGCCTGCGGGTTGCTGGAACGCGCGCTCGACACCCAACCCAACATCGTCAATGCCCGCCTGCTACTGGCCGAACGGGGTATTGAACTGGTGGAAAACAAGCAGCGCGGCAAAGGCCCGTTCGCTTCGGTGATCCGGGCCGAACTGCAAACGGCCGAGGGCTACAACCAGGCCACCGGCACGCTCTTCGGTCACAATATGCCGCGGCTGGTCCAGCTGGGGGAAAACCAGCTGGAAGCGTTCCTGGACGGAATCCTGATGGTCTTCTTCCACCGCGACATCCCCGGGATCATCGGCGCGGTAGGCAGCATCTTCGGCCAGCACAACATCAATATCGCTCAAATGGCCGTCGGCCGTGCCGCGCCGGGCGCCGAAGCCGTGGGGATCCTGAACCTGGACGAAGTTCCCAGCGAGGAGGCCATGGCCGAAGTCCGCGCTCATCCAGCCATTGGGCATGCCGTCACCATCCAGCTGCCCCCCGCCGGAGAACTGCCGGCCTGGCTGCACCGCCGCGGCTGAACCGCTCTGCCTAGCCCCCCGCCCCTAACACCCGCCGGTCCCCCTCCCTGCGGGTGAAGCCGATGCGGTCAAAGTATTCGCACAACGGCACGGCGTATTTCCGCGTGGTCTGGAGGACCTCGCGAATCTGGCTGACCGTCAACCCCGCTCCGTTGGCCAGCGAGGCCCGCAATTGTTCTCGGATCGACTCCAACGCCTCCTGGTGGATGTACAGCTGATCGGTCAGCCGCACGAGGTGTCCCTGGGCCGCGGCCAATTCGATCAATTGCGGGACGACGGCCTGATTGCGGGAGGCCTGCTGGCTGAGCTCGGTGACGGAGGGGGGCTGAGCGCCCGCTTGGCGATAGTCGTCGATCAGCTGCTGCCACAGCCGCTGCTCGTGTTTCGACAGCCGCGGTCCCTTGCCCGGTAACGAGAGTCCGGCGGGGGATTCCTGCACACGTTGCTGGTCGATCAGCGATGCCAACATGGCCCGGTACAAGGAGGTGTCGCCGAGGTAGTCGAAGCGTTGAGCCAGTTGGGGGGCGGGGAAGACCAATTGCCGCGGGTTTTCCGCGTAGAAATTTGCCAGGGCGGCCAGGATCCGCTGGCGCAACGCCTCGGCCTGCTCGTGATGCAGATGGGCCCTCCGCGTGGGAGACAGCTGCAACGTCTCGATCACTCCCTCGGCCGCCAGCAGCTGGCGGGCCACGGCATCTGGATCGTCGACCCCCGCCCTCCGCGCCAGGTCGCTCGGCTGCCAAGGGCCCCACCCTGCGAAATAAACGGCCGCCGCGGCGCGAACCTGTTCGTCCTCGGCACACAGGGCGGCGGCGTAAGACCAGTCTTGCCGGGCATCCGCCTTCAAGCGGGGCAGGTCGGGCCCCACGACTTTGCCCCCCCCAATCGTCACCATGGGCGACTCCCGGCGCATGACGAAGGGCTGGCCCCAGGTGGTGACGGCGGGTTGGGCCAGCAGTAACTGGCCGAGCGCTTCTTGGCCGGGAGCCAGTTCCTCGCGGTCGTGGATCAAAACCGTGGCCATGACTTCGCTGGTCCCCAGGTGCAGCCGCACCCGCCGGCGGTTGCACAAGGGTTGGGGGGCGGAAGGTAACAGCTGGACCCGCGCGGTGATCAGCCGGGTGGCTCGCAGGAGTCCCGGCGTGGCCAGTTCGTGACCCCGCGTCAGCTGATCGTGATGGACGCCGGCCAGGTTGACCGCCGCCCGCTGGCCGCGGTGCACCTGATCCACCGCTCGCTCGTGCTGTTGCAGACCCCGCACGCGGACCGGCAGGTTACCCGGTTCAATCACCAGTTCGTCCCCCACCGCCGCCTGGCCGCGCAACACGCTGCCGGTGACCACGGTCCCGTGCCCGGCAATCGAGAAAATGCGATCGATGGCCATCCGAAAAGGGCCCCTCGTGCGGCGGGCCAGCTGCGTGTCCGCCACCCGCGCCGCCGCCGCGGCCAGGGCCGCTCGCAAGGCGGCGATCCCCTGCCCGCGGTGGGCGCTGGTCCGTACCAGGGGGGCATCGGCCAGGAACGTGTCGGCCACCAGCTCGCGAACTTCCGCTTCCACCAGGTCGATCCATTCGGCGTCCGCCACGTCGCACTTGGTCAAGGCGATCACGCCGGCCCGCAGATCCAGCAGCCGCAAGATATCGAGATGTTCGCGCGTTTGCGGCTTGACCGAATCGTCCGCGGCCACCACCAGCAGAGCCAGATCGATGCCTGTCGCGCCGGCCAGCATGTTGCGGACAAAGCGTTCGTGTCCCGGCACGTCCACGATGCCCAGGCGAAAATCGTCAATCACCAGCTCAGCAAATCCCAGCTCAATCGTAATCCCGCGGCGTTTTTCCTCCGGCAAGCGATCGGTCTCAACGCCAGTCAGGGCACGGACCAGAGCGGTCTTGCCATGGTCGATGTGCCCGGCGGTGCCTAGAATCAAATCGGTGACCATCGCGTCATTCTAGGGCGTGGGGGAGAGAGCGACTACCGATCATGGTGGGCCGTACCCGCCGCGCGGGAAGCCGTCTCAGGGACAACCTGTCCAGGGGATTCACGGCCGTGGCGGACGCAGCACAACGATTAAGCGATGGTTGACGGGGTTCTGCAGCCGAAGAATGATATAAGGGTGAGCAGGAACGGGAGGTCGCCTGTTGGCACAACCGCCAGCGGCACCCCAAATTCCCGCGAATTCTCATTCCGAATCCGCCGCATGATCTTCCCGCTGACCCGCGGTGGCAGGTGTCCCGGCGGTTACTGACGGAGCGATTCGGAAAAATGAAACGATTTTTTTCACGCCGCCGTTCACGTCGAGCTGGACGACTGGGCAAAGCTTGCCGGCGGCAGCTGGCACCTGGCGAATCTCTGGAACCGCGCAACCTGCTGGCGGGCAACATCACGGCCAGCGTGGTCAACGGCGACCTGCGGCTCAGCGGAGATCGTCTCGATAATACGGCCCTCATCTCGGTCGTCGAAGGCGACGTGGTCGTGGAAGGACTCGACGCGACGACCATCAACGGCATTGACGCGCCCTTCGTCGCTTTCGCCGGGACCGCGGCCATCGCCGATGACCTGCTGGCGAAGCTGGGCGGCGGCCACGACGTGTTGCTGCTCTCCGGCGGGCTGGAAGTTGCCGATCGGGTGGTCGTCCGTGGCGGATCGGGCAGCGCCCGGGTGGGACTGGATGACGTGAGCGTGGGGGGGCACGTGGGGATCCTGGGGACCCCGGGGGACGACGTCGTGCACTGGGAAGACGTGGCGGTGGTGGGTGATGTCAAGATCCGCCTCCGGCAAGGGGACGACGTGGTCAATCTGCTGGACACCAGCAGCGACGATCTGGCGATCCACACCGGGGGAGGCGCCGATGCCGTGGTGCTGGAGGAGGTATTCACCAGCGACGATACCTATGTCCTCACCGGCCGCGGTGTGGACGACGTCGTGGTGGTGGACTCCGACATCGAAGACGACCTGATGGTCCGCACCGGGCGAGACGACGATTTTGTGATGATCGACCCCACGCAGGTGGGGGACTTTTTTGTGGGCTCCTTTGGCCAAGGCCACGACATGTTCGTCGACCAGGGGGGGAACCGGTATGGGGGCCTTTGGATTAACGGCGGACCGGGAAGCGATGCGGCCCAGTTTGACGAGGAGACGACAATCGACGGGCGGCAGACCGTGCGGAGGACGGAGAGCGATTCGGTGGCCGAGGAGGAGGTAGAACGCCGCCTGAACGACCCCGACCAGGGGGCTTTGACCCGAGCGACCGGGGCTGCCGAATTTTTTGCAGCCTTCTTCAACGACGACAACGGCAATGCGCCGCCGGTCGGGGAGGGGATCGCGGATGTGACCGTCGACGAGAACGCCCCCGATGAAGTCATCGATCTGTTCGCCGCCTTCGAGGATGACGAGGACCCGGACGAGGCCTTGACGTACGAGCTGGCCAATACCAATGAGGCCCTGTTTGCCGAGACCGTGCTGGATCCGGTGGCCGGTAGCTTGAGACTGGTTTTCGCCCCCGACACCAGCGGCAGTGCGGTGCTGACGGTCACCGCCACCGACACGGGAGGGCTGGGCGTCGAGACGGAATTTATGGTGACGGTGATCCCGGCGGGGCCTTTGACGTTGAGCATCGATACGTCGGCCAACGACACGATCGCCTCCAGCGGCACGCTGTTGACCAACCAGCCCCTGTTTGCCATCGCCGGTACCACGGCCCCGGGGGCGGCCGTGGATGTGGATCGGGACGGGGACGGGGCCTTCAATGACGGCAGCACCGTGGCGGACGCCCTCGGCAGTTTTTCGCTCGACGTCACGCTGCTGCATAACGACCAGAACCAGGGCGCCCAGACGCTGGAGGTCCGGGCCCAACAGAATGGTCAGCAGGTCACTCAAAATGTGGGCGTCCACCTGGCCGTCGGCTCCGTGGTCCGCTTTGCCAGTACGCTGGGCAACTGGGACGTCGAACTGTTGGATGCCGACGCGCCCAACACGGTGGCCGCGTTCCTGCAAGATTTGTCCCGCTACAGCGAGACCGTGGTCCATCGCAATGTGGACCAATTTGTGGTCCAGGGTGGCAGCTTCCGGTATGATTCGCCCTCGATGATGATCGTGGATGCCCCGGTCTTTCCTGCCGTGCCCAATGAATTCTCGGCGGCGTCTCCACCCAATTCCAACCAACGGGGAACGCTGTCCACCGCCCAGACGTCGGATCCCGACAGTTTTCGCGGAGCGTGGTTTTTCAATACGGTCAATAACAACGCTGAGGGTAACGTCAACCTGGATGCCGTTCCCCACAATCCTTTTGGGCGCGTGATCGGTACGGGGATGAGCGTGGTGGATGCGATCCAGGCGACACCCACCTTCGGCATCGGCGGTACGCTGCCCAATAGCGGTGCTTTCGCTCAAACACCCTTGCTGAACTACACACCGGCGTTCCAGCCGATCAGCGGCACGGTCAGCGTCACGGCGGGAAGTCGTTTTGTCAGCGGCACGGGCACCGCGTTTGGCAGCCAGCTGACCAACGGCCAGGGGCTGCAAATCGATGGTCAGCAGCTGGCCGTGTCCCGCATTTTTTCAGACACCCTCCTGGAACTGGCGCAGTTTCCGCAGGCCACCGCCAGCGGTGTGACGGCGGCCCGCAATACCGCGTCACCCCAGATGGATAACTTTGTCACCATCGACAGCGTGACCAAGCTGCTCGATCCGCCCGACAGCGTGGCGAACACGTTCGCCGTGTTCGAAAACGCGCTGGAGGGAACCGTGATCGGCAGGATTGTCGCCAACAACGGCGCGAACGGTTCGAAAGTGTATCAGATTGACGATCCCGGCTTGTCGGACGATTTGAAACTGGGTGCCGTTGATCATCGCTGGGGCGATCCCACGGCCCGCGCGGTGCTGATCGAATACCTGGATCTCCAGTGCCCGGCCTGCAAGGCCCTCCATCCGACCATCACGCAACTGGCCGCAGATTTTGCCGATGACCTGCTGGTCGTGCGGCGGCATCTCCCCTTGACCGCGATCCACCCCCGCGCCTTCGATGCGGCGATTGCCACCGAGGCAGCCGCTCGACAAGACAGGTTCGACGAAATGGTCGACAGACTCTTCGATACCCAGGGAGAAGCAGGCGAGTGGACCGATCCGGCAGTTGTTTTTCAGGATCGGATCGAGTTCTATGCGAATGATCTGGGACTGGAGATCGACCAGTTCCGCAGCGACCAGGGCGACCCGAACCTGGTCGAGCGGGTCAACCGCGACCTGGGCTCGGCCAGCCGCTTGGGCGCCGTCGCCACGCCTACGGTCTACCTCAACGGCACGCAGATTCCCTCACCGGCCGGGCTGGATTTGAGCGAGTATGCCGACTTGGTTCAAGGCGAACTCGACGCGTTCGACGCGCCTTTCCTCATGAACCGAAACAACGGCGACCTGATCGTGGCCGATAGTGGACAGCTGGATTTCGAGACGCAGCCGACTTTCACCGTGGATGTTTACGTGGCAAACGCCGTCGTGCAACGGATCGCCAGCACGATCCAGCTGATCGACATCGTCGAATAGGGCGGCGGCGAAATGGGGGCTGGCGCCCACCCCTCGGGAGCGTGGCCGCTTTACGATTTCCCCGGCAGGGGCTGAGTGGCGTGGGGGAACGACGTGTCCTCGATCGCCGCCTGGCGAATCGCTGCGGCTTCGGCAGAACGCGAGCGTCCCCACGATGGCCGTCCCCCCTCGTTCCCAGGGACAAACGACTGGCAGCCGGCCAGGCAGAGCAGGGCGCCCAGCCAGCCGATCCGGGCTCGGCCGGCAGAGAATCGCCTCTCAGATGCATCGGGTGGGCTGGTCATCAGCGGTCGCGTCGGCCTCCTGTTCCCTGACACAGGCCAGCAACTACTCCCGGCCTTTGACGTTCAGTCCTGACCGAAAAAGAGCCAGGAGGTCAGCCAGCCGAGGGACTGCCGGTCTGCGCGGCCGGCGCGCCGGCCGGCGCCCACGCCCGCCCGGTTTTCTGCCCCGGGGATTGACAGGAGGGGGAGCCGTCTCTTCGGCCTTGGCCTCCCGAGTGGAAATGCCTCCCAAGAACAGACAGCCGGCGACAAAGCAGGTGACGAGCAAGGCTTTCACGGCAGACCTCCTCCGAGCAAGAACTTGGGGGATATCAGACGCGCCCGTGCCGATGAGGGGGCGCTGGCGAAGGCGGGAGAGCGTGGTCTCCCAGGCCTGAGAAGAAGTTCGTGTTTCGCCAGACCGTCACGGCCGCTCGGCGCCCGGAGCTCATCAGACGAGCGGCGGAGTGTGACAGAAGGGCCGCAGGCCGTCCAGGTCAATTCCCGTGCCGAACCACACGCCCCTGCAAAGTCGCCCGTTGTCCGGCCCCCAGCGATGGCTTAGCATGTTCTGGGGTAAGTCGCCCGGAGGCAGTTCCTGCCGGGAAATCAGATTGAGCGGAGTGGAAATGAGCATGGAAGGGAAAACGATCGGTTTCATCGGCGCTGGGCAAATGGCCCGGGCCCTGGCGCGGGGGCTGGTCCAAGCGGGATTGGCCCCCGGCCGGCAGATCCTGGCCAGCGATCCGTCCCCCGAGGCTCGGGATCAGTTCGGACAGATGGTCGCCGATGCGCAGCTGACGACAGACAACCGCCAGGTGGCTCAGGGGGCCGACGTGCTGGTCCTGGCAGTCAAGCCGCAGCAGATGAGCGAGGTGTTGGCTGGTCTGGCCGGACACATCTCGGAGGAGACCCTGGTCGTTTCCATCGCCGCCGGGGTGCGGCTGGCCAGGCTGGCCGATCAGCTGGGACCCGCCACGCATCTGATCCGCGTGATGCCCAACACCCCCTGCCTCGTCGGGCAAAGTGCCAGCGGCTATGCCGTGGGAGGCCAGGCCACCGCGGCCGATGCGGCGCTGGTCGAGCGGCTGTTGACCGCCGTGGGACACGCTTACCGGGTGGAGGAATCGCTGTTGGACGCCGTCACGGGCGTCTCCGGTTCCGGGCCAGCGTTCGTCAGCCTGTTTATCGAGGCGCTGACCGACGGGGGTGTGCAGATGGGCCTGCCCCCCAACATCGCCTCCGCCCTGGCCATCCAGACCGTGAGGGGAACGGCCGAGTTGATGGTGGTCAGCGGCGAGCCGCCGGAGGTGATTCGCGACCGCGTGACCAGCCCGGGAGGTACCACCCTGGCCGGCTTACAGGCCCTCGACGCTCGAGGCTTCCGCGCCGCCGTCGTCGCGGCCGTCGAAGCCGCCACCCAACGCTCACGGGAACTGGGGGAGGAGTGAGTGGTGAGTGGTGAGTGGT
>CAYFZZ010000305.1:0-2538 GCA_964347545.1 uncultured Planctomycetaceae bacterium | reverse complement strand
GCGTCACAGCCGCAGCCGTCGACGATTTCCCACTTCCAGACCTTGACCTTCTTGGTCGTCTGGTACTTGACCAGGTGCTTGACCGTCTTCACCTTGGCACAACCCGGCTTGCCGACGGGATAGGTCACCTGGGTCCGGCCGGCCGTGGTATCGCACGAGCAGATCCCGCACTTGACGCACTCGGTCTTGGTGCACTTGCTCCCACAGCTCGGCACGCAGATGTCCGCACAGCGGGTCCCATAGCACTCGGCGGTGACCTCCACTTCCTCGCACACCAGGCGGCAGACCTTGCCGCAGCCACAGCCGTCACAGCCGCCGGGGGCACAGCCACAGTCGGCGCCCTGGGCACAGCCACAGTCGGCCGCGGCGGCACAGCCGCAGTCGGCCGCCCAGCTGGTCGAGGTGCTGACGCCCAGCAGCACAGCCAGGCCGATCGCGAAGGTGAGGTACAGCGTTTTCATGGGAAATGCTCCTCGGATGCTCTCCGGCCAGCGAGCGGGCCGGGAAAGCGCTTGATGGGAAAGGGATGATGGTTCGGAAACAAAATCCTCAACTCTACCAGTCGATCTGGAAACGGACGCCCACGTGATCGCCCTCGTACTTGCCCAGGGCCACATTCTCGTTGCTGGCCGTCACGTCGCTGATCGAGTGGACGTAGTTCAACATCAGCCGCGTGTAGGGGTTCCAGTACCAGTTGACACCCAAGGTGATGTTTTCCTGATAGCCCACCGTGACGTCGTTTACCGCCAGGAAGGCGACGTCGCTGATATCGAGGTAACTCCAGCGAGCGGCCACTTCCCAGGCCCCCCAGCCGGCGGCCGTGCCGTCCGCCGTGCGGACCCAGAAGAAGGGCTCGAAAGGCTCGACCCGATCAAACGCCTTGCTGCTCTTCTTGTAACCCCGGTTCTCGCCGGTCAGGAAGTAGCCGACCGTGACGTAGGCCCCCCAGGGATCGACGTCGCTGCCGCCCGGGACGCTGCCTTCCAGCCCGAAGGCCTCGCCCTGGATGAAGAACGGACCTCGCATGTAAGCCAGTTCCAGGCCGTAGACGTTGTTTTCCGTGTTGGGCAGGACATGGGCGTCCAGCGGCCCGTCCCGGCTGTCCAGCTCGAGGAAACCCTCCAGCTGGCCATTGCCGCCGACATCCTCGGTCCCCTCGGGCGACCGCCGGAAACTGACCCAACCCCCCACGTGCACCAGGCAGCGGCCGGGGGTGGCCGCGTCGTAGTAGGGCAGCCAGGCCGCGCGGACCGTGGCGGCCCAGTCGTTGTGGTCGCCAGGCACATCGTCAAAGCCGTCACCGCGACCTTGATAATTATCGCGAAAGCCGCCCCGGAACAGGCCGGCGTACCACGAGAAGTTGTCGTCGTCGTCGACGTGATTGTAGAACGTCAGGCCCCAGTTACGAGCCGGGGTGAAGGCCACCGTAGGAGCGGAACGTTTCATGAAGGTGATGTAACGGCTGCTGGTCATCTGTTCCAGACCCGCATACTCCTTAAAGTGACCGATCCGCAGGTGGCCCACCCAGGGCAGGGCACTCTGTTCGGCATACACGTCCTTGTAATCGACCTCGTCCCCTTCGAATTCGACTTCGGCAATGTACTTCAGGTTCTCGTAGATGTTGCCGGTCACGCCCAGCCGGACCGTGTCGAAACCGGTAAAGTTGTCCTCGGGAAATACCGCTCCGCCGGGACCCTGCAGGTCGTCCATCCAGATCTGGTCAGCGTACACGCGGCCGCGCAACCTGTGGTTGGGCTGGGTCTGGATCTCAATCTCCCGGCAACCTTCGGCTGCGTGGTCCGCTGAATGGTTGGTCTCCAGCATGGCCACCCGCCGCTCCAGCTGGTCCAACATCGCGTTGTAGCTGGTCGCGCTGGTCTGCCCCTGCTCGGCCGAAGGAACGGGGGGGTGGTAGTAGTCTTGAGCGGTCGTGGGGGAGTGGGATAAACCGGCCAGCAGCGTGCCGATGGCCGCCGCCCGCCACATGCAAGATCCGTCTCGCATTGCTGAGCCCTCTCGTTTCTGGGTCGAAAAACAGCGGTATTCGGTCCGGGTGACCGTGCCTGGCCAGGCGATCGTTGGCGACGCCAGGGTTGGGTCACAGCGGTGACAGCGTTTCCCCGCCTTCTGCCGGATGAAACACCTGTAGTGCTTCATCGAGCGGCCGGGGGGGGATGTTGGCGAAAAAAAGCCATTCCTGGCCCGTCTTCACCCCGGCCCGTCGTTACGATACCTACCACCCCTGCGACGCTCAGAATCGATACAACCGGCATAAATTGCCAGGCGGAAGAGTGGAGGCGGAAGGGCGAAGGTGGAAGGTGGAGGACGGAAGGCGGAGGACAGAAGGCGGACTTGCAAACTTCCACCTTCTACCTTCTACCTTCTACCTTCTACCTTCTACCTTCTACCTTCTACCTTCCCTCTTCCGTCGTCCGCCTTCGACCTTCCACCTTCTACCTTCCACCTTCTACCTTCTACCTTCCCCATGGCAATTTATGCCGGTTGTATCGATTCTGAGCGTCGCAGGGGTGGTAGGTA